>JAYOFA010000028.1:0-23956 GCA_038116935.1 Puniceispirillum sp. (SeqCode) | reverse complement strand
TTCAACCCTCGTTTGCAGAGATAGACAAGCCATGGCGCCTATTCTTCAGATCAATAATCTGCAAACGCATTTCTTTACCAAGGCCGGTGTTTTGAAGGCGGTTGATGGTGTCAGCTTTGATATTGGCGCTGGCGAAATTGTCGGGCTTGTCGGCGAGTCAGGGTCTGGCAAATCAATTACCGGCTTTTCGATCATGGGGCTTGTTGATGCACCGGGGCGGATTGTCGGCGGCGAGATCAATTTCAAAGGGCAGGATTTGACCAAAATGTCAGCCACCCAGATGGAAGGTTTTCGTGGCAATCGGATTGCGATGATTTTTCAAGATCCGATGATGACCTTAAATCCGGTATTACGCATTGAAACCCAGATGGTCGAGGCCATTCTGGCCCATGACAAGACGACCAACCGGGTTGATGCACGGGCGCGGGCGCGCGATGCGCTGGGGCTGGTGGGTATTTCGTCGCCCGATGAACGGATGCGCGCCTATCCACACCAGTTTTCAGGCGGCATGCGCCAGCGCGTTTCGATTGCGATTGCGATGCTGAACCGGCCCGATCTGATTATCGCCGATGAACCGACAACCGCGCTTGATGTGACCATTCAAGGCCAAGTGATTCATGAAATGCAGCGGTTGTGCCGCGAAACCAAAACCGCCCTATTATGGATCACGCATGATCTTGCGGTGGTGGCCGGCATTGCCGAACGTATTTGCGTGATGTATGCCGGCCGGGTGGTTGAACAAGGGCCAAATGATGTGGTCATCGGCAACCCGCTTCACCCCTATAGCCGCGGCTTGCTTGGCAGCGTGCCAGGCCAAAACAAGCGCGGGCAACCGCTGCAACAGATCGAAGGCATGGTGCCGTCTTTGCTGAATTTGCCAGCCGGCTGTGCGTTTCAAAACCGCTGTACCGTCGCCACGCCAGACTGCAGCGTGCAACCACCTGATGCCACCCGTACCACCGATGGCCGGCTGGTACGCTGCTATAATATGGACACCGCCAAATCTAAAACCGCCAAATCTAAAACCGCCAGCCGTAAAGCCAGAGGCAGGACATGAAACCGTTATTGACCGTATCAAAGCTGTCGCGCGATTTTGTCAAACCACTGGACATGGTTGCCAAGATGTTGAACCGGCTTGGGCAGGATTATCGCGAGGAAATCGTCCATGCGGTTGATGATGTCTCGTTTGATGTGTTCAAGGGGGAAATTGTCGGGGTTGTCGGCGAGTCAGGCTGTGGCAAATCCACCCTTGGCCGGATGATTGCCGGCATTTTGCCGCCAACCAAAGGGCATCTGTCATTTGATGCTAGCCAAGCTGAAAATCCGTCTATTCCAGAAGCGCTGCGGACTCAGATGATTTTTCAGGATCCGTTCTCATCGCTGAACCCGCGCAAACGTGTGATCGATATCATCACCGAGGCACCGATCCATCACAAGCTGATCACCAATGCCGACAAGCGCGATTTTGCGGCCGGTATGTTGCAACGCGTTGGCCTTGACCCGGATGTAATGGAACGATACCCGCACCAATTTTCAGGTGGCCAGCGGCAGCGTGTTGGCATTGCTAGAGCCTTGGCTGTATCGCCTGAATTTCTGGTTTGTGACGAATCGATTGCCGCATTGGACGTGTCTATTCAGGCACAAATTCTCAATCTGTTTGTCGAATTGAAAGATCAGTACAATTTGACCTATCTTTTCATCAGCCATGATATTGGCGTGATCGAGCATATTTCAGACCGGGTAATCGTGATGTATCTTGGCCGCGTTGTCGAGACCGCGCCGATCGCGGCGTTTTTGAAACAACCGAACCATCCCTATACCAACGCCCTGCTTGAAGGGGTGCCGCGGCTTGAGGTAGGCCGGCGCGACTATGAACCGATCAGTGGCGAGATCCCGTCTCCCCTGTCACCACCAAGCGGCTGCCATTTTCACCCGCGTTGCAAATTCGCAACCGACCGCTGCCGCGCGGAACGGCCGGCCTTGCAGGAAATTGCTCCGGCACATTTTGCCGCATGTCACCTGAATGATCAGGCGTGACAAGCCGTCCGCGTAATCCACCGCCTTAATCCACCGCCAGCTCCAGCACCGCCAGTGCCAGCACCGCGGCGCCTTTAGCGATCGCGTCGGTCGTCGCAAATTCTTCCGGGCAATGGCTTAGCCCATCGCGGCAGGGGATAAAAATCATCGCCGCTGACGCAATACGCGATAGATGCGCGGTATCATGCCCGGCCCCGCTCGATATCGACATCGATTTAAGACCCAATGCGGTGGCCCTCTCCGCCAATAATTGTTGCAGGCCAGGATCCATCGGTGCTGGCGGGGCCGCGGCAAGCGGCCGGACCTCAATCGCGCATTGGCGCGTGGCCCGCACGCTGACAAGATGTGTTTCAAACTGGTCAAGAAACCGTAGCCGCCCCTGCTCACTTGCGGCACGCAAATCGAGCGTCATCTGTGCCGCCCCCGGCACGATCGCCGCCCCGTTTGGGAACACGTCAATCTTGCCGATCGTTGCAACAAAATGCTGATTATCATCGCTGGCAATCGCCGTAGCCAAGGCGCTGGTGGCCGCGATAATATCAGCCGCGGCGACTAGCGCATCGCGGCGACCTGCCATTTGCGTTGTGCCGCTGTGGCCGGCCTGCCCGGTCACGTCAATCGCATATCGGTAAATACCAGGAATGCCAGTGACCACGCCAATGTCACAGCCGTGTGACTCAAGGCTTGTTGCCTGTTCGATATGCAGTTCAAGACAGGCGATAATAGTGTCGGCGTCAGCGCGGCGTTCACCTTGTGGCCGGCCGCTGCCGCCAAGGCGGGCAATTTCATCGCCAAGTCGGCGCCCCGCCGCATCAACCCTGTCCAGCATCTCGGCGGTGACCAAACCGGCCATATGACGGCTGCCAAGGCAGGATGTGCCCCAGACATTCAGCTCTTCACCCAAATAATCGACAATTTCCAGATCAAACGGCAGATCAATCTTGGCGTCATTCAGGTGATGCACCACCTCAAGCGCGGCCACTATGCCGGCAATGCCGTCAAACCGGCCACCAGCAGGCACGGTATCAATGTGCGATCCGATAATCACCTTTTTGTCTGACCTCATACCGCGCCGCACCCCGACAAGACTGCCCCCGTCATCAACATGACAGGCAAGACCCGCCGCCAAAAATTGCTGTTCCAGCCACGCCCGCGCCGTGTCGAATTCAGGGCTGAAAACAAGGCGGCTATAGGGCCGCCCCGGTTCGGTCATCGTGGCCAGGCAATCGATCCGCTCGGCAATACGGGCCAGGTCGCAATAGGTCAGGTAATCAGTCACGCTTTTTCAGATCTCTTCGTTCCAATTGGTTTGTTCACCCTGCCCAAAACCGGTTTAACTGGACTCTTGAGTCAGGCGTGAATAGGTGGCTATAGTCGAGCATGGCACAGTCCTGCCATCACCCACAAGCGATTAGGAAAGTTGAAATGGATCTGATCGAACAGCTTGAAACCGACCGCGATGAATTGGCATCATGGCGCCGTCATTTGCACCAAAATCCAGAAATTGCCTATGAGGAAAAGGACACATCCGATTTTGTCGCGGCCAAGCTGGAAAGTTTTGGCATCGAGGTTCATCGGGGCTTTGGCCGCACTGGTCTTGTCGGGGTGATCAAAGGTAAGGCTGGCGGCGGTGCCATTGGCCTTCGCGCCGATATGGATGCGCTGCCGATGTCCGAGGAAACCAACCTTCCCTATGCGTCGCGGCGGGACGGCCGGATGCATGCTTGTGGCCATGACGGCCATACCACCATGCTTTTGGCGGCGGCGCGCCATCTTGCCGCGACCCGCAATTTTACCGGCACCGTCTATTGCATTTTTCAACCGGCCGAAGAGGGAGGCAATGCCGGCGCCAGATCAATGATTGCCGACGGGCTGTTTGACAAATTTGCGATGGATTCGGTCTGGGGCATGCATAACTGGCCCGGTCTTGGGGTCGGGCGGGCGGTATCGCATTGCGGTCCGGCCATGGCGGGCGCCGATATTTTTATTGTGACAATCACCGGCAAGGGTGGCCACGCCGCGATGCCGCATTTGACAAGTGATCCGGTCGCCGCCGCCGGCATGTGTATCATGGGGATACAAACACTGATATCGCGGCAATTGGACCCGTTTGATCAGGCCGTTATCTCGCTGACCCGGCTTGACGCCGGAAGCGCCTATAATGTTATCCCGGCGAGCGCCACCATCGGCGGCACCTTGCGCACCATGCGCGCCGAAACCCGAAGCCGGATGATCGCCGACATTGAAACGGTGGCCAACAATGCGGTGGCGACACTGGGCTGCACAGCATCGGTTGAATTGCGCCCCGGCTATCCGCCAACCATCAACCATGAAGCCGACGCCCTGTTCGCGCGTGACATTATTGCCGATATGTTGGGACAAGAAGGGCTTGAAACCGGCATGACACCGGTGATGGGCGCCGAGGATTTTTCTTATATGCTTGCCGAAAAACCGGGAGCCTATATCTGGCTTGGGGCGGGCGAGGATTCGGAAAACCTGCACAGCCCGCATTTTGACTTCAATGACGACTTACTGCCAATAGGCGCCAGCTTCTGGGTACGGCTGGCCGAGGCCAAACTAGCCTAAAACCGGTTCGCATAATCCCCTAGCTTTTTTGGCCCCAGCTGTTTCGGCCGCTATTTGTTTTGCCCTTTGGCTGGGCGCGGCAGGATCGGCGGATTGACCTCTGGCGGGATTGGACATTGATATGGCGTTTTGGCCTGCCGTTCGTCATGCACCGCCTTGGCGGCTTTTAGTATGTCGGGCGATTGCATCAACACTGATGCGGTTGCGGCCATCACCTTGGCGGCGTGAACCATGCCCTTATGCGCGGCTGGTGCCTTGCCTTGGGTGACGGTTTGCCAAGTGTGAAACGGGGTGCCCACCGCGCATGTCGCAACCCGCGCCTGAACCGTTGGCACCACCCAACTGACATCGCCCATATCGGTTGACCCCTCACCACCTTTGCTTACCCGATCAAGCGGCGCTACAAAATCACACAAAGGCAGGTCTGGTGGTGTTTCAATGCCGGCACGCTGAAAGCTTGCCGCAATGTCGTCTTTGGTCAGCGTGCCGCGAATTTCATTGGCAAATACGGCGTCATCAGCGTCAAAATCAACCGGTCCCAGCTTGTCAAATTCGCGCTGCATCGCCTCTTCCAATGGCCGGTTGCCAACCAGATTGGATACGCCCGAATAAACTCGCGTTTCAACCGTTGTGCCGGTCATCAGCGCCGCCCCGTCGGCTATGTTACGCACCCGTTCGACAAGGCCACGCAACGTCATTAAATCACCGGCGCGGATCAGTTGCCGCACTGTCGCCTTGGCCTGAACGACATTGGGCGCAACCCCGCCCACATCAAGATAGGCATAATGGATACGCGCCGAGTCCGGCATATGCTCGCGCATATAATTTACCCCGACATTCATCAGCTCGCACGCATCAAGGGCGCTTCGTCCCAGATGCGGAGCCGCAGCGGCATGCGCCGCCTTGCCATGAAAGGTGAAATCTATGCGGGTATTGGCCAATGAATGGCCATGCTGGACCGCGTTAAAAGTTGACGGATGCCAACAAATCGCCGCGTCGACATCATCAAACAGTCCATCGCGCGCCATATAGGTTTTCGCCGCACCGCCTTCTTCGGCCGGACAGCCGTAGTAACGTACACGTGCCTTGACCCCATTTTCGGCAAGCCAGTCCTTGACCGCTGTTGCCGCCAGCAATGACGCCGCGCCAAGCAGATTATGACCACAGCCATGGCCGTTGCCCCCCGACTCGACAGGACTATGTTCGGCCCGCCCCGGCTCTTGGCTGAGGCCTGGCAAGGCATCAAACTCGCCAAGAATTGCAATCACCGGTCCTTCGGTACCAGCCTCGCCCATCACCGCGGTCGGCATACCGCAAATGCCTTCAGTGACGGCAAAGCCTTGCTCTTTCAATGCGGCCACATGCTCGGCCACTGACGCATATTCGTTATAGAGGGTTTCGGGTGTTTCAAAAACACGGTCGGACAAGGCAATAAAGGCCTCTTTTTTTGCGTCGACTAGATTCCAGATTTGCTCTTCATTTTGCATGATCACCACACCCCTGATGCTATTGATGGCGTCACGAGCAAGCCAAAAGCCGGCGCGCCGCATCGCCTATACCAGATGAAAGTAAAATCCAAATTGATAGCAGATACAAATGCAAAAACCGCCTGGTGGCGTTTTCTTTAGCGATTATAAAGCGGCGTTGCCTGTGACGCATAACAATTAGCTTTCCAACGATCCCGCAATCGCTGTACCCTAGTCCTACATTGGTTTGCACCGACAGGCCTGCCGGTAAAGAGATGAGTTTTGGGGAGACGGTCAATGGGACGTAACGAAGCGCTGGCGAAGATTGATTCCTATTTTCATGATGGCATGTTTGAAGCCGAACTGGCGCGCCGGGTTGCCTATCGAACCGAAAGTGTTCGCCCCGACAGCGGGCCGGCCCTTGCCGCCTATCTTGAGGAAGATTTGATCCCCTATTTGACCGATATCGGCTTTGCATGCGAAACCTACCCCAACCCGCGCGCTGATGCCGGACCTATTTTAGTGGCGCGTCGCCAAGAAGGTGACAACCTGCCAACGGTTATGACCTACGGGCATGGCGATGTGGTGCCCGGTTTTGATGGCCGATGGGACAATGATGTTGACCCATGGGTTATCACCAAAGCCGGCAATCGTTGGTATGGCCGTGGCACCGCCGACAATAAGGGCCAGCATACGATCAACCTTGCCGCCCTCAAAACGGTGTTGGAAACGCGTGGGGCGCTGGGGTTCAACGTCATCCTGTTGATTGAAATGGGCGAAGAACGCGGCTCGCCGGGACTAAAGGAATTTTGTGCGGCCAACAAACAGTTGTTTGCGGCTGATGTATTTATCGCCTCGGACGGTCCGCGCCTGCATCCCGACAAACCGACAATGTTTATGGGATCACGCGGTGTATTCAATTTCACCATGCGGCTTGATGTGCATGCCGGCGGCCATCATTCCGGCAATTGGGGCGGGTTGCTGACCAACCCCGGCGTGGTGATGGCGCATGCGATTGCCAGCATGATCGACCGCAATGGCAAAATCCTGGTCGAGGGATGGCGCAACACGCATATCCCCAATTCGGTGCGCGCGGCGATTGCCAAGCTTGAGGTTGGCGGCGGCGAAAATGCCCCGACCATGAACCCCCACTGGGGCGAGCCTGACATGACACCGGCCGAACGCGTCTTTGCCAGCAACACATTCGAGGTCCGCGCCTATGAAACCGGCAACCCGCAATCTCCGGCCAATGCGATTCCGCCATCAGCCGTGGCCTACGGGCATTTACGCTACGTGGTCGGCACCGATGTCAACCAGCTAATGCCGTTACTTCGCACCCATCTCGACAAGCATGGCTTTACCGATATAGAGCTGATTGCCGAACGTGATCCGATGTATGCAACCCGGCTTGACCCGGACCATCCCTGGGCACAATGGGCGGTTGCCTCGTTAAGCGATACCCATGAAGCCGAGATTGCGGTGATTCCGAATCTGGGTGGGTCCTTGCCGAATGAAGTGTTTGCCGATGTGTTGGGCCTGCCGACAATCTGGGTGCCGCATTCCTATGCTGGCTGTTCACAGCATGCGCCCAATGAACATATTTTAGAAGCCACAACCCATAGCGCCTTGCGGCTGATGACCGGCCTGTGGTGGGACCTTGGAGCCGGCAACACACCCTTCAACACAGCCTCCCGCGGCTAAAAGCCCTCTATGAACTCTTAATAAAGGACCTGAAAAACCATGCCGGATTTGTGTGATCTGACCGCCACCGAATTACGCACCATGATCGGCCGTAAAGATATTTCGCCGGTTGAACTTGTCGAATCGTGCATTGAACGGATTGAGTCGATCGATGGTCGCCTGAATGCGATTGTAACCAAAAGCTATGACCGGGCCAGAGACGAGGCACGCGACGCCGAAAAGGCCGTTCTTGACGGCGAAGAACTGGGCCTGTTGCATGGCCTGCCGCTTGGCATCAAGGATTTGGAGACCACCGCAGGCATTCGCACCACATCCGGTTCAAAGCTCTATGCCGACCATATTCCGGCACATGACCAAGGCGTTGTCGCCAATATGCGTGGTGCTGGCGGGATCATCATCGGCAAAACCAACACGCCTGAATTCGGGGCTGGTGCCAACACCCGTAATCTGGTGTTTGGGGCCACCGGCAATCCGTTTGATCCGGTGAAAACTTGTGGGGGATCATCGGGCGGGTCAGCGGTGGCATTGGCCACCGGTATGGTGCCGCTGGCCAGCGGCTCCGATTACGGGGGCAGCCTTCGTACACCCGCCAGCTTTTGCGGTGTTGTTGGCTTGCGCCCCAGCCCCGGTCTGGTGGCGGCTGAAGGACGCCCTGTCGGGCTATTGCCGTTTTCGGTTCTTGGCCCGATGGGACGGACGGTTGATGATGCCTATATGCTGTTACAAGCCCAAGCTGGTCCGAACCCGCATGACCCATTTGCAACCGCCCTTGATGACGAATTATACGCGCCGCTTGAAGCGGCCGATTTGGGCAGCATCCGCGCGATGATCTCGGCGGATTTGGGTGCCGCGCCGCTATCGAACGCGTACCGCGATATATTCAGCGCCCGCACCGCCCTGTTCCGTCACCATTTTGCGGCAGCGATTGACGCCAATCCGGACTTTACCGACGGGCATAACTGCTTTGAGGTATTGCGGGGGGTCAATTTTGTTGCCGCGCACGGCGCCCGGGTGCGCGATCATCGTGACCAGCTTAGCCCAAATGTCGTTGACAATGTTGATCGGGGGTTGGCCTATAGACTTGCCGATGTGGCCGAAGCGCATCTTCAGCAAAGCCGCATTGCCCGCCACTGGCTTGACCTGTTTGGCGATGTCGATGTGGTGATTTGTCCGGCCGCATCATCGACACCATTTCCGCATGACCAATGGTCGGTAACCGAGATTGACGGCACCTCTATGGAAACCTATATGCGCTGGCTGGCGATTACCTATCTGCCAACCATGGCGCTGGCTTGTGGTGCGGTGATCCCATGCGGGCTTGACCATGCCGGCATGCCGTTTGGTATTCAGATTTTGAGTGCGCCTGGCAATGACCGGCTGGTGGCCGAAGTAGCTAAAGGATTGGAAAGCGTATTGGCGCGGCATGATGCGACCAAACGCCCGTTGCCAGATCTGGCGGCGCTGAAAGGCTGATCACCCCGCCTTGGCGGTTTCGGTGACATCATATAGATGGCATTCCACATAGGCGGCCTTATGCGTCTGGCCTGATGGAGCGCGCGCGGCGCAATGCGGCATGGCGTTTACGCAACGCGGGTGAAAGGCGCAACCGCTTGGCGGGTCAATCGGGTTTGGATAGCTGGCGCCAAGCTGGGTATTGGGCAGGCCCAAATGCGGATCGGGTGTCAGAACCGAATCAAGCAGCGCCCGCGTATAGGGATGTTGCGGATTTTGAAACAGGCTGGCGGTATCGGCCTGTTCGACAATGCGGCCGAGATACATCACCGCGACCCGGCTGGCGATATGTTCGACCACAGCCAGATTGTGGCTGATGATGATATAGGTCAGGTTAAGCTCTTGGCGCAGGTCATTCAGTAGATTCAATATTTGCGATTGCACCGATACATCAAGCGCTGAGGTTGGCTCGTCACAGACAACAATTTGCGGGCGATTGACAAGCGCCCGCGCAATCGCCACGCGCTGGCGCTGTCCGCCCGATAGCTGATTGGGAAAGGCGTTTAGCAGCCGTGGCGGCAAGCCTACTAAATCCATCGTTTCCTCAAC
This sequence comes from Puniceispirillum sp. (SeqCode), assembly GCA_038116935.1. Classification (GTDB taxonomy): domain Bacteria; phylum Pseudomonadota; class Alphaproteobacteria; order Puniceispirillales; family Puniceispirillaceae; genus UBA3439. The sequence goes on along the minus strand of JAYOFA010000028.1, from coordinate 14,105 downwards.
CCGCCGGTCGATCAATTGCTGGTCATTTTCGCCCTGCACCCGCATTGGCAGGCCAATGATGCTGCCAATGCTTTTCCGCGGATTAAGTGATGAATAGGGGTCTTGAAAAATCGGCTGGATCATGCGCGCCAGCGCAAGACGCGGCACCGTGTCAATGGGCGTTCCACACAGCGACACGGTGCCGGTTGTTTGCGGCAACAGGCCCAGCAGAATTTTCGCCAATGTGGTTTTGCCGCACCCGGATTCACCAACCAGCGCCAGCACCTCGCCCCGGGTGACCGTCAAATCGACACCATTTACCGCACGCAACAGCTGCTTGCCACGGAACATACCGCGCGAAATTGAAAAATTGCGGGTTACGCCGCTGGCATTGATCATCACCTCGGTCATCACGCCACCTTTGCCATTGCGCGGGGGTCAAGAATACAGCGATAGGCCTGCGTTGCGGCAGTAGCATCGCGGAGTGCAATATCATCACTGCGGCACGCGTCGGTGACAAGGCTGCACCGATCGGCAAAACGGCAACCGGTAAAGCGGCCAATCAATGACGGCACCATACCGGGGATCGATCCCAGCGGCTCGCCTGGGCGGGTTTTGCCAGGCACCGGAATGCACTGCATCAGCCCGCGTGTATAAGGATGCATCGGATTGTCAAAAATTTGCTCGACCGTACCTTGTTCGACGATCTGGCCGGCATACATCACCGCCACACGCGTTGCGATGCGCGCCACCACGCCAAGATCATGGGTGATCAAGATCAGCCCCATGTCAAATTCGGTCTGTAACTCCTGAAGCAGTAACAGGATCTGTGCCTGAATGGTCACATCCAGCGCTGTTGTCGGTTCATCGGCGATAATCAGTTCCGGTTCGCACAGCAATGTCATCGCAATCATCACCCGTTGTCGTAACCCGCCTGACAGTTGATGCGGATATTGATTTAGCCGCTGCGCGGCCGCCGTGATACCGACCTTTTCTAACATATGTTTGGCAAGATCATGCGCCGCGCGGCCGCTGATATTGCGATGCCGGCGCAAGGTCTCGACCATCTGATTACCGATGGTAAAGGCCGGATTGAGGCTGGTCATCGGTTCTTGGAAAATCATCCCCATACGGTTGCCGCGGATATCCGACATTTGGCGTTCGGAATAATCAAGGATGCTCTCGCCGCCAAGATCAAGCGCCGCCAAGGTCCGAATCGCCTTTTTTGGCAACAGGTCCATAATCGCCAGCGAGGTCAGCGATTTGCCACATCCAGACTCCCCGACAATGCACAAGGTTTCGCCGCGGTCGACATGAATATCGATCCCGTCAACCGCATGAAGCACGCCATCGGCAAGCGGAATATCAACTGACAGATTCTTTACATTCAACACATGATCGGTCATCTGTCCCTCTAATTCCGGTTTTCCGGTGCGGTAATGTCGCGCACCCCGTCACCAAGAAGATTGATCGACAGGACAAGCAAGAACAACGCAACTCCGGGAATGGTAATAAGCCAAGGCTCAAACAGCATCATGTCCTTGCCTTCGGACACCATCAGCCCCCATGACGGCAGCGGCGGTTGCACGCCAAGCCCAAGGAAGGACAAGGCAGCTTCAAGAATAATCGCATGCGCCATTTCCAAAGTCGCAATCACGATCAGGTTATTGACCACATTCGGCATAATCTCGGTCATCAGCACCCGCGTGGTCGAACACCCAACCGCCTGTGCCGCCGCGACATAATCCATCGATCGAATCTGCAAGGTTGATGATCGCATCACCACCGCGAACCGGTCCCACAGCAACAGCCCAAGCACCATGATCACCACCTGAAGTGACCCGCCAACAATCGCCACCACAGCCAGCGCGACCAACACCACCGGCATTGACAGACGAACCGTGATCAAGAACGTCACCACCATATCGACCCGGCCGCCGAAATAGCCGGCCATGACGCCCATGATGGTACCAATCAAACCCGATATCAGCGCCGCCCCAATGCCGATTAACAACGAAATACGGGCCCCATAGATCAGCCGTGATAAATAATCGCGGCCCAAATGATCGGTGCCAAGAATATGGTCCCAACTGCCCCGATCATCCCAAACTGGTGGCTTTAACCTGGCCAGCAAATCCTGATAATAGGGATCATGCGGCGCAATCAGCGGCGCACAAAGGGCAATCAGCACAACCGTGGTAACTATCAACGCGCCAATCACCACTCCCTGATGACGCAAGCTGCGGCCCCATAGCGGCGCAGCAATTTTGACAGGTTCGGATTTAGACGATGAAGCCATGCGCGCGGCTAGTCCCTATCAGTTAATGCGAATGCGCGGATCAAGCCACGCATTGATCAGATCGGCAAAAAAGGTCAACACGATATAAAATAGCGAGAACACCAAAATCAGCCCTTGGACCGTTGGCAGATCATTACGGGTGATTGACTCCCACGCCAGAAAGCCGGCGCCATGCAGCGCAAAAATCGTTTCAACAACAATCGACCCGCCAAGCATGAAGCCAAATTGAACCGCGGCGAGGCTGACCACGGGAATGATCGCGTTCCGCAACGCATGTTTGAACAACACAACCGGCGGCCGCAATCCTTTGGCCCGGGCGGTGCGGATGTAATCAGTACTCAACACTTCCAGCATGCCGGTGCGGGTCAGACGCATAATTGCCGGCGCCGCATAATAGCCAAGAACAACCGTTGGCATCACCAGATGAAGCCATGTATCCGATCCCGATGTCGGCAACAAACGTAAATTGACCGACAACAGCACAATCAGCATCAGCGCAAACCAAAAGCTGGGTAGCGCTTGGCCCATCACCGACAAAAACAGCGCAATCCGGTCGATAAGGCTATTCGGACGAATGGCCGCCGCCACGCCCAACGGCACCGCCAAGGTAATCGCAAACAAGATAGCTGTTACGCCAAGGGTCATGGTGGTTGGCAAGCGTTCAGCAATCAGCGCGCTGACATTGGTCCGGAAATAATAGCTTTGGCCAAGATCGCCCGCCAAGGCACGCTGCAGCCAGTCGAAATATTGAACAAGGATGGGTCGGTCAAACCCATAGAGCTGCCTGATGGCCTCGATATCGGCGTCGGTTGCCGTTTCCCCCGCCATCGCAATCGCCGGGTCGCTGGAAATATAGAGAAGACTAAAGCTGATCAGCGATACGGTCAAAGCGACCAAAAGCGCCAACGCAAACCGCTTCAAACTATAATAGAGCATATCAGCCTGTCCCCGGCTCAAGTCCCCAAAAAAGATACCCGCCCCAGCAGTGTTGGGGCGGGTAGATGATCGTCACATTACTTCCACGTTGCGGTAAAGAAGCGTGGGATTTCATCCGGTGTTGGCGTGAAATCCACATCTTTGGTGAACGCGTAGTTGGTGTTGTAGGACCACAGCGGGAACATATAGGCTTGGTCCGCAATACGGGTCAGTGCGGCCTTATAGGCATCTTTACGCACCTTCGCATCGACCGATGTGTCGCCAATTTCCAACTGTTTGATGACTTCCGGATCCCGCGCATAATCGTCCTTTGTCCCCTTTTGGAAATGGCTTGTGATGGCCGATACATCATTGATCGAATAAGATCCCCATGTTCCAAAATTGAACGGCGATGCGCCGTCCTGCACCTTGTCGCGGAAAGCGGCGTATTTCAGATACTCAAATTTGGTGGTGATTCCGACAGCATTCAGATTGCTGATCATCGCTTCGGCATAATCACGGTTGCGATAGGCCAAAAACGGTGTTTCAAAGCCGTTTGGATAGCCCGCTTCGGCCAACAGCTTTTTCGCTTTTTCCGGGTTATAATCATATTTTGGCACATCGCTGGTGCAGCCAAACTGTGATGGGAAGCACAGTGAGTCAACGACGATTGACTCGCCCTTCACCAACGCCTTGACAATCCCCTCACGGTCAATCGCATGGGCAATCGCCCGGCGGACCCGAACATCATTCATCGGGTTCTTGCTGTGCCGTCCTGATGCATCAAAATTCAGATAACCAATCCGCATGGTCGATGAATTTTTCACCGTAAACTGACCTTGGGCCTTGATGCGTTCAGCCTGATCAGGCTTGACCTTCCAGATCCAGTCAATACCACCCGAAAACAATTCGGCTAATTGGGTGTTACTTTCGGCAATGGTGCGGATGACGATATTGCCGATGCTGGCTTTGCCTTTTGGGCTGCCGGCATGATAGCCGTCATATTTCTTCATACGGTAGCGCTTGCCAGGCTCAACACTGGTGACCTGATAGGGGCCTGTGCCAACCGGCTTCAGCGCCATGCCTTCCGGACCGGCCTTGCTGTAATATTCATTTGGATACATCACGATCGGGCCGGAAAGAAACTCCAGCGCCGCGGGAAATTCGGTTTTAAGGTTCAGCTGAACCTTATAGTCACCCAGCTTTTCCGCATTTTTCCACCAATTGACGTTATTCTGTGGCTTGGCGCCATTCGCCGGGTCAGCCAGATAATTCAGGGTAAAAACCACATCATCGGCGTCAAAAGGCTCACCATTGTGAAACTTCACACCTTGGCGCAAATCGAATTGCAGGGTCGTCGAGTCAACCCATTTAAAGCTGGTGGCAAGATTTGGTAAATATTCATTCGTCTTCGGATCGCGATAGAGTAGCCCGTCCCATACCATGCGGGAAATCACAATCCCTTCACGCGCTGTGTTGTAGTAATTGTCAACCGACTCCAACTCGCGGTCGAACGCAATATTCAAAGTATCATCAGACTTGCCCGCATAGGCACCCGACGACAAACCCACCGCCAAAGCGACTGTGACAAGCGGCATTTTATATGACCGTTTCATAACTTTACTCCCCTCCCTTTTTGATGCGGTTTAATCACATTGAGGTTGTTACCGTTGTTAGTCTAAACACAGGAGTTTCGCCTTGCCAAGCCATTTTGGTTGCCCGTCAGGTCGGGATCCGGCCTTGCATCATCGCTGGCAAAAGCACATACTCATTTTCATTATTTCGCAAATCAACGGCTGTATATACCTGCCTCTTGCCGCTGTCGGACCATGTTTTGACCAAACCGTCACCGTTACAATCCGGGCCCTTTTTGCGCCGCCTTGAAGGCCAAGATACGGCCATTCAATCAGCGTTCTGGATGCTGATTTCGTGTGTTGCGCTATCGCTTCTGGCCGGCATGGGGCGTCTTCTTGGCCAGTATGAGGTGAATGCGCTACAGACGGTGTTTTGCCGCCTGTTTTTCGCCTTTCTGGTGATGCTGCCGATGGTGCTTCATGCTGGCATTGGCAGCCTGTCAACCACCCAGCTCAAAACATATTTCCTGCGCTCTGTGTCCGGCATTATTGCAATGTGGACGTGGTTCTACGCGGTCACATTGATCCCGATTGGCGAGCAAACCGCGCTCAGCTTTCTAGCGCCATTATTCACCACAATAGGGGCAGCGATGGTGCTTGGTGAAACGGTCAGGATTCGCCGCTGGCTGGCGATTGCGGTTGGCTTTGTCGGGGCGCTAATTATCATTCGTCCGGGCATTGTCGAGATCACCCTTGGCCATATGGTCGCCATTTTTTCAGCCGTTGCGATGGGCTGCTCGGCGCTGATCATCAAGCATCTGACCCGCCGCGACAACCCGTTGGTGATCGTGTTCATATCGCATCTGATTATGATGCCAATGGCACTGATGCCGGCATTGTTTGTCTGGGAATGGCCGGACAGCACCGTCTGGTTGATTCTTATTGGCACCGGACCGGCGGCTGTGATCGGCCATATCACCTTGGTCAAGGCCTACAAGCTGGCTGATGCGTCTTTCGTTGCCGGCATCGATTACGCCCGTTTGCCGTTTGCGGTGCTGTTTGGCTGGCTGATGTTTGGCGAATTGTCCGACCTTTGGACCTGGGTTGGCGCCAGCATTATTTTTGCCTCGTCATTTTATGTGATCCGGCGTGAACGGCGCGAGGCGCGCGCCGGCAATGCCGGGCCTGTACCCCCGCCAGAAAAAGGATAGACCATGACTGAACCGCTAATTGATTGGCTTGATTCGCAACAAGACAATATGCTGGCGCTGCTTGGCACGCTTGTCGATATCGACAGCAACAGCTTTGACAAGGCCGGCGTTGACCGGGTCGGCGCACAGCTGATCGCCTTTTTTGAGTCGCATGACATCCCACATGAAACGATCGGGCTGGACACGCATGGTGATGCGATACGGGCCATTGTTGCGGGTGGCGATGGCAACCGGCCAATTTTACTGTGCGGGCATCGCGATACGGTGTTCCCGACCGGCGAGGTTGCCAAGCGGCCGTTTCGCACCGAAGACGGCAAGGCGTTTGGGCCCGGTGTTGCCGATATGAAACCCGGGCTAGTGATCAATGCATTTGTCCTGGCAGCGTTCCATAAATTTGGCGGCCACCCGAACCCGCTTGTTGGTCTTTTCACAGGCGATGAGGAAATCGGCTCGCCAAGTTCAAAAGATGTGATCATTGCCGAAGCGGAAAAGGCGCGTCTTGCCTTTAACAGCGAGCCAAGCCGTCCAAACGGTAATATCGTGACCCGGCGCAAGGGCGGCATTTTCTGCCATTGCGAGATTGCTGGGGTCGCCGCGCATTCCGGGGGATTTTTCGAAGACGGGCGAAGCGCCATCGAAGAGCTGGCGCGCAAAGTTCAGGCCCTGCATGCGCTGACCGATCTTGGCCGCGGGATCACCGTCAATGTCGGTCTTGTCAGCGGTGGACAATCGGTCAACACCGTGGCTGCCGAGGCCAGTTGTGGCATCGATATCCGCTATCGGGACAGTGGCGACCGCGACCAAATTTTGAACAAGGTACGGGCGATTTGCGAGACCACGACAACTGACGGCACAACGTCATCACTGGCGATCAGAGGCGAGTTTCACCCGTTGAACCCATCGGCCCAATCAGCCGAATTATTCGCACTTTATCAGGACGCGGCGGCACGTGACAACGTCAGCGTTGCCGGCGAACATTCGGGCGGCTGCGCGGATAGCGGTTTTATTGCGGCGGCCGGCACCCCGGTCATTTGCGGGGTCGGTCCGGTTGGCGGCAATTACCACCGGCCTGATGAATGGATGCAGATCGACAGCCTTGCCGAACGCGCCCGCTTCATTGCCCGCACCATTCTGGCGCTTGCCAAGGCACCAACCAAAAGCGGCCTTTAGACCGGCGTCCGTCAGCAGGCGGCAGCCATCCCGTCGCCGGCCGGGTCGGCCCCGCCATCAAGCCCGCTATCGGTCATACGGATTGCATGCAGCAAGGGGGTGACATAACTTGCCGCATAGCGCACCGTTTCATAGCCGGCGGCATTCAGATCGGCCTCTACCGACCTGAAAATACGGTTGGTCAATTCGATCCGATCCGAGGTCACGCAAAAACGCGGTGCCGAAACCGCCTCATGCGCGGTCATGCCAAAATCGACCACATTCAAGATCGTTTGCAGAACCCCCATGGTGATGGTGGTGCCACCGGGCGCGCCAAGCGCCAGCCTTGGCCGCCCGTTCTGCGACAAAATGGTCGGGCATAAGGCGGTAAAGCGCGCCTTGCCCGGCGCCAATGACCCGGCATGACCAGGCCGAGGGTCAAACACCATCATGCAGTTGTTATACATAAAACCAAGGCCGTCGGTAATCACCCCGGAACTGGACCCAAGCGAATGGGTCAGATTGACGATATTGCCATCGCGATCGGCGACCACAAGATGCGTTGTATCCTTGCTTTCCGGGGCGCCGCTGTTCAACCGTTCAACATGCGCCTTGTCGCCGGCGCGAATACGGGCGGCCAGTGCGGCAGCATAGTGTTTAGACGCCAATTCAGCTGCCGGTACCTTGACAAACGCCGGATCGCCCATATGCCGGCCCTTGTCGATGGTCGCATATTTCATCGCTTCGGCGACGGTGGCAATATAGGCCGCTGTGTTATGGCCCATACTGGCAAGGTCAAAATTTTCCAGAATATTCAGCATCTCCAGCACCATCAAACCGCCGCCGGGCAACTGGTTGGTGGCAATATCGAAACCGCGATAAGTACCGGTCAGCGGCGGGGTTTCGATCGGGGTGCAGGCAGCAAGATCCTGTTTGGTCAACAGCCCGCCATTGGCTTTCATATCAGCCTCGATCTGATCGGCGATTGCACCGCTGTAAAATAGGTCAATCCCCTCGTCAGCAATGCGTTGATAGGTGCGCCCAAGATCAGGGTTTTTCAGGATATCGCCGATTTTCAGAAGTTCACCTTGGGCATCCAGATATATCTTGCGGGCCGCCGGCAATTTATTGACCACCGCCACCCGTTCCATGCGCCCGGCCTGCGCTGGCTGCATCCAAAAGGCGTGAACCCGTGGCCGGACCGCAAAACCATTCACACAATAGTCAATCGCCGGCGCCATCACCTGTCCAAGCGACATCGTCCCATATTGTTTCAAAGCATGGTCAAAAGCGCATAAGGTCATTGGCGAGGTCATTGACTGATACCCGAATTCATTAACCCGCCCGGTCAGTACAAAGCCAAACCCGTCATCGCATTCACGTTCGATCAGATTCGTCCACATATCGGCTGTTGTTGCCAGTGGTGCCCGGCCATGAAAATCGATAAAGCCGTTGACACCCGTTTCGGGCATCATGATCTGCATCGCCCCAAAACCGGCAATGCCGCACATTTGAGGGTCCACCACGGTCTGCACCATGGCTGCCGCAATGGCCGCATCCATTACATTTCCGCCGGCCTTGAACACCTCAAGCCCAGCCTCTACCGCCTCAGGCTGTGGCGCCGAAATCATACAGTCTGGCATCGACAAACTCCCTTACCATGCATCAGTTTGCTCTTTTGTCATTCCCAACAGGAACCAGCATAAACAGGTTTGGCCCAGTTATACCAGTCACGACGTTATACCAGTCACGACGTTATACCAGTCACGACTATTAGCGGCGGATGCGTTTTGTACCTTGTCGTCACCCAATGGCACGGTTTAGCCTTTAAGCGATCAGTGACGCCCGCAGATAAAAATGGCGGTAACAATCGCGGATAACAATGAAAGAGTGACCAGTGATGGATTTTACCCAGCTTGATTTTGATGCCGAGGCGATGCTTGCCGGTCTGCAGCAATGGGTCTTGTGTGAAAGCCCTAGCTATGATACCGCCGCCCTCAACCGTATGCAGGATATCGCAGCTCATGATCTTGCCGTTATGGGGGCCACGGTTGAAAGGATTTCGCCGCACCCCGATACCGGTGATTGTATCCGCGCCCGCTTTGCCCACCCGCATGCTGACCAACCCGGCATTTTGATCCTTGGCCATATGGATACCGTCCATCCGCTTGGCACGCTGGATCAATTGCCATTCCAGCGCGATGGCAACCGCTGCTATGGCCCTGGCATTTGTGATATGAAAGGTGGTAATTATCTAGCGCTTGAAGCAATCCGGCAAATACAGCGCATCGGCGCCACAACACCGTTGCCACTTACCGTGCTATTCACCGCCGATGAAGAGATTGGATCACCCTATACCCGCCAGTTGATCGAGGCCGAGGCCCGTCGCGCCGCCGCCGTTCTGGTGCCAGAGCCAGCCCGTAAAGGCAATGGCGTTACATCCGGGCGCTATGCGGTCGCGCGCTATCATGTCACCACCCATGGCCGACCAAGCCATGCCGGCTTGCGCCTTGCTGAGGGACGGTCGGCGATTCGTAAAATGGCCGACAATATTATTGCCATTGAAGCGCTGACCACTGACGACTGCACCTTTTCGGTTGGCGTTGTAAAGGCCGGCCAATGGGTCAATTGCGTGTCCTCTGAAGCCAATGCCGAGGTGCTGTCAATGGCCAAAGAACAGCAAGACCTTGATGCGGGTATCAAGAAAATGCTGGCCTTGAATGATCCAGATGCCGAGGTAGCGACACGCGTTGAGGTTGGCGTGACACGACCGGTCTGGACAGCTAATGCCGCGACACTGAAACTTGTCGCGCTTGCCGAATCACTCGCCACAGCCCTTGGCCAGCCTTTCCGGCATGAAAGTTCAGGCGGCGGCAGTGATGGCAATTTTACCGGCGCGATGGGGGTGCCAACCCTAGACGGGCTTGGCGTTGCCGGTGACAAATATCACACGCTTGAAGAACATATCGACATTGACAGCCTTGCGATGCGCGGCCGGATGTTTGCCGGCCTGTTGATGCAGATCGAACCAGGGCTGTAACGCCCCACACACAAACGGAGACTCACCGATGGCCGAAACCAAACTATCAACACACCGGCTTGACGCGCTGTTCCTGCGCGACATGAATTTGGTCGATGATGTGATGGGGAAAATGACCTTCACCGATGCGATGTTCTATCACATTATCGGCACCGCACCGAGCCCTGGCCAGACCGCGATCCTTGACGCGGTTTTGGTCACCTTGATGGAACATGGCTTTACCCCGAGCGCCATCAGCACCCGCCTGACATATCTATCAGCTCCAGAGGCCATGCAGGCGGCGGTCGCCGCCGGGCTGCTGAATGTGGCCAGCCAATTTATCGGCACCATGGAAAATGCCGCCACCTTGCTTGCCGAAATAAAGGCCAGCCCGGACGGGGCCGAGCATGCCGCCGCAACCATCGTCCAGCGGTATCGCGCTGCCGGCACATATATGCCCGGTTTTGGGCACCATCTTCACCGCCCTGATGACCCGCGCACCCCAAAATTATTTGCCATCGCCGCCGCCCATGACGATATCGATCAATCGCCGATCGCTATGATCCAGATATTGGGGCGCGCTGTTGACAAGGCCTATGGAAAACATCTGACAATCAACGCGACAGGCGCGACCGCGGCGGTGTTGATGGGCGCCGGTATTCCGGTTGGCATTATGCGCGGCTTTGCAGTGATATCGCGGGCCGCCGGTCTTGTCGCGCATGTGATGGAAGAACAGCAAAGCCCGACCGGCCGCACCATATGGGACCTTGTCGACAAGACCATCCCCTATACCGGCAATGCCAAAACTGACCGCTGATCCATCCGACTTGGCCGCATGTCTTGGCCGCATGTCTTGGCCACACGCCCCTGTCTTAATGCAAAGCTTTATGCGCCACCACCGCGGTGGCGTTAAGTGTTTTGCGCACATTCAAGGTAAGAGGAAATATTTTGCTTTCTTGCTAATTTTTAGTCCAAATTCAAGAATAATTTTGTAAATCTAGGCCAACTCGAAAGTTACTGAAAGGTACAGCATCATGACCACATCGTCGCGACATCCAGAAACCATCGTGTTGCATGGCGGCAGCTACCGCAGCGACAGCGCCACTAATGCGGTGGCGGTACCGATCTATCAAACCACCAGCTACCAGTTCAACAGCACCGAACATGCTGGCAATCTGTTCGGCCTCCGCGAGCTTGGCAATATCTATACGCGCATTATGAACCCGACCAATGCGGTCTTGGAAGAACGACTGGCCGCCCTTGAGGGCGGGATGGCAGCGCTGGCGGTAGCGTCAGGGTCATCGGCGGTGGCGTTAAGCCTGCAAAATCTGTGCAGCGCCGGCGACAATATTGTGTCATCACCGCATCTTTATGGCGGTACATGGAACCTGTTTGCCAATACCTTCAAGCAGCTGGGAATCGAGGTCCGGTTTGCCGACGCCGACAATCCTGAGAGTTTCCGCGCCTTGACCGACGATAAAACCCGGGCCTATTTTGCCGAAACGCTGCCCAACCCGAAATTGAGTCTGTTTCCGCTTGCCGAAGTGGCGGCAATTGGCAAAAGCCTTGATATTCCGCTGGTGGTTGACAATACCACCGCACCAATCACCTGCCGGCCAATCGACCATGGTGCCAGCATCGTGGTGCATTCCCTGACCAAATATATTGGCGGTCATGGCACCTCGATTGGCGGCATTATCATCGATAGTGGGCAGTTTGAATGGACCCGCAACCCGGCACGCCAGCCGCTGTTCAATACACCTGACCCAAGCTATCACGGTGCGGTCTGGGGCAGCCTTGTCCCCGAGGCGTTGGGCGCGCCGATCGCTTATGCTATTCGGGCACGGGTGGTCCTGCTTCGCGATCTTGGCGCGGCGATTTCGCCAGCCAACGCGTTTCAGCTGATCCAAGGCCTTGAGACTTTGCCGTTGCGCTATCGCGTGCATCAGGACAATGCCAGCCGTGTGGCGGCGCATTTAAGCACCCACGCCGATATCGAATCGGTCATTTATCCGGGGCTTTTTAGCGGCGCTGAAAAGGCCAAAGCCGACAAATATTTGCAAACCGGTTACGGGCCGATTGTCGGTATTGAACTGAAAGGCGGCGAGGCAGCTGGCCGGAAATTCATCGATAGTTTGCAGATGATCTATCATGTCGCCAATATTGGTGACGCCCGCAGTTTGGCAATCCATCCGGCATCAACGACCCATTCGCAACTGTCGGCCGAAGACCAGCTTAAAGCCGGGGTCACACCAGGGTATGTGCGGCTGTCGATCGGTATCGAACATTATGACGATATCATCGCCGATATCGAACAGGCGCTTGCGGCGACCCACGCCTAACAAGCGACAGCATAAAGGCCGCGGCGGTGGTCACAACAGCCGGCGCCGGGCCCTGCTAGAAAAGCGGTAATTGCGATTGCGGCTTGGCTGGTCGCCGCGCGCCAATTTTGCGGCGGGGCGCCTGACGTTTGCGGCTACCAAGCTGCTGATAGACGCGGCCGGCCTCGGCCCGGAACCCGTCGGTCTTGCGGATTGCCGCCACCGCCGCCCGTGCCGCCCGTACCGCCTGTTGATGGTCAACGATCGGCGCCGGATAGTCATGGCCAATCCGGCAGCCGGCGCCCTGTTGCAAACCCGCATCCATCGTCCATGGCTGATGAATCCAGCTTGTTGGCACCGCCGCAAGTTCAGGCACCCAACGCCGGATAAACACGCCGTCAGGATCATGGTCAAGTGATTGTTTGACCGGATTATAGATCCGCAGGCTGTTGATCCCGGTCACGCCGGACTGCATCTGTAATTGGCTGTAATGAATGCCAGGTTCATAGTCGGTGAATTGCCGTGCCAGATGGTGCCCGGTCTGCCGCCAGTCAAGCCATAGGTGGTAGCTGGCAAAACTGACCAGCATCGCCCGCATCCGAAAGGTCAGCCAGCCTTCATGCACCAGCGCCCGCATGCATGCATCAATAAACGGATAGCCGGTGCGGCCATCGGCCCAGGCCTGATAGAGATGCGGGTCTGCGTCGCGCGGGCGCATCGCTTCACACCCCTTATGCATGCACCGAAACTCAATTGCCGGCCGGTCTTCAATCTTTTGCACGAAATGACAGCGCCATGACAGACGCGACTGGAACGCCGACAGATTGCGGGCCCAGACCTGATGTTCGTCAGGGCACAAGTCTGCATCAAGCTGGGCCCGGCGGGCGGCGGTGGCTTTGACCACCTCACGCACCGACAGGCTGCCCCAAGCAAGATGCGGTGACAACCGTGAGCAATGCTGTTCGGCCGGTCCGGGGGCTGACAGGCTGTAAATATAGCGGGCGCCGCTTTTAGTCAGGAAATGTGTCAGGCTGGCCACCCCGGCACGCCGTCCGCCGGGCTGGGTGATGCCGGGCTGGGTGATGCTGGGCACGGCAGCCCCGAAAAGCGGCGAATCCTTGGCCGGAATTTCCCCCGGATCAAGGCCGATCACCGGCAGCAGATGCGTTGGTTTGGCGATAAGCGCGGCGGCCATGCGGGCGTTGCGCTGGTGTGCCCATTGGTCACGGCTTGGCAAGCGCCGCACCACCCCATTGGCCGGCCATTCATGAAACGCAATGCCCTGTTGCCGGCACCAGCCCTGCACACCAACATCGCGGTCATAGGTCCAGCCATTGCCGGTTTCCTCATGCGCGTGAATGGCGGTGATGTGATAGCTCTGGGCCAGTTTTTGCAACACCGCGATAGCATCACCGATCCGCACCACCAAAGGCTGGCCAAGGGCGGCACAATCGGCGCGTAATTCGGTCAGGCAATCATGAATGAAATGCCAATGCCGACGCGCCGCAAATGGTTGGCACCAATAATCGGGCTCGACAATATAAAGCGGGATCACCGGCCTGCCGGATTGCAAAGCCGCCGCCAGCGGCGCCTGATCAAAAAGCCGCAGGTCACGCTTGAACCACATGATTGTAACCG
>JAYOFA010000027.1:19157-24165 GCA_038116935.1 Puniceispirillum sp. (SeqCode) | reverse complement strand
CAGCCCGGACGCACCGAAAACCTGCATGATTATCTGATCCCGACAATCGGCGATGTGCCGGTATTTGAGCATGTGATCATCGAGGTCGCCGATGCAGAAGGCCCTTATGGGGCCAAAGGGCTTGGCGAACATGTATTGATTCCGACAGCACCGGCTATTTTGAACGCTATCCGGCACGCAACGGGGGCCTCTATCCAGCATCTGCCAGCAACCCCGGACAAGGTCGCGGCGGCGATTGCTGCGGTAAAACAGACGAGGCCCGCATGACTGAAACCAGCCGCCGTGATCAGCGCGTTGACCAGAAAATCCGGTGCGATGCCTGTCCGGTGATGTGCTATATCGCCGATGGCAAGTCGGGCGCCTGTGATCGCTATGCGAATGAGCAGGGCCAGCTGGTCCGGCTGGACCCGTTGGTCGTGATGCAACGCCGGGTCGATGCCGGTGGCGAATTGGTGCCGTTTCTTGACCCGGATGAACCGTGGAACGGTGATCTGATTGCGCCGCAGGATGCCTTTGTGACCGCGGTTGGTGCTGGTACCACCTATCCTGATTACAAACCAGCGCCGTTTATCGTGTCGAGTGTGGTCGATGGTGTCGATATGGTCACCGTGGTGTCTGAGGGCATTTTTAGCTATTGCGGTGCCAAGGTAAAAATTGACACTGATCGGCATATCGGGCCGGAACGGGCTGTGGTGCGGGTTGATGGCGAGCCTGTCGGCCATGTCACAACCGGCGAATATGGGTCGCAAATGCTGTCGCTTGGCGGGGTTAATCATCTGACCGGCGGCGTTAAGAAAGAAGGCCGGGTCACCTGTGCAACATTGCTGGCTTTGTGTAATGGGGCGTCGGTAGAGATGCAGGTCGATGACGGGTCCAGCCTGACCCTACAGGCGGGTCAGCCGCCGATCATCAACGGCACGCGCGAGGAACGAATGCGGGTTGGCTGTGGGTCGGCAACAATCGGTATGTTCGCGGCGCAATGGCAGGGGCTTGTTGACGAGGTGGTGGTGGTCGATGATCACATTACCGGCGTGATGTCCGAGCATCAGGCCGGCAAGGTGCTTGACTGGCCGGCAAGCGGTATCAAGGTCATTGGCCGGCGGTCGACGCCGGGGCGGTATTTTCAGGTGGCCGAACCCGGCACCGGATGGGGCGGCACAAATTTGACGGATCCGTTGGCTATTTTAGGCCCGTTTGACCCGAAAATCGCCACGCCAGGCCAAACGCTGTTGATGGTGTCGACGACCGGTGAGCAATTTGCCTATTACGAATTGGATGAGGCATTGACACCGATCGAACGGCCGATGCCGGACCGGCTGCAAGCGTCAATTCGGCGCATTGACGAAAATTGCGAACCGGCACTGACCTCGGTGGCCTTTATGGGCGGGGCCGGCGGATCACTGCGCGCCGGGGTGACCGAAAACCCGGTTCTTTTGACGCGGTCGGTCAAAGACGCACTGACAAAAGTGACCTGCGGCGGCGCGCCGGTCTATATTTGGCCCGGTGGTGGCATCACCTTGATGGTGGATGTAACGACAATGCCGGACAATGCGTTTGGCTATGTGCCAACGCCGGCGCTGGTGGCGCCAATCGAATTCACCATGCGGCAAAGCGACTATCTGGCGCTTGGCGGCCATATGAGTCATGTGCAGACAATTGAAGATGTGTTGGCCGGACAGGTGGGACGCCAAAATGATCACAAGCTGGCTGGCAAAAGGCGGGTCGGACAAAAGGCGCAAAATCCGTGGCCATTTGAGAGCTGACGGGTGTCGCTGAACGGGCCGATATTCAACGCTACCGGCACCATGCCGGTTCCTATCATGTCGCCCAATCTGCCGGTGCGCACCGGTGATGCTGTGACCATGGCGTCGGGTGCGACGGCAGCATGGATCGCTGGCCAGCGGCTGCATTTGCAGCATGGCCCGATCGATCTGATTATTGGCGCTGACGGGGCGACTGACAAGGGTGGTGCCGCCTTTGCCGCAGCGGCCGACTGTTTTGCCGACTTATTGCCGCAACTGGTGGCCGACTTGCCGCATTTGCGCCAGCCTGCCAGCCCGGATATACCTGTATTAAAGGGGCCGGTGGCGGCCCTTATGCAGGCTGCGGTGATGCCGTTTTTGTCTGGCCCGGCACCTGCCCCCTTTATCACCGCGATGGCAGCGGTGGCCGGTTCGGTCGCCGACCATGTGCTTGCCGCGATGACCGCGGCGGCCGGCCCCGGATTGCAGCGCGCCTATGTCAATAATGGAGGCGATATTGCGCTCACTCTTGGTCCGGATGCGTGCTTTGACATTGGGGTTGCCGATGATCGGGACGTGCGTTACAGCGATTTCATGCAATCTGGTCACGCGGGGCAGCCGGTTACATTGCCGGTCCATGGCCAGATTCGTCTTACCCGTGCCAATGGTGTTGGCGGGGTCGCAACAAGCGGATGGCGTGGCCGCAGCCTGTCATGCGGCATTGCCGATTCGGTGACGGTGCTGGCGGCGAATGCGGCAACCGCCGATGTGGCGGCGACGCTGATTGCGAATGCGGTCACGGTTGAGTCGGGTCAGGTAAAGCGGGCACCGGCGTCCGAGATCGACCCGGACAGTGACCTTGGCGACAGGCTGGTGACAGTTGATGTGGGGCGCCTTTCGGATGACGAGGTCGCCGCTGCATTGACGCATGGCCAGCGCCTTGCCGCTCGCCTGTGCGCCACTGGCCATATTGTTGCGGTCTATGGGCGGCTTGGCGGCCGGGGGTTTGTCGTTGGGCAAGAAGCGGCCGATGGCTAGCAGGATTGTCTGATGGGATGGCTTTGGCTTTGTTCTGCGGTGTGATTTTGCTACATAAGGCAGGGGGCATTTGATAACCAAGACCGGCAGGCCAGCCGGCAAGACGGGTCGGGCATGACAAAACTGATAGTGTTTGACAAGGATGGGGTAATCCTTGATCTGGAGGCAACATGGTTGCCGGTGGCCTGTGCGGTGGCGCATTATACCGCAAGCCGTATCCCGGCTGATTGGGCTGGCGATATCAGCGGTACCGAATTGCTGACAGCGATTGGCGTTGACGAGGCCACCGGAACGATTGACTCGCGCGGTATTTTTGCGGCCGGCAGTTTTGCCGAGATGCGCGATTGCTGGCAGGCGATGTTGCCGGACCATATGATCCGGTTGGATCAAGATCAACAATACCGGCATGATGTGCAGGCCCTTGTTGCGCGGCATGGGCGGCAAAATACTGTGTCCAAGGGTGATGTCGTCACGCCGCTGCGCGCCCTTTATGACGCCGGTTATGCGCTGGCGGTGTTGACCAATGACAATGAATCCAGCGCGCGCAACAGTCTTGATGATCTGGATGTGCATGGGCTGTTTTGCGCTGTGATTGGGGCCGATAGCGGGTTTGGCGCAAAACCTGCTGGTGACGGGTTTTTGCAATGTTGCCACATTGCCGGGGTCACACCGGCCGATGCGGTGATGGTGGGCGATACCATGGCCGATTATGGCGCCGCCAAGGCAGCGCATGCGGGAGGATTTATCGCAGTCGCTGACGGGTTTGATTTGCGGCCACATCAGGATATTGGCGCCGATGAGGTGATTGCCCGCATTGACGAATTACCGGATCTGATGCGCCGGCGATCTGCCAAAGCGTTGTAACAATAAAGCAAGTCAAAGGAACTGGCGCTATGAATGAACAGGGCACAACCCGGCCGCAGACGGTGATCATCGGCGCCAGTCATGCCGGCGTGGCGGCGGCCGAACAATTGCGTGGCGCTGGCTATGCTGGCCGTATCGTCATCCTTGACCGCTTGGCTGGTCGACCGCTTGAGCGACCGCCTTTATCCAAGGCGTTTTTGCAAAATACCGATCAAGATGAGTCAAAATTCCGGCTACGGCGCGATGAGTGGTTTGCCGCACAGGATGTTACCTTGATCGATGGCCATGCGGTGACGCACATCGATGCAGCCGGTCAGACTGTCCGGCTCGATGACCGGCGCGAATGGGGCTATGACAACCTGATTCTTGCCACCGGCGCGGTGCCGCGCCAGCTTGCGGCGGCGCACGGTCTTGATCGGGTTTTTGTTTTGCGCGACCCGACGCATGCCAGGCAGTTGCGGGCGGCGATGGCGACCAGCGGTACGGCGATCGTTATCGGCGGCGGCTATATCGGATTAGAGGCTGCCGCCAGCATGGCCAAGGCCGGGATCACGGTTCATGTCATTGAAATGGCACCGCGCTTGCTTGCCCGTGTCGCCAGTCCGCAGATGTCTGATTTTTTCGCCACCTTGCAGCAAAGCTACGGTGTTCATATTCATACCGGCCAGCAACAGGTGAAGATCACGTCACAAGCGGGCGATTTTACCGGGGTTGATTTTGGCAATGGAACGGTGATTGCTGGCGATTTACTGTTGGTTGGAATCGGGGTTGTTCCGGATACCGGTCTTGCCGTGGAAGCGGGAGTTGATGTCGATAACGGTATCGTGGTCGATGCGCGGATGCGGACATCGGTGCCGCATATCTATGCTATCGGTGATGCGGCGCGCCGCAATGACCGCGCGGTGCGAATTGAATCGGTAGATAATGCCCAATCTGGGGCGGCCATTGTCGCCGCGACGATTTGCGGTATCGATCCACCGCCGGTTACCGCCCCGTGGTTTTGGTCGGAACAATTTGAGGTGCGCTTGCAATCGGCAGGACTTGTACCGCCGCCGTCGGCATCAAGCCGCTATATTGTCCGCCCTGGCAAGCGTGACGGGGGGTTCTCGGTCTGGAGTTTTGATGACAAACGCCTGATGGCGGTCGAGGCGGTGCGTGATCCTGCTGGCTATATGCTTGGGAAGACGTGCCTCGATCGCGGTCTTTCACCCGATCTGGACAAGCTTGCCGATCCAGTTTTTGATCTAAAAGCATTTGTCGCGGGAGATAAGTGATGACCTATAACCTTGCCGGCATTGACCCCCTGTCTGCTGATGACACAAGGTCTGCTGATGACACAAGGTCTGCTGATGACACAAGGTCTG
>JAYOFA010000027.1:0-19057 GCA_038116935.1 Puniceispirillum sp. (SeqCode) | reverse complement strand
TGATGACACAACGCCAGGATCAGGGCCGATGCCAGCCGATTTTCGCAGTGATACGGTTACCCGACCAACCCCAGCGATGCGGGCGGCGATGGCGGCGGCGGCGGTTGGCGATGACGTCTATGGTGACGATCCGACGGTCAATGCCCTCGAATCACGCGTGGCGGCAATGCTTGGCAAGGAAGCTGGGTTGTTTGTTGCCAGCGGGACCCAGTCAAATCTGGTAGCGGTGCTGACCCATTGCCAGCGCGGGCACGAGTTGCTGGTCGGCGACAAATACCACATTTACCGGCATGAGGCCGGCGGCGCATCAGTTCTTGGTGGTGTGATGATCGAGGCAGTGCCGACCGATGATCGCGGTGCGTTGAACCCAGACCGGGTCTTGACCGCGGTCAAACCGGATGATCTGCATTGCCCTATCACGCATCTACTTTGTCTTGAAAACACCGTTAATGGATATGTGCATGATGGCGCTGCTATCAACCGGCTTGCCACAGCGGGTCGTGCCAGCGGACTGGTGGTGCATCTTGATGGCGCCCGTCTGATGAATGCGGCGGTGCGGCTTGCGGTGCCGCCAGCCGCATTGGTTTCGTCGGTCGATAGCGTGTCGTTGTGTTTGTCGAAAGGGCTTGGGGCGCCGGCTGGATCGGTCCTTGTCGGGCCGGTATCCTTTATCCGGCAAGCGCGGCGACTCCGCAAAATGCTTGGCGGCGGCATGCGCCAAGCCGGGATACTTGCCGCGGCCGGTCTTTTTGCCCTCGATCATCATATTGACCGGTTGGCCGATGATCATGACTTGGCCCGGCAGTTGGCGGCCAAGCTTTGCAAAATTCCCGCGATCACCGTCGATCCGAAAAGCGTGGAAACAAATATGGTGTTCATGCAGGTGCCGGCCGGATCAGCCGATCCGTTGCGCCAGCATTTGGCGGCGAACGGCATTTTGTTGGGTGGTGGTCAGGCGGTTATTCGGCTGGTCACGCATCTTGATGTCGGGTCTGATGCGGTGAACCGGTTGATCTGTGCGATGGACGATTTTTACCGTTCATCGACATTTCGGTAAAAATGCGGAAATAAAATGCCGCAACTGGAATATTTTGCTGGTTAACTTGTGCGACACTCCGCCCTATCGAAGTGGTTGTTTCAGGTGGTGAGGCCGTAAATGTCACTTCAGCTTTCGCTTGGCGCGCGGGTACGTAAAAGCCCGTTTTTTGAGGCGTGTTCCAAGGCCGGTCTCGCCGCAGCGAGTGTTTACAATCATATGTATATGCCCACCAGTTACGGTGATCCGGTGGCCGAATATGACCGGCTTGTCAATGGCGTTGCGATGTGGGATGTCGCGGTCGAACGGCAGGTGGCGCTAAAGGGGCCGGACGCGTTAGCGCTGGCCCGCATATTGACCCCGCGTAATCTTGATGGATTGCAAATAGGACAGGGCAAATATGTGCCGATCTGTAACTATCAAGGTTATTTGATCAATGATCCGGTTTTGCTGCACATTGATGACGATGAGATCTGGCTGTCAATCGCCGATAGTGATATCGGCCTATGGGCCAGTGCGGTGGCCGGAACGTTGGGGCTCGATGTTACCGTGTTCGAGCCCGATGTATCGCCGTTGGCGGTGCAGGGGCCAAAAGCCGTTGAGGTGGTTGCCGCGCTATTTGGCGATTGGGTGCGTGATTTGCGCTATTTCGGATTTCGGCAAACCGAAATTGACCGGATACCGTTGGTGGTAGCGCGGTCAGGCTGGTC
Source organism: Puniceispirillum sp. (SeqCode) (assembly GCA_038116935.1). Classification (GTDB taxonomy): domain Bacteria; phylum Pseudomonadota; class Alphaproteobacteria; order Puniceispirillales; family Puniceispirillaceae; genus UBA3439. The sequence continues at coordinate 17,311 of JAYOFA010000027.1, read as the reverse complement.
CAAGCAAGGCGGGTTTGAGCTTTACCTTCGCGATGGCCGCCGGGGAACGGATCTGTGGAATATCGTCGCGGCGGCGGGGGCACCGTTTGGCATTGGCCCCGGCAGCCCCAATTATATCGAACGGGTGGAAAGTGGCCTGATCTCCTATGGTGCCGATACTGACGTTTTCACAACGCCGTTTGAAATGGGGCTTGGCCGCTTTATTGATCTAACCCAACCTGTCGAGTTCATCGGCAAAAAAGCGCTGATAGCGTTAAAAGAGGCCGGTGTCAGGCGCCGCTTTGTCGGGTTGAAAATTGACGGTCCGGCGTTTGAACGGCCAAGTGAAAATCGCTATGATGTGTTGTTCAATGGCGCTGATGCAGGCTTTGTCAGCGCTGCCGCCTATTCGCCGCGTATTGGCAGTAATATCGCGGTGGCTATGGTTTTGGTTGCAGCCATAGAGGCTGGTACCGGGGTTGACGTGATCACCAATGACGGGGTGCGGCACGCGACTATTGTAGATTTGCCCTTTTGTTAGACAGCCGCTAGCTGGCGGGGGTGATCCTGTCGCCCCTTTATGATGATGCCGGTACGTCAATTGGATCCTGAACAGATCGATCGGACCAGTCTTGTAGGCCAAATGCGCGGTGATTTATCCTTTGCACCACATTTCACTGAAATATGAATGCCCCTAACCTTAGGTCTATGCACGGGCATGAAGATGAATTGCTGGTCACAACATTATTGTTGTTGAGTGCGGTCGCCGCTGGGCTGATTTTGCGTTTGCTGCGGCAACCGCCGCTTGTTGGCTATATTGGGGCCGGGCTGGCGCTTGGCCCGTCGGGGCTGGCACTGGTCGATTATTCCGACAATTTATCGACATTGGCCGAGCTTGGCGTGATCATGCTGCTTTACATTATCGGCATGCAATTGTCGGTGCGGGAGTTCTTGATTGTGGTGCGCCCGTCGATGATAGCCAGCGTGGGCCAGACATTATGCTGTATCGGGCTGGCGGCTTTGGTTAGCAATTATCTTGGCTGGACGTTGCCACAGATTATTCTTGCCGGCTTTGTTCTGACATTGTCATCAACGGCGTTGGCGCTACTGGTGCTGCATGGTTTTGGTCTGTTACGGACCCATGCTGGCCAGCTGACTGTTGGGGTGCTTGTTGCCCAGGATATCCTTGTCGTGCCGATGTTGGTGTTTGCCGAATCGGGCATAGACATTGTGCAATCTTGGCCCTGGCTTTTATTCCGGATGACGGTGGCGCTGTTGATTTTGACCGGGCTGCTGTTATGGATCGCCCGTACGGCGCGCCTAAGATTGCCGCTGGTCTGGCTGCTAGAGGATAATAATGAACTGGCGGTGCTGTTTGGTGTCGGTGTTTGCTGTCTTGCGGCAAGCCTTGGCGGCTATGCCGGCATGTCGCCGGTATTTGGTGTGTTTTGTGCCGGGCTTGCCCTTAGCCATACCACTTTACGAAAGCCGGTTCTTGAGGCCACGCAGCCCTTGCAATCGCTGCTGTTGGTGGTGTTCTTTGTATCTGTCGGTTTGCTGGCTGATCTTGGCTATGTGATGGCGCATCCGGCAATGGTGGCCGGCGTGACGGTGGCTGTATTGTTAGGCAAGACATTGCTTGGCTGGGGCCTGCTATATGGATGCGGCGTGCCGGTTGGCCGGGCACTGGTGTCGTCTTTGATTACACCGCAGATTGGCGAATTCAGCTTTATTCTTGTGGCCAGTGGTGTGGCATCGGGTATTTTTGTTGGCGGTGAGGTAGATTTCCTGTTTGCGGTGATTGCCGCCAGCCTGTTCCTGTCACCGATCTGGAGTGGGGTTTTGCATTATTTGCTGGTGCGTTATCGAATCCATGATCCACACGGCGGACCACCTGTCGAACCAGCGTCCCACTAGCCAGCCAGCATCCCCGAAAGTGAGTTCGTGCCATAAAGTGAGTTCGTACCCTAAAGTGAAAAAGGCCGCCCATGCTGGACGGCCTTGGCATCTTTTAATGAAATGGGCCAGCATCTTGCCCGGTGCCATACGGCTGGCAGGCTGTCAGCATGACATAGGGTATATTAGTCAACGATGGCGAGGCTGACCGCCGCCATTTTCCCGTTGCGCTGTTCTTCCAGTTCATATGTTACTTTTTGCCCTTCATTAAGGCCATTCAGCCCTGAATTTTGGACAGCAGTGATGTGTACGAATACATCGTTGCCTGCTTCATCCGGGTTGATGAACCCGTAGCCTTTTTGGGTGTTGAACCATTTTACGGTACCCTGTGCCATTTAATCTAGTCTCCAACTTCAGCCTTGATCTGCCGGGGATCGCGGCGCATTATCTGTGAGTATGACTTCTATGCAGCCTTGAACCTACGGTTGGATTCCAGTCTCATAAAGCCCTTCGGCTTGTTACATATGGGAACAGCAATATATAAAGTCAAATTATAAATGATGCTTTTGGGTTTTACGGCCAAAAATAGGGCATTATTGGCCTGATGTGACGGACTTGTTTCTGATAATTTGGCTTTTTGCACGTCAGACGATCTTGGTATTTGCCAGCAATGGCACTGGCAGAGCAGCTATCGTTAACAGGGGGCAAGCATGCCGGTCCGTGGCATTATTTTTGCGCTGAGCGCCGGCATTTTATGGGGCCTTGTGCCGCTTTATATCAAATTTGTCGATGCGGCCGACCCCTATGAAATAGTCGCCCAACGGGCCTTCTGGTCGGTCGTGCTGTTATGGGGTATTTGTGCGGCCCGTCGCCACTTGGGTGCGGTTCGCACGATGCTGACAACACCACGCATTGCCGGACAATTTTTGGTTACGACGATATTTTTGACATTGAATTGGGGCATTTATGTCTATGCGGTACAATCCGAGCAGGTGGTGGCCGTGGCCCTTGGCTATTTCATTTACCCGTTATGCACCGTGCTATTGGGGATGATTTTGCTTGGCGAACGGCTTGACCGCTGGGCGTGGACGGCGATTGGGTTGGTGTTTGTCGGGGTGTTGACAAAAGCGGCGATGATCCACGGTGTGCCATGGATATCGTTGATGTTGGCGGGCAGCTTTTCGGTCTATGCGGTGCTTCGCAAACGCATGGGGCAGGACCCGACACAAGGGTTGTTTGTCGAGACCATCGTACTGGCACCGTTGGTGATCGCATTTTTTGGCTGGATGCTTGCCAAGGATATACCGCTGTTTTTTGGCGGTGGGGCTGGCAATCTTTTCTTGGCGATCACCGCCGGCGTCATCACCGTTGTGCCGCTGATCCTGTTTCACGCCGGCAATCGTGATCTTAGCATGACCATGGCAAGCCTGATTTTTTACAGCAACCCCACTATGCAATTGCTGTTGGGGGTTCTGCTGTTCGGTGAATTATTTTTGCTGCGCGACCTGTGGGCGTTTGGCTTTATCTGGGCCGGGATTGCGGTGTATTTCAGCACCCGCCAGCGTGTTGGACGGGTACCGTCACCCCATGTCTGACCGTTCTGCTGGTGCGATCAGGATCAGTCGATCAGTTTGGCTGAAATGATCTGGTCAGGCGTGGCCGGCGGTTCGCCTGCAGCCAGTTTTTCAACCGCATCCATGCCATTTTCGACCTGCCCCCACACCGTATATTGGCCGGTCAGGTGACTGCAGCCGTCAAAACAGATGAAGAACTGACTGTCGGCGCTGTTCGGACTCATCGACCGTGCCATACCAACCGTACCATAGCGATATTCATAATCGCTGAATTCGGCATCCAGTTTAACGCCAGACCCGCCCATACCGGTGCCGGTTGGATCGCCAGACTGTGCCATAAAACCGGGAATGACCCGGTGAAACACAATACCGTCGTAAAAGCCTTCAGACACAAGCTGCGAGATTCGCGCCACATGGTTGGGGGCAATGTCAGGCAATAATTTTACTTCAACCTGCCCTTGCGAGGTTTCAAACAGAATGCTGCTGGCAGCGCTGGCGGCGGATGTCTCACTCATCATCAATAACCCTATTCCCAAAACATGTTTCAACAAAGAATTCATAGCCATACCTTTTGATAAAGCAAACGCTACCTAAAATAATGTGTCCAATTGCGCGTCGGTCAAATTCCCTGGTACCACGGTAATCGGCACCCGGCAACGTGATGCCCCACGACCCATCAAAAAACTGATGATCGGACCGGGGGATTCTGATTTTGTGTCGGCTCCCAGAACCAACAGGCTGATATCGGGTTCTTCATCAATCAAGCCAAGCAGTTCTTCCCTTATATCCCCTTCACGGACATAAAGCACCGGCGTGCTGTTGATCAGCTGTTGGGCGTAATCGGCATGAATCCGCATTTTTGCCTCAGCCTCCTCGCGGGCTTCCTCGCGCATCAATTGACCAACGCCGGCCCAATATTCAAATTCAGCCGGCGCGATGCAATACATCAATGCGACACGGCCACCAACACTTTCGGCCCGACGGCAGGCAAATTGCAATGCCTGATGCATTTCTTCGCTGTCATCAACGACAACAAGAAAGACCGGGACTTTCTTATTTGCTTTTGTCTTGGCCATAGTAAAGACATCTCCGGCTAGGGGGGTATGAAGATCAGTTGCGGCGGAATGCGGCCGCGGCAAGCCAACCCGCGGCAACAGCAAAAGCTATCGCAAAGATACCATAAAGTGCCGAATAGTCATGCGCCAGATTATAGATATCCGCGGTAAGGCCGCCTTTTTCGATGTTGAGGCGGGTGCGGTCCTCGCTGATCGCCATGCCATCCCGAAAGTGAAGGACCCGAATGTCATAGTCGCCGGTCACAATATTCGCTGGCAAATCAAGCGTCGTTCGAAACAACGCGTCCTGCGCCAGGCTAACCGTGCCGGTTTGCGCCGGCCATAGATGGATGCTGCCCATGTTGCCAGCCAACGCCTCGATAAATCGGTTCCCGTCGATCGCTAGGCCTGTGCCGCCTTCCGGTAACAGGGTCAGCCCAAGATTGGCCGGCCCGATGCCAAGCTGTTTTCTCATCTCGATTGAGGCGATTTTATCGAGAGGACGGGTCGCCAGAATATTGTAAAAGCTTGGGGCCTGTTTCCAGATGTTGGTTTCAACATTGACCCAGATTCCGGCGCGATTGTCTTTGCGGCGCTGTGCAATATCGGTGGGGGGGCCGGTGACGATAACGATAATATCATCGCCGGCTCGGCCATCGACAGCACCAAAAAGCAATAATTCGGTCCCGTGGAACCCGGTGGTTATGGCGATGCTCTTGTTCGACAGGTCAGCCACCAGACGACTTGATGCCGCGCTCGGCACCGTAGTCAGGACCGATGCTGCGATTAGGCTGATGATAAGGCCGAAAAGACGGGTCATTTCAGCAGCTCCACCGAAAACAGATCATCGGGTCGCACCGCCAGGTCGTAGCCAAGCTTGACACACACCAGCAACACCAAGATGGCCAGCAAGCCGCGGAGCTGTTCACCGCGCAATAATGCGCCGGCGCGGGTGCCAAACTGGGCGCCAATCACCCCCCCGAAAAGCAGCAGGCCCGCCAGCATGAAATCGACCGTCTGGGTCTGAACGGACTGCAAAAAGGTCACGTTGGCGGTCACGAAAATAATCTGGAACAGCGATGTGCCCACCACGACCGAGGTTGGCATGCCAAGAAGATAAATCATCGCCGGCACCATAATAAAGCCACCACCAACCCCCATGATCGCCGACAGAATGCCAACAAAGGCGCCAATCGCCAACGGCAATAGCGCGCTGATATAGAGCTTTGAGCGCCGGAACCGCATCTTGAACGGCAAGCCGTGCATCCAGTTATGTTGATGCAGTTTGACGCGCCGCGCGCCGGGGCGCCGGGTCCGCAGAATCGCCCGCACGCTTTCGGTCAGCATCAAGCTGCCAATAATGCCAAGAAACAACACATAGCAAAGTTTGATCACCAGGTCGATTTGGCCAAGTTCACGCAAAAAGGCGAACAGCCATACGCCGAGTGACGAGCCGATGACCCCGCCAATCAGCAAAATAGTACCCATTTTGAAATCGACATTGCCGCGCCGCATATGGGCCAGCACCCCGGATACCGATGAGGCGACAATCTGGTTGGCCTCGGTCGCCACCGCAACCGGCGATGGCACACCAAAGAAAATCAGCAACGGTGTCATCAAGAACCCGCCGCCGACTCCAAACAGCCCTGACAGAAAACCGACACCACCACCAAGTCCAATGATGATCCCGATATGCATCGATATTTCAGCGATGGGTAAATAAATATACATCTATAACAGCATCATAATAGCCAACCCCGGAACATGATACGCATGGTCACCATGCTGGCGCTTATCGGGCAATGGGCAGACGTGGCAGAGCGCAACGGTTATCTTGATCGGCGGCATCGCCTGTCCCTGATAGCGTGTGGCATAGTGGCTGGTTTGACGCAAGTGTAATCAGCCGGTTTGGCCATGCTGGCCTCTATAATCTTGTGTAGCTGGTATCATCCAGCCAAAGCGCTCGCGGTTCCCAGACAGTGACGGTCAATCGGGATTTCGGGGCAGAAGGCCGTGGCGCATATCCCCAACAAATCACTTAATGGCGGCGCCGGCGCATTGCCGGATCATCGGTGTAAATATGGGATAACAGGCGCAAGATCCGTAAAACATCATGATCCTCGATCGAATAATAGATCGTCTGCGACTCGCGCCGCGTTCGCACGATATTGGCCCGCCGCAAGCGCCCAAGATGCTGGGATAGAGCTGACTGGCTGAGTGTCGCAATGATCGTTTCCAGTTCGGAGACGGATCGTTCATGCCCATCCGACAGCTCGTTCAAAATTCGCAATCGCTTACTATTGCCGATCGCGCGTAAAATCGTTGTTACCTTTGATTGTTCGCTTTCAAAATCCGGTGCTCGTGCCATGCCCGTCTCCTGTGATTACCGTCGTCTTCGGACATAGTTTACGGTAAAAGTGTTAGGAGAGGCTTAACGGTAGCCGAAAACCGTCAATAAATTATCCAACGCCCATTTAGCATTGATTTGATTTTGTTTTTGTAATGTATCAAAGGATACCGGCGTGATGGTTACCGGCGCATAGCGGTGTGAGTGGTCAAATAATGACCGCGTCGGGTAGGTCTGTTAGGATAGCTGTGCTGCAAATGCGGTGATTGTTGGCCTGATGGTTTTCTGATTTGATCGGATAAACAAGGCGGTGAAACCGGTGGAATTTGCCGGTTGGCAGGGCCAATGTGCCAAAATGGTGAACATGGCGATGCGTGGCCAAGGCCAATTCATACACGATTTCCAGCCATAAATTAGCAGGCGGTTCGAGACAAATATCAAAAGGCTGGGTGATCAGCGGAGGCGGGTTTGGCCATGACAGCCCTTTTGGAACCGCAATGTAACATAGTTTCATCGACAGGCTTTGACCAAGAAGAGCCATATTTTTGATCTGGGCGCCGTAAATTTTGATCAATGATGCGGGCACATCACCAACCACTGGCCGCACGCGGGCAAGGCGCACCAAATCCCCCGGCAAGGTATCGAATGTCAGCAAATTTGGGGTGATAAATTCAACATCGCTTCGGAAGGCTGTCGGATTTTGCGCTTCGAGCTGCCGTAATGCCATTTGTGCCAGCGGCAGGCATATGGTTTGCCTTGTGTGATTGGTACCGTCGAAAATGCCGGCTCCCGTCAACTCCATATTCGTGTCGATTGCCCGCAAGGTCCGGATCAAGGTCAGCAAGGCATTGACGGTTGGCGCACGATCAAGCGTGATCGCGAAATTTCGGTTTAGGCGGGTGGCCAACATGCCGCCCGGCGGTGGTGTGGTTCCATTGGCGGTTAGCACCGCACCGCGGTCATTGATGGCTATATTGGCCCGCATTTTGTCGCCTCTGCTGATGTTGCCTCGCTATCGCATCTTGGGGTTGGCGCTGGGCAGTGCCCGGCTTATCTGAACAGGCTAGCAGTCAAATATTTACAAAAGGTTTATGGAGACGATTTTTTGATCGTCAAATGGCCCCTTATGACCGAATTTTTTTGTGACCAATTTTTCGTGACCGATTTTTTTGGTGCCGTCTTTGTGGTAAACTGATGTGCCGCATGCTGGTCCTTGCTATAGTAGGGGCATGGCTGACAAGATCGATCCGAAAAAATGGTTTGACCGGCTGCACCAGAGCGCGGCGCAGACATTTGATATTCGTATTGATTCCGACGGCCGGTGGTATCATCAGGGAGACGAAATTCGTCGCCCGGCCCTGGTCAAGCTGTTTGCGTCGGTGTTGATGCGCGACGGTGATGGCGGGTTCTGGCTTGTGACCCCGGTTGAAAAAGGCCGTATTACGGTTGATGATGCGCCGTTTCTTGTCAGTGAGATGGTAATCGGGACGTCCGGTGGTGACCGGGACGCCGAGATTACCTTTCGGACCAGTCTTGATGATGAGGTGGTGCTTGGTCCGGACAATCCGATGGTGATGCAGCAGGCGGGCGGCCGCGGCGATGCGGTGCCTTATATCGAGATCAGGGATGGATTGATGGCCAAATTGTCGCGGCCGGTTTACTACGAGCTTGCCGCGCACGCCGCTGTGGGGCCTGATGGCAAACTTGGGGTGTGGAGTGGCCCGCATTTTTTTGCAATGGAAGACTGAGGTTTCGAGGTGATAGATAAAAACGCGCCGGCTACTGACCAGATCGCCGCCTGCCCGATAGCGGGTGTGGCAGATGGTGATTTACGATTGTGGCTTGAGGAGTGTCTTACACCGCTTGACGATGTTGCCTTGCCGGCGGCTGGCGCGATGGTCGATGGCTATCGGTTGGCGCGCGAAAGGCCGGCCGCGATTTTGGTGCCATTGGTGCAGGCCGGTGAAGAATGGCGCATTATATTAACCAAACGGGCGGCGCATTTGCCCTATCATGCCGGCCAGATCAGCTTTCCGGGTGGCAAGCTGGAACCCGATGATCCGGGGCTGGCGGCGGCGGCGTTGCGCGAGGCGTTTGAAGAAATCGGCCTGCTGCCTGAACGGGTCCGGGTGGCTGGTGGGCTAAACCCGGTGCGGAGTCCCGCTGGTTTTGTTGTGCAGCCGGTTGTTGGCATTGTCGATGATGATTTCGGCTTGCAGTCGTTGACTGCCAACCCTGATGAGGTGGATTTGATCTTCACACTGTCAGTGGCCCATATCGCCAATCGGGACAATTTTCGTTTGGTGCCACGCCATACCGCCGGCCGGCGCAATGATTATTGGGTGGTCACGCATAGTGATCATCATATTTGGGGGCTGTCAGCGCGGGTCTTGAATGATTTTCATCAACGCTTGGACAGGATTGCAAATCCCTTACAGACACCGCCGCCAAAAAGGTGGCATGAACGACAAGGAAGGTGACATATGCGGGCGATTATCATTATTTTGTCCGCGCTTGGCGCGGCAATTCTGGTCACCAGCTTTCTGAAAAGCTGGCAACGCCGTGCTGCTGCAAAAGATGGCGTGTCGCCGGATGATGTCGAAACAAACTATATTCTTGGTGCGGTTGTTGCGATTGTGGTTTTTGCGGTTGGGGTGATATGGCTGGAATCGGACAGTGCGCCACCAGACAGCAGCTATTCACCGGCACGGATTCAGAATGGTGCGGTAACTAAAGGCGGGTTTGATGCCAAATAATTTGCCGGATTGGGCAACGCGCCCGCTGGTAAAGCGGATTTTTGCCGCGGCGCGGGCATGCGGCGGCGAGGCACGGATTGTTGGCGGTGCGGTGCGCGACTGGCTGGTTGGCGCGCCGGTCCATGATATCGATATGGCGGTCAATTTGCCGATCGGGGATGTGGCGGCGCATCTGGTGGCCGAGGGTATAAAAACCGTTGAAACCGGTATAGCCTTTGGCACGGTGACGGTGGTTGACCGCGGTGACAAGGTTGAATTGACGCAAACCCGGGTCGATCTGGAATCCGACGGCCGACATGCGGTGGTGGCGCATAATGCCGATTGGGCCGCCGATGCCAGACGGCGTGATTTTACCGTGAATGCGATGTATCTTGATGAATCTGGGCAAATTTTCGATCCGCTTGGCGGTGTCGCTGATTTGCGTGCCAGTTGCCTGCGGTTTGCCGGTGATGCGGCACAGCGGGTGCAAGAAGATGCGTTGCGCATGTTGCGCTATTGTCGCTTTTTACCCCGGTTCAGTCACGGTGGCATTGACCCGGACGCACGGGCCGCGTTGCAGGCGCATGCTGCTCTGTGTCAGCATTTGTCAGGGGAACGGGTGGCGCAGGAACTGCGCCAGATCATGACAGCACCGTCACTATCCACCGTCATCACCTTGATGCATGAAACAGCGCTTGACCAGCATGCGATTGGGGTAGGGTTGAACGTCGCTCCGGCAATAGCCGCCGCAACGCTGGATCAGACGGTCATTGCAACGGTTGGATGGACCGCATTGCTGGCGGCGGTGATGCCGGTCGGGGCGGCCGAGACACTGGCTTTACGGCTACGGCTTGGTCGGCGTGAGGCGGCCGAACTGGCGCGTCTGGATGTCGGTTTGGATAAGACAGCGCTGGCAGGTTTGAACGGCCCCTCTTGGCAAAAAACCGCCTATTGGTGCCAACCCTATATGGCAGCGCTTTATGTTGTGCAGTCGCTTCGCAACGGCATAGCACCGGATGGGGACAGGCTTGATAAGCTTGTTAGCTGGGAGCCGCCCTGCTATCCATTGCGCGGAGCAGACTTATTGTCGCATGGCGTTGACAATGGGCCGGGCTTGGGCCAGATGTTAAGCGACGCCGAAGCACGATGGGTAGCGTCTGGATTTAGACTTGAAAAAGCCGCCCTGTTGAGCTGGTTAATCGGCGATTAGACAAGAACTAGATAGCCTGTGAGCGACCGCCAGATGCCCGAGACGTTAGCGCCGATCGATCGGAGAAAAACCGCTGCAAGCGACTGGTTTCGTGCCTTGCGCGATGATATTTGCGCGGTCTTTGAGTCGATTGAGGATGCCGGCGATGCCGAGATCGGACCCGCTGGGCGGTTTGCCCGCAAAGCATGGCAGCGTGACGGCGGCGGCGGCGGCGAAATGAGCCTGATGCATGGCCGTGTGTTTGAAAAGGTCGGGGTCAATATTTCGACCGTCCACGGGATGTTTTCTGACGATTTCAAAGGACAGATCACCGGCGCGCAGGATGATGGCCGGTTCTGGGCATCCGGTATCTCGTTGGTGGCGCATATGCGTAACCCGCATGTGCCGGCCGCGCATATGAACACACGCTTTATCGTGACAACCAAAAGCTGGTTTGGGGGTGGCGGTGACCTGACACCGTTATTGCCTGATGCTGATGCTGGTGCAGCGTTTCATCAGGCGATGAAAACCGCCTGTGACAAGCATGATCCTGCCTATTATCCGGCCTATAAAAAATGGTGCGATGAGTATTTTTATCTGCCGCATCGTGACGAGCCGCGCGGCGCCGGCGGTATCTTTTACGACAATCTTGACAGTGGGGACTGGGACAAGGATTTTGCCTTTACCCGCGACGTTGGCACCGCATTCAAAGATGGCTATGCCGAGATTGTCAAAAGCCACATGGAACGCCCCTGGACCGAGGCAGACCGCCACCAGCAGCTGGTGCGGCGTGGCCGCTATGTCGAATTCAATTTATTATATGACCGTGGCACATTGTTTGGGCTGAAAACCGGCGGCAATATTGAGGCCATTTTAATGAGCCTGCCACCAGAGGTGCGCTGGCCATAGGGTTAGGCAAAATCAGATCAATAGGGCCAAGTGAACAGCCAAAGTAACAAGGGTTTTGCGCTATTTGCCGGATTTTCATCAAATGGTGCAAAAATGGGTAGGAAAACCGCATCTGAACATGCTAGGAAACAACCTGAAATTTTGCCATCCGGCAAGGTCAACCCGCACATTACTGTAATTGCAGGCGCTGGCGCGGGTCATTTGTCCGGACAACATCTGTAGAGGGAACGATATGGCTAAATCGCAAACACCCAAGACCAAGGCATCGGGTAAGACCGAAGATCCTAGCCGCCGCGACTTTATCGTGGTTGGTACCTATGCAATGGCCGGCCTTGGTGCCGCGGCGGTTGCATGGCCGCTGATCGACCAGATGAACCCGGCCGCCGACACGTTGGCGCTGGCCAATATCGAGGTCGATGTGTCAAAAATCGCCGAAGGGCAGTCAATCACTGTGAAATGGCGCGGCAAGCCGGTGTTCATCCGGCACCGGACTGCCGATGAGGTAGCGCGTGCCAATGCAACCGATATGGCCGATTTGCGCGATCCCGAAGCTGACAAGGACCGGGCGCAAAAGCCGGAATTGTTGGTGCTTGTTGGGGTGTGTACGCATCTTGGATGTGTGCCGCTTGGCCAGAAGTCGGGCGAGGTACGGGGCGAATATGATGGCTGGTTTTGCCCATGCCACGGGTCGCACTATGATACATCAGGGCGGATTCGCAAGGGACCAGCCCCAAACAATCTTGAAGTACCACCATATACATTCCTGTCCGACTCGGTGATCCGTATCGGCTAATCCATTTCAAGCTGGAGGTATGATAAGCTATGTCTGCTGAGAAGTTTCAAAATCCGGTTGTGCGATGGATTGACCATCGGTTGCCGGTATTTTCCATGCTCGATCATGAAAAATACGACTATCCGGTTCCCAAAAACCTGAATTATTTCTGGAATTTTGGTGTATTGGCCGGCTTGGCGCTGGGGATTATGATCATCACCGGTATTGTGCTGGCGATGAGCTACACCGCCCATGTCGATTACGCCTTTTTGTCGGTTGAGCGGATCATGCGTGATGTTAATCACGGCTGGCTGATCCGGTATATTCACATGAATACGGCGAGTTTCTTCTTCATCGTCGTCTATATTCATATCTTCCGCGGCCTCTATTATGGGTCTTATAAGGCCCCGCGTGAATTGCTGTGGATTTTGGGTGTGGTGATCTTTTTGCTGATGATGGCTACCGCGTTCATGGGCTATGTGCTGCCGTGGGGACAGATGAGCTTTTGGGGCGCAACCGTGATCACCAACCTGTTCTCGGCCATTCCGGTGGTTGGTGACAGTATTGTCACGTTGCTGTGGGGCGGCTTTTCGGTGGATAACCCAACCTTGAACCGGTTCTTCTCGTTGCATTATCTGCTGCCGTTTGTGATTGCGGGTGTGGTTGTTCTTCATATTATCGCGCTGCACCGCTTTGGGTCGAACAACCCCATCGGTATCGATGCCAGCGGGCCGCAAGATACGATTTCGTTCCATCCCTATTACACGATCAAGGATATGGTTGGTATTGCGGTGTTCCTGCTGTTGCTTGCGATGGCTGTGTTCTTCTTCCCGAACGCGATGGGGCATCCGGACAACTATATTCCGGCGAACCCGCTGCAAACCCCGGCGCATATCGTGCCTGAATGGTACTTCCTGCCATTTTATGCCATCTTGCGGGCGGTGCCTGACAAGCTAGGCGGTGTGTTGCTGATGTTTGGTGCGATTGCGGTATTGTTTATTCTGCCCTGGCTTGATCGCTCGCCAGTCCGTTCGGCGCGGTTCCGTCCGGTGTTCCGTATCTTCTTCTGGATTTTCCTGATCGATGCGGTTGTTCTTGGCTATCTTGGTGGCAAGCCTGCCGAAGGTGTTTACGTTACTCTGTCAAGGATTGCGACCGGTTGGTACTTCCTGCATTTCTTGGTGATCCTGCCGCTATTGAGCAAATTCGAGACCACCAAACCTTTGCCAAAATCAATTTCAGAACCGGTGCTAGGCGCATCGGGGAGGGCCGCATAATGTTGAAACGTCTGATCGCAGTGATTTTTGCCGCTGTTCTGGCAGGTCCGGCGTTGGCCGCAGGAGGCGATGTTGAACTGAAACACCGTGACTGGAGCTTTAACGGTCCATTCGGCACCTTTGACAAGGCGGCCATGCAGCGTGGTTTACAGGTCTATCGTGAAGTGTGTGCCGGCTGTCATTCAATGAAGTTGATCGCGTTTCGGAACTTTGCCGATCTTGGGTACAACGAAAACGAGATCAAGGCTCTGGCCGCACAATATGATGTCCAAGACGGGCCAAACGACGATGGCGAGATGTTCACCCGTCCGGGTATTGCGGCTGACCGGATTCCGGCGCCATATGCCAATGATAACGCCGCACGTGCTGGTAATAACGGGGCCCTGCCACCTGATTTGTCATTGATCGCCAAGGCCCGGCCAAATGGCCCTAATTACCTCTACAGCCTGTTGACCGGCTATCAGGACGCGCCGGCCGGCACCAAAGTGCCCGAAGGCATGTATTACAACGCTGCCTATTCCGGCCACCTGATTGCGATGCCACAGCCGCTTTATGGCGGGGACGTGACCTATGCTGATGGGGCCGACACCTCGATTGATGCGGTATCGGCCGATCTGGTGCAGTTCTTGATGTGGGCGGCCGAACCAAAAATGGAAGTCCGCAAGCGGATAGGCGTTGCCGCCATCTTCTTCCTTGGCGTGTTTGTGATCTTTACGATCTCGGCCAAACGCCGGGTTTGGGCCGATATTCACTAAGTCAAGCCTCGCTACGGCCGCTGATGTGGGGCCGGTGACCACCTATTAAAAAACCCCGCCATCTGGCGGGGTTTTTGTTTAGGACTCTATAATTTCCGACCCAAGCCCGGAATCAGGCATTTATGTGATCAGCATTTTTGAGGTGTATCAGGACAATGGGGGGTGTGATGAAGAAAATTGAAATACGCGATATCCCGCCTTCAGCCAGTCGGGAGGGGTGTTTTCATTATGTGGCCAGCGGGCTTCTTAACTACTGGCTGGCACCGGGGTTATTTGAGGTGAACAACGCCGGCGATCTGCGGCAGCCGGTGCAGGCCGTTGAGATTATGGACCATCTGCTGGCAGCTTGACTGGTCCCAAGTCAGGCAAGCTAGACGTTGAAGCGGAAGTGAAACACATCGCCGTCATGGACTTTATAGTCACTGCCTTCAACCCGTAATTTACCGGCGTCTTTGGCACCGGCTTCGCCATTGCAGGTGACATAATCGTCATAGCTGATGGTTTCGGCGCGAATAAATCCACGCTGAAAATCGGTATGGATCACCCCGGCGGCTTGCGGGGCGCTTGCCCCCTTGGCAACTGTCCAGGCACGGGCTTCCTTTGGGCCAACGGTAAAGAAGGTCAGCAAATTCAATAGCCCGTAACCGGCCCGGATAAGCCGCGACAGGCCGGCCTCATCAAGCCCCAATTCACCCAGAAATTCGGCTTTATCGGCATCGTCAAGCTGGGCGATTTCAGATTCGATTGCAGCTGAAACAATTACATAGGCTGCCCCCTCGGCGGCGGCCTTATCAGCCACTTGCCGGCAATATTCATTACCGGTCGCGGCATCCCGTTCGGCAACATTGCAGACATATAGCACCGGCTTGGCGGTCAATAACTGCAGATAGGGCAATCTTGCTGTTTCCTCGGCGGTCAAGTCCGGGGTGCTTCGGGCTGGCTCTCCATTCGACAGATGCGCGAAAATCTTATCCATTAGCGCAAGGTCGGCTTTGGCATCCTTGTCACCACCACGAGTTTTTTTGACCAAAGCCGCCATCCGCTTTTCCAGCGAATCAATATCGGCAAGCATCAATTCAGTTTCAACCGTTGTCGCGTCACGCACCGGATTGACGTCGCCATCGACATGGGTGATTTCGCCATCATCAAAGCAGCGCAAGACATGGGCAATCGCGTCCACTTCACGGATGTTGGCAAGAAACTGGTTGCCGAGGCCTTCGCCTTTTGAGGCGCCACGAACGAGGCCGGCAATATCGACGAATTCCAACTGGGTGGGAATGATGGTTTGTGAATGGGCAATGGCCGCCAGTGCGGCCAGACGGGGGTCTGGTACGGCCACCCGTCCGGTGTTTGGCTCTATGGTGCAAAACGGGTAATTGGCAGCCTCGGCCGCCGCGGTTTGTGTCAATGCGTTGAACAGGGTTGATTTGCCAACATTAGGCAGCCCGACAATGCCGCAGTTAAATCCCATTTTTTCGTGATCCTTTTGTTCTCGATTGGACGGGCGCCGATCAACACTCGGCTTCGTCGTTGCTGGCGTTGTCCTTGTCAACTTTGCTGGGGGCTGGCGCTGGTGCCAGAAAGGCGACACGGCTCATAAACCCGCCATCATCATGCGCGACCAAGCGGCCGGCCTCATCCGCCATCGCCTCAAGCATACGCGGCAGCCAACCAGCCTGTTCATCGCGGGCAAAATCGGCTAGCACCCATGCCTTTACATCCATGCTCTGATGTGGTGGCCGGCCAATCCCGATCCGCACCCGCCAGTAATGCAGGCCAAGATGCCGGTCAATATCGCGCAAGCCGTTATGCCCACCATGTCCGCCACCGTTTTTGACCCGCAGGCGGCCGGCAGCAAGGTCTAGTTCATCGTGAAAGACAAAAATGTCGTGACCATCGATCTTGTGAAACCGCGCCAATTCGGCCACCGGCAAGCCGGATTTGTTCATAAAGCTTTGGGGTTTGGCCAGAATGACCTTTTCGGTGCCAATCCGGCCTTCACTGACAAGCGAACCACCCTTGGTTTTCCAAGATGAAAAATCATGCATCCGGGCAAGCTGGTCAACCGCCATGAAACCGACATTGTGCCGGTTCATGGCATAGGATATTCCCGGGTTTCCCAGTCCTGCAAAAAGACGCATGATTGATCCGTTAGCGGGACAGGCCCTTAGTCTTCGGATGAGTCCTTGTTGCCGGTGTCTTCAGCTGTTTCGTCACCGGTTTCACCGTCATCCTCGTCCTCGTTCTTCACGCCGCCGCCCGGTGAGGCGATGGTCGCAACGGTAAAGTCACGATCGGTGATGGTTGGGGCCACGCCATCGGGAAGCGCAATCGTGCTGATATGGACGGAATCGCCGATTTTCAGGCCCGACAAATCAACAGTAATCTTCTCGGGAATGTCGGTGGCCGGACACAGCAGTTCAACCTCATAGCGCACCACATTGAGAACGCCGCCGATTTTCAGACCCGGACAATCATCTTCATTGATAAATTCAACGGCCACAGCAACCGCCACCTTGGCCGATGCCGATACCCGCAGAAAATCCATATGCATGATGTTGTCGGTTACTGGATGGAACTGAATGTCGCGCGTGAGGACGGTGTGGCTCTTGCCGTCAAGCTGCACATCAAGAAGCCGGCCGAAAATGCCGGGCTGATGAACAATCCGAGTGATTTCGCGGGATTCAAGAGTGATTCCCACCGGGTCCTTTTTGTCGCCATAAATGACGGCAGGGACACGACCTGCACGGCGTACCGCACGGGCGGACCCCTTACCGACCCGTTCGCGCTTTTCAGCGCCAATGGTTGTATTGTCAGACATTG
>JAYOFA010000026.1:7864-24758 GCA_038116935.1 Puniceispirillum sp. (SeqCode) | reverse complement strand
CGGCCATGCCACCACCCGATTCAGCGATCGTCTGCATCATGATAGCGGCCTCGGCAATGCCAAGGGCAGCCCCGCCATAGGCCTCTGGCATGGCAATACCAAGCCAGCCGCCCGCGGCGATAGCCTGATAAAATTCTTCGGGGAATTGGCCATCGCGATCAGCGGCCAACCAATAATCATCACCAAAATCAGCCATGATTGCGGTGATTGCCTCACGGATTGATTGCTGTGTCGGACTTGGGGTGAAATCCATTATCGTGGCTCTTTCATTGCATAGATAGATAACCGGCTAGCGACGCCAGGCGGGTGGGCGTTTTGCAAAAAACGCCGCAACACCCTCGCGGGCATCGGGCTGCTCCCAGCAATCGGCAAGGGCGTCAATCGTCTTGGCAATCACCGCATCGTCGATCGGCCGGGTCAGCTGCCGGATCAACGCCTTGGCTGCCGCCGCTGCCGTCGGACTGGCGGCAAGATAGCAGTCAAGACGCGTTGCCAGCAACGCCGGCAAATCATCCACCGGCGCGGCAACGCTGGCAAGGCCGATGTGTACTGCTTCCGCGCTGTCAAACATACGCGCCGATAAAAACAGCCGGCGTGCCGCTGCCGCGCCAATCCGCGCAATCACATAGGGGCTGATGGTGGCCGGGATCAGGCCAAGCCGCGCCTCGGTCAAGCCAAACCGGGCGGTATCGGCAACAATGGTCTCGTCACAAACCGCCATCAACCCGATGCCGCCGCCAAAGGCATTGCCCGTGACATAGCCGATCAACGGCTTGGGAAATTGATCCATCTGCCGCAACAGCGCCGCCAGTTTGCCGGCCGCGGCCATACGCTTCGTGCGGGTTGCGTCAATTTGCGCCTGCATCCAGGCAAGGTCACCCCCGGCACTGAAACTTGGCCCAGCACCGGCAAGGCAGACAACCCGGCAGGCCGTCTCATCGGCAAGTCGCGCAAAGGCATCGCCAAGCGCCGCGATCATCGCCGGCGACATAGCGTTATGGCGGTCCGGGTCATGCATCGTAACCGTGACCACACCGCGGTCATCACGATCCAGCATTAGGGGTATATCGGTCATTGTAATCCTGCCTTTTCTATGGTGTTGGCGGTGCCGCCGCCGGGGCGCAAACTGTTGGCAAACTGCGCGGCAGTTGCGACCCGGCCTGCGTCAAGGCCGGTGCTGTAACCGGCGTCTGTCAACATCAATAGCACCGACTCGGTGGCCACATTGCCGGCGGCCCCGGGCGCATACGGACACCCGCCTAATCCGCCAACCGACGCATCGAAACAGCGCAACCCGAAATCGAGGCTGGTCCGGATATTGTCGATTGCCCGCCCGCCGGTATCATGATAATGGCCGGCCAGATACGCTGGCGGTACGGTCTTGACCACGGCATCCAGCATCCGCGCAATCGAGTCTGGCACCGCCCTGCCAACGGTATCGCCAAGGGCAATTTCATAGCATCCCATATCGATCAATGCGCCAGCCAGTTTGCCGACAATTTGCGGGTCTGTCGGGCCATCAAACGGGCAATCGGTGACCATGCTGATGCAGCCGCGAACCGGCATATTATGGCGCCGTGCAGCGGCCAGGACCGGGCGAAACCGGTCCAGACTTTCGGCAATCGAACAATTGATATTCTTTTGGCTAAACCCTTCAGACGCGGCAGCAAACACCGCCACCGCGTCAAGGCCGGCCTCGATCGCCGCCTCAAGGCCGCGCATATTCGGCACCAGCGCATGATAGGTGGCAGCCGGCGCACGCTCGATCGCCGCCATGACGGTCGCCGCATCAGCCAATTGCGGCACCCATTTCGGACTGACAAAGCTGGTGGCCTCGATTTGGGCAAAGCCGCATGCCGACAAAAGATTGATCAAGCGTACCTTGTCGGCACTGTCGATAAACCGTGGCTCGTTTTGCAAACCATCGCGCGGGCTCACTTCAAATATACGGACATGCTGAGACATCGGTTCACTTTTTTGGTTGGCGCGGACGGCCGCTTGTGGCTAGGATCGGGGCTGCGGTGCCAATCGCCCGCATCATATCATTGCAGTTCACGAACCGGCGTTTTGACCGCCGCCTCGTCCCTCACCTGTCATCGGAGCAGATTTCCATGTCTAAAATCAATATTGAATTTACCCTGTTTTCGGCATTTTATTCGCCGCTGATCTCAACCATGACAGGCGGCTTTCTAA
Source organism: Puniceispirillum sp. (SeqCode) (assembly GCA_038116935.1). GTDB lineage: Bacteria > Pseudomonadota > Alphaproteobacteria > Puniceispirillales > Puniceispirillaceae > UBA3439. Next base: position 22,565 of record JAYOFA010000026.1, on the reverse strand, counting down.
AAGATGAGGGCCTTGATTACGAATTTACCGTGTCGGCACCGGGGGTCACGGCGATCACCGCACTGGATAATGGCACCGCCGACGTTGTCCAATCGACCCTTAGCCAAGGCTTTAACACGCTGAACAAGGGTGAAACGCCAAAATGCGTTCATTTTGCCCAGATCAACGAGATGGACGGCTTTTTTCTCACCGGCCGTGATGCTGATCCCGCATTCGACTGGAAGACGCTGGAAGGCGCCGAAGTGCTTGTCCATCATGGTGGCCAGCCAATGACAATGTTCAAATATGCCTGCTGTAAGGCCGGGATTGACATGACGAAAATCAACATCATTGATGCAGGCAATGGCGGCGAGATGGACAAGGCATTCCGCGCCGGCACCGGCCACTATATCCATCAGCAAGGCCCCGCCCCACAGCAATTGCAGGCCGACGGGGTTGGCCATGTGGTGACCGCGCTGGGGCCGGTTATCGGCCCTTGTGGTTTTTCCAGCTTGGCCGCCAAACCGGCATGGCTGGAAAGCGATGAGGGCAAAGCCTTTACCCGCGCCTATATCAAAACCCGCAACTATATGAATGACGCCAGCGCCGATGAAATTGCCAACGCGCAAAAACCATTATTCCCGACGATCGATCTGGCCGTCCTGACCGAATGTATCGCCACCTATCAGAAGATGGGCTGCTGGACCCGGCATATCGATATCACCGATGCCGGTTATGAAGCGATGCTGGATATTTTTGAATATGACGGCATGCTGAAAACCCGCTATGCCTATGATCAGGTCTGCGCCAAGCCGCCTGTTGTGTGACCAAACGCTAGCTTGGCGCGGGGCAGCAGTTTCTGCCTGCATCGCCCCGGTCTGGCCCGTCAGGGGCTAAGCGGTTGCCGCGCCGCATGACGTTGGCCGTCGCGCCCCAACGCGATAAAACGCTGCATAAAGGGTTTGCCGGCATCGGCGGTACGGACCGCGGCATAGAGCTGACGGGTCAGGCCGGTTGACGTGACCGGCCGCGTCACCAGCCCGGAATCGATATCGGCTGACCTGATCACCCAATCCGGCAACACCGTTACCCCCTTGTTTGCGCCAACCAACAGCAGCATCACCGCCGTCAGTTCGACCTGCCGCACCAGTTTCGGCTCAACCCGCGCCGGGATAAGCAACTGGCTGAAAATATCCAGCCGCGTGCGTTCAACAGGATAGGTGATCAGCGTCTGGTCGGCAAAATCGGCCGCCTCGATAAACGGCTTTTTGGCCAGCGGATTGCCCGCTGCCGCCAAAAAGGTCGGCGCATAGGGGAATAATTCATGAAAGGTGACCCCGGCAATCGCATCCGGGTCAGACGAGATCACCACATCGACCTCTTCATCCACCAACGCTGCCAACGCCCGAAACGCAAGACCCGGGCGGATATCAATATCAACATCCGGAAACGCGGCACGAAACAAATTCAACACCGGAAACAACCATTCAAAACAGGCATGGCATTCAATGGCGATATGCAACCGTCCGGCCTGCCCCTTTTGCAGATTGTCAAACTCGGCCTTCAATTGATCGATTTCAGGCAGAATCCGCTCGGCAGCACGCAAAAACCGCACCCCCTCAGCCGACAAGCGCATCGGTTTGGTGTTTTTGACGAACAGATCAACCCCAAGCTGTTCACGAATGGCTTTTAACTGATGCGACAGCGCCGATTGGGTAATATGAAGCTGCTCGGCCGCTTGGGCGACTGACCCGGCACTATGGATGGCCATGATGGTTCGGAGATGACGAAGTTCAATATTCATGAGCAAATCTCATAAACTTTATGATTATTATGAATTTGATTCATTGCCATGTTTCTGTCACAAATAGACATGCAAGGCAAGGCCCGTCTTGATCACGGGCCGATTGCCGCCACCTGAGGGGACAGATCATGGACCAGAAGCCGCCAAAAATTTCTTTTGAATTTTTTCCGCCAAAGTCGCTGCAAGCCAGCTTTGATCTGTGGGAGTCATTAAATATCCTGACCCCGTTGCAGCCCGCCTTTGTGTCGGTCACCTACGGGGCTGGCGGCACCACGCGGCAACTGACCCGTGAAATGACCGAAACTGTTGCATCCAGCTATGGGCTTGATGTCGCGGCGCACCTGACTTGTGTCGATGCCAGCCGCGCCGAGACGCTGGCCATTGCCAAATCTTATGTTGATGCCGGCGTATCGCGCATCGTCGCGTTGCGCGGTGACCCGCCAAAAGGGGCCGGCAAGTTCGTGCCGCATCCGCAAGGCTATGCCGACTCGGTTGATCTTGTTGCCGGACTAGCGGCCACCGGGGTCAAGGATATTTATGTTGGTGCCTATCCAGAACCGCACCCTGAGGCGGCCCATGAAAACGCCGATATCGACTGGCTGAAACGCAAATTTGACGCTGGCGCCAGCGCCGCCATCACCCAGTTTTTCTTTGACAGCGAGCTGTTCTTGCGGTTCCGCGACCGGTGTCAAAAAGCCGGTATCGACAAGCCGATCATTCCGGGCATCTTACCGATTGAAAATTGGCAGAATGTCAAACGCTTTGCCGCCCGGTGCGGCGCCAGTATTCCGGCCCAGCTTGACGCTGAGTTTGCGATGGCGGCGCGCAATGATGTCGAGGATATTTTGTCGGTCGTAGTCGCCACCGATTTGTGCGCCGATTTGATGGAAGAAGGTGTTGACCAGTTCCATTTCTATACATTGAACCGGCCGTTTTTAACACGCGATGTCTGTTTGGCGCTTGGCATTGTGCCCGACCCGAAACTGGCCTTGGTTGCCTGACCGCCAGCGCCGCGTTATTACCATACTTGGTATCAGACAGGCCGTGTGACAACCGATGATGGCGAGTCAAAAACCGCTTGCCAAAGCCGGTGCGTCTGCGCCAGAGTTCTGCCCCGACAACCGATCCTGACCGGGGCATGCACTGATGACCGACACCCCCATTTCACCGACAAAATATGGCGACACACCTGCTGGCCGCATCGCTGCCATCATGGCCACTGTTTCAACCGTCGCCGTGGTTGGTGCCAGCAACAAGCCGGATCGTGCCAGCTATCGGGTCATGCGGTTTCTGGCGGCGCGCGGCTATGATGTGATTGCGGTCAATCCGGGGCTTGCCGGCGGCCAGATTGACACGATCCCGGTGGTGGCATCGCTTGCCGATATCGACCGTCCGGTTGATATGGTTGATGTATTCCGGGCCAGTGACGCCTTGCCGGCGATTGTTGACGCGGCGATTGCGATTGACGCGCGTGTTTTATGGACACAGCTTGGCGTGATTCATGATGCTGCGGCGGACCGTGCCGCAGCGGCTGGCCTAGAGGTAATTGTCGACCGCTGCCCGATGATCGAGTTTCGCCAAGACTGACAAGCGCCACGCTGTCCCGTGACGATTTTTTTTGCCGAGGGGTGCGCGTCGCCGTCCTTTTGGTCTATAGTGGCGCCGCCTACCGGTGAATTTAGGGCCCTGGGATGATGGCCGCAACATAATGGATAAAGACATGCGCGAAGTGAATGGTTGCCAGTCGCTGACCCATTGGTCGGTTGCAAGGGATAATGACGGCATTGTGTGGCTGACAATCAATGTCGCCGACAAATCGGTCAATGTGCTAACCCGTGCGGTGATTGATGAATTGGCGGTGATCCTTGATGTGCTTGAGGCCGACAGCCAGATAACCGGCCTTGGCCTGCTGTCAGGCAAGCCGGGCGGCTTTGTCTATGGCGCCGACATTCACGAATTTGAAACCCTTGCCAGCGCCGCCGAGGTCGCCGCCTTGATGACGCTGGTGCATGGGTTGTTCAACCGGCTTGCCGCCTTGCCTGTTCCGACATCTGCCGGCATTGACGGCATTGCCGTTGGCGGCGGGCTGGAACTGGCCTTGCCATGCGACCATCTTTTTGTCACCGGATCACCCAAAACGAAACTTGGGTTCCCCGAAGTCAATCTGGGGATCCTGCCGGGCTATGGCGGGACCGGACGGGCCTTTGCCCGCATTGGAACCGGACCGGTTCTTGATATGATGCTTAGCGGCCGGCCGCTCGGCAGCACGGCCGCGCTTGATTACGGGCTTGCTGACCATATGGTCGATGACGCAGCCGCCTTGCAACCGGCCATGCGGCACTGGATGCTTGGGCAACATGGGGTCAAACCACAGCGTCAGCCGGTGGATAGTGCCGCCGACACCGCCGCCCTTGCCAACGCGCGTGACACCTATCTGAAACGGTTGCGGCCCGACCACACCCCCGCCCCTTTTGCGATTGCCGACCATGTAGAACGGCATGGTGATGATGCTGCCGCGATGTCGGCAGGTGAGATCGATATTTTCCCCGACCTGCTGACCGGCAGCGCCTCAAAAAATCTACGACGGGTCTATTATCTGACCGACACGGTCCGCAAATCGGCGCGTGGCGACAGCGGTATCACCCATGTTCATGTGATTGGCGCCGGCGTCATGGGCGGCGATATTGCCGCGGTCAGTGCGCTGGCTGGCCTTGACGTCACCCTTACCGACATGAATGCCGCGGCCATTGAAAAAGCCCTGGCGAGAGCGCGCACATTATGTGAGCGGCGTCTCAAAACCGACGATAAAATCGCCGCCGCAATGAAACGCCTTGTCGCCGACCCTGACGGCAGCGGCGCCGGCAAGGCCGATCTGATCATCGAAGCGGTCGCTGAACGGCTTGATGTTAAAAAGGCGGTGTTTCAAGCCGTCGAGGCCGTTGCCCGGCCTGATGCGATCTTGGCGACCAATACATCGGCTATTCCGCTCGAAGATATTGCCGCCGCCCTGCAATCTCCGGCGCGGCTTATTGGTTTGCATTTCTTCAATCCGGTACCGGTATTGCCGCTGGTCGAGGTGATCTGGTCATCCCTGTCCGACCAAGCGCTGGTTGCGCGCGGCATGCAGTTTGCCGGCCGCATTGGCAAAATGCCAATCCGCTGCAAGTCAGCGCCGGGCTTTTTGGTGAACCGCGCCCTACTGCCGTATATCTATCGGGCCATCGACGCAGTCGCCAATGGCCAAGACGCCGATATGATCGATCAATCGCTGGTTGATTTTGGCATGCCGATGGGTCCGGTTGAACTGGCCGACCAGATTGGGCTTGATGTCTGTCTTGATGTCGGTTTGGTGTTGGGCATGCCGCCCGCCGCCAAAGCCCTGCTTACCGCAAAATGTGACGCTGGCACCATTGGCCGCAAATCCGGGCGTGGCTTTTACCTATGGGACGGCAATCGGCCAGACCGGCCACGCGCCCCGCAAGCCGCCACCATTATGGCTGGCATGGTTGATGACATGCTGGCACCGATGATTGCCGAATGTCGGCAAGCGGTTGCCGACGGGGTGGTTGATTCGGCCGATAGCGCCGATGCTGGGATGATTTTCGGCATCGGGTTTCCGGGCTTTCGGGGCGGTCCGTTGAACTGGGCTGATGGTAGGTGATATGCCATCGGCCGGGTCCTGCCGCCGCCAAGGGAAACAGACGATCGCACCAAACAACTGATACCAACATGACCAAGACAAGTAAGGGCTAATCAGATGACCGATATTTTCATTCTTGCCGCGCAACGATCGGCTATTGGCAGTTATGGCGGCAGCCTGAAGGACACTGCCCCGATCGACCTAGCGATCCCAGTTGCCAAAGACGCCATCGCCAAATCCGGCGTGCCAGCCGACGCCATCGGCCATGCTGTCTATGGCCATGTTATTCACACCGAACCGCGGGATATGTATTCACCGCGCTGTATTGCGATCGGCGCTGGCCTTGCCGAAACCGCGCCGGCGTTTCAGGTCAACCGGCTGTGTGGTAGCGGCCTGCAGGCGATTGTCAGTGCGACCCAACTGATCAGTCTTGGTGATTGCGATACCGCCCTTGCCGGCGGCGTCGAGGTGATGAGCCGCGGCCCCTATAGCCTTCCTGCTCAGCGCTGGGGTGCTCGCATGGGCGATAGCGCCGTTGTCGATATGATGGTCGGCGCACTGCATGACCCGTTCGGCATTGGCCATATGGGGATCACCGCCGAAAATATCGCCGCCGATTATGAGATCAGCCGCAACGATATGGACGCCTTTGCCGCCGAATCGCAAGCGCGTGCCGCGCGCGCCGACAAGGCTGGCCATTTCACCAGCCAAATCACCCCGGTCGAGATCAAACAGCGCCGGCAAATGGTTTGCTTTGACAAGGATGAATATATTCGCGAAGAGACCACCGCCGAAAGCCTTGCCAGCTTGCGTCCGGCCTTTGCCAAGGATGGTGTGGTAACCGCCGGTAATTCATCCGGCATCAATGACGGCACCGCATCGCTGGTGCTGGCCAATGCGGGGGCTGTCAAAACCCATAAAGCCACCCCTTTGGCCCGTATTGTCGCCTATGGGTTTGGCGGCGTCGCACCGCGGATCATGGGCATGGGGCCGGTACCGGCAAGCCAGATGGCACTGCAACGCGCCGGACTGACCGCAGACGACCTTGCGGTGATCGAAAGCAACGAGGCATTTGCCGCGCAGGCCTGTGCCGTATCGCGCGCGCTTGGCTTTGATACGGCGCGCGTCAATCCGAATGGCGGGGCTATCGCGCTCGGTCATCCGATCGGCGCTACCGGCGCCATTATCATGACCAAACTGGTTCATGAACTTCACCGTCAAGGCGCACGTTACGGCATGGCAACCATGTGTATTGGCGGTGGGCAAGGGATCAGTGTGATCATCGAAGCCACGCCCTAAGCCGCATCTATCCCGGACCAACGGAGCGCACCCTATGTATAAAGCCCCTGTCGACGACTATAAGTTTTTGTTTGAGCATGTGATCGGCCTTGATGATTTGATGCGCGATATCGGCAATGACGATGTCAGCGCCGAACTGGCCGAGGCGGTGCTTGACGAGGCCGGCAAACTGGCTGCCGATGTGATTGCCCCGCTCAATCACGATGGCGATATCGAAGGGTCGAAACGGCTTGATGACGGGCAGGTCATCACCCCAAAAGGCTTTGTTGAAGCGCAGGCAGCGATGCGTGATGGCGGCTGGTCATCAATGGAGGCCAAGCCCGAATTTGGCGGTCAGGGCCTGCCAATGGTGCTGACCACAGCGGTCAATGAATTTTGGCAAGCGGCCAATATGTCCTTTGCGTTGTGCCATTTGCTGACGCAAGGCCAGATCCATGCATTGCAAAAATCAGCCGCACCGGATTTGCAGAAAACCTATATCCCGCCTATGGCCGACGGCCGCTGGACCGGCACCATGAATTTGACCGAACCGCAGGCGGGAAGCGACCTTGCCGCGATTAAAAGCCGGGCGGTACCAAATGGTGATCATTACCTGATCACCGGCCAGAAAATCTATATCACCTATGGCGAGCATGACATGGCCGAAAATATCGTGCATTTGGTGCTGGCCCGCACCCCGGATGCACCGGCCGGAATCAAGGGTATTTCGGTCTTTATCGTGCCCAAATTCCTACCCGATGAAGCCGGCAATTTCACCGTGAAAAACGATGTGCGCTGTTTGTCGATCGAAAAGAAACTTGGCATCAAGGCCTCGCCAACCGCGGTCATGCAATTTGGCGAGACCACCGGCGCGGTTGGGTATCTTGTCGGCGCCGAAAATGAAGGCATCGACATCATGTTCGGGATGATGAACCACGCCCGTATTGCCGTTGGCCTACAAGGGCTGGCCATTGCAGAGCGCGCCTATCAGCAAGCCTTGTCTTATGCCCGCGGTCGGGTTCAAGGTGTGCCGCTTGACCGGCAAAAAGGTGATCCGATCATCCATCATCCGGATATTCTGCGCACCCTCGGCACTATGAAAGCCGAGATTGAAGCCATGCGCGCGGTGATGATGACCGGCGCTGCAGCAATGGACCGCGCCCATCACGACAGCGCCAATACCGCGCTTGACGCCCGCGTTGGCTTGCTGATCCCGATCATCAAGGGCTGGATGACCGAACGCGGCCAGATCATTGCGTCGCAAGCGCTGCAGACGCATGGCGGCATGGGCTTTATCGAGGAAACCGGAGCCGCCCAACATTACCGTGATGCACGTATTTTGACGATCTATGAAGGCACCACCGCGATTCAGGCCAATGATCTTGTGTTCCGCAAAACCATCCGCGACCAAGGCGCCGCGGTGACCGCCTTGCTAGATGACATTGCCGCCGATATGACGGCGCTTGCCGGGCATGACAATGCGCGGATCCCGCCTTTGGCCAGCGCTGTCACCAGCGCGGTTGCAACCGCGCGCGACATTGCCGCCCATATCGTCCGCGGGGCCAATGACCCGCGTCGTCCGGCGGCCAGTGCGACCAATTATTTGATGCTGATGGGAAGCTTGTGTGGTGGCTGGATGATGGCCCGCCACGCCGCCGCCGCTGCCAATCGGCTTGCGCTTGGTGATGACGATGGCGCGATGACCGCCAAAATGACCACCGCCGAAATCTATATGACGCATCACTTGCCGCAGGTTGACGCCCTGGCGCGCAGCATTCTGGCCGGCGATAGCCCGGTTTTGGCGCTTGACCCGGACCAGCTCTAGGCGGGTTTTTCGGCTTCTTTGAACAGCACCGCCGCCCAGTCTTCCCACAATTGTGACAGCGCGGCGTAATCCGCATCGCCAAGCCCTTTGGTGGCGGCTATCTCATAAGGGGTGTGCGACGCCGAAATCGCGAATAACGGTACACCCAATTCCTGTGCAGTGGTCAGCGCAAGACACGAATCTTTGCGCGCATTGGTCACCGACATGCCGCCGGCAAAATCGGCATATTTCATCCGTTCGGCGACCCGATGCACCAGCGGGCGCAACAGCCCTTCTTCACGGTTCAAAATAGAGATCAGCGTATCGCTTGGCACACCCAGTGATTTTGACATCGCAAATGCCTCGATCAGCACCACCATCACCGCATGCATCACGGCGTTGTTGACCACCTTGATTCCCATGCCGGCACCAATCTCGCCAAGGTCATAAATTCCGGCCGCCACCGGTTCCAGAACCGGGCGGGCCAGGGCCTTGGCGGCGGGATTGCCGCCCATGAAAAAGGTCATCTTGCCGCTGGCCATACTGGCTACACCACCCGCAATCGCTGCATCGACAAAGGCGCTATTGCCGGCTGCCGCCACCGCCGCACAATCGATCGCGGTTTGCGGCGTGACCGTACTGGTATCGATAATCAAATCGGGCCGCTTGTCAAATGCCATCAACGCCTTGGTGACGGCCACTGAAATCTCTGGATGCGGCAAGGACAAAACCACCACATCGACCGTTGCCGCCAAATCTTCGAGCTGATCAAAAACATCGATCCCGGCGTCAGCCGCCGCTTGACGCCGATCGGCATCCTTGTCAAATCCGGCAACCGGGCCGCGCGCTGCAAAGGCCTTGGCAATCGCCGCCCCGGCATTGCCTAGCCCGACAACACCAATATGTTGCGTTATCTGTTTGGTCATTGTTTGTCTTCTTTCCCCAGATTCTGATCGGTTATTAACGTTAATCGGTCTCGACGAGACCGGCGGTATCGATCACCGCATGAAACAGCACGCTTGCACTGGCCGCGGCCCATTCGGGGCTGATTTCCTCGGCCTCGTTATGCGACAGCCCGTCAACACAAGGGCACATGATCATCGCTGTCGGCGCCACCCGGTTCATCCAGAACGCATCATGCCCAGCCCCTGACACGAGGTCCATATGGCGATAGCCAAGCCTGTCTGCCGCCGCACGAATCCGCGCCACACAACCTTGGTCAAAGGTCACCGGATCAAACGCGCCAGCCTGCTCAAACTGAATATCGAGGCCCAGTTCAGCAGCAATGGCGGTGGCCCCCGCCTGCAAGGTGTCGGTCATCGCGGCCAGCACCGCCGGATCAGGACTACGAAAATCAACGGTGAACAGCACTTTGCCCGGAATGATATTGGTTGAATTGGGGAACAGCTCGCAATGGCCAACCGCCCCGACGGCATGCGGCGCATGCGCCATTGCAATATCATGCGCCAGCGTGGTGATCCGAGCCATGCCAAGCCCGGCATTGCGCCGTTTTGGCATCGGGGTCGACCCGGTATGGGCTTCTTTGCCGGTCAGGGTGATGCGGATCCAGCGTAACCCTTGGCCGTGAGTCACCACGCCAATTGGCACAGCGGCATCCTCAAGAATGGGGCCTTGTTCGATATGCAATTCAAAAAACGCCGCGACCGGCCGGCCACCGACCGGCGCGTCACCCACCCAACCGATCCGCGCCAATTCATCGCCAAATGTCAGGCCGGCAGCATCGGTACGTGCATAGGCCCAGTCAACGGTCTCAACCCCGGCAAACACCGATGAGGCCATCATCGGCGGTGCAAAGCGGCAGCCTTCTTCATTCGTCCAATTGACGATTTCGATCGGGTGGCGGGTGGCAAGACCCGCATCATTCAAACTGCGGATAATTTCCAGCGCGGCAAGCACGCCAAGCGGTCCGTCATATTTACCGCCGGTTGGCTGGGTGTCGAGATGGCTGCCGACCATCACCGGCGGCAGGTCAGAGTCGGTGCCGTCACGGCGGGCAAACATGCTGCCCATTTTATCGGTCTGAACGGTCAGGCCGGCGGCCACGCACCAGCGTTTGAAAAGAGCGCGCCCTTCAGCGTCGGCATCGGTCAATGCCTGTCGGTTATTGCCGCCCGCGACGCCGGGGCCAATGCGGGCCATATCCATCAAACTGGCCCATAGCCGGTCTTTATCAATCGTCAGATTACGGCCCAACAGCTGATCGTCTTCGGTCATGTCAATGCTCCTTTGACTTAAAGCTACCGCTTAGGGTCTGGCGGATGGCACATGAAATACCAGTGACGCCCATAATGATTCCCAGACCGCTCCCCGTGGTTCGGTCGCATCATCGATCGGCAACAGCCGCACCGCGTCAACCAGATAGTCCCGCCCCGCCTGCACCGCAAATTCTATCCGTCCTGCGGCATCGGTGATATAGTTTTTCCGGTCGACACGGCGCGGATTGTCGCGGGTGAACACGGTGACTTGGGTGCCGGCAACCGGCATTCCAGCGGCCAGCACCCGCACCGTCATTGTCGCTGGGGCCGGGTGCCGATACGGGTTGGTTTCGGCCAGCACTTCATAGCGCAGGCCAAGCGCCCTATCGCCATTTTGGGCCGCCGACCCAACCGTGATCAGGCTTTTCGCAAACCGCTGATAGCGTTCGGTGATCTTGTCTGGCGACAGGCCGCGCCGCTGATGCTGGCCGACCGCCTCTGGATATCCTTTTTCGGTGACAAAGGCGGTGAATTTGTCGGCTGACGCATAGGTCAGATAAAGCGGCGCCGTCTGATGAAGAATAATATTCACGCCCGGCATGCTGACGGTAAATGTTCCGGCTGGCCGGTCGCCATAGCGGCCAGTGATCGGTATGCCGGAATTATCAAGGGTGGCACCATCACCGGTGGTACCATCATTTGCGGCGATTACCGCAAACCGCTCAATCTGGTCAGGCACATAAATCGCCGAGGCGCCCAAAAAATCGGTGCCAATGACCAGATCAGCGGTTATGGTATCTCCGATTTGTGGCTGAAAGGTGGACGGTTCAATCCAGAATTCATGCGCCGTGGCTGGTGTACCCACCAACCAAAACAGGCCCAAACACCACAAGGACAGTTGCAGCAAACCCTGTTTTGCAGGCGGCTGGCAGTCTGGTTTCAAGATGGCTTTTGTCATTTTAGATTGGATTGGCTATTGCACGGAAACAGACATGGCGTATCAAAAAACCAACTTCAGACCATTGCCGAACCATTGTAAAGAAGAAAGGGTCGTGGGCGCCGCACAACTGTCAATGCGCTTGTGGCTGATGGTACCCCTTTTGCTGATCGGCCTGATTGGCAGCCTGCCGCAGCACGCCAGCGCGCATGAAATCCGGCCAGCGGTTGCCGATTTGACGATCAGCGCGACCGCACCAGCAACGGTGACTGTCAGCATCGATTTTACCGCCGAGACATTTCTTGCCGGCCTTGACGCCAGCCAAATCAAGGACACCGATCAATCGCCACAATCAGCCGATTATGACGCCTTGCGCGCCCTGTCAGCCGACGCTTTGGCAGCGCGCTTTACCGCCTCTTTTGCCGATTTCACCACCGGTCTTGTCGGCCGTGCTGACGATGCGCCGCTGACCTTCAGCCTTAGCGCATTTTCCGTCACCGACAATCCGGCGCTGGCGCTGCCGCGAAGCAGCCGCCTAACCATCAGCGCACCGCTTCCGGCCACCACGAAAACCATCCAATTTGGGTGGGATGCGAAACTGGGACCCCTCGTTTTGCGCCAGCAGGCCGATGGCGTCGCGGTGGAAAACCTCTATACCGGCTATCTGGTGCCGGGCCAGCTATCAGCGCCGATTGCGGTCACCGGACTGACACCACAAACCGGTTTTGATGTGTTTGTCGATTATATCAAAATCGGTTTTGTCCATATTCTGCCGCTTGGCTTTGATCATATTCTATTTGTGCTGGGGCTGTTTTTCTTTGCCGCGCGCCTGAAGCCATTATTGATCCAGATCACCTTGTTCACCGTCGCGCATACGGTCACCTTGGCGCTTGCCAGCACCGGTCTTGTAACGGTATCGCCGGCGGTCATCGAACCGCTGATCGCTGCCTCTATCGTCTATGTGGCGGTGGAAAATCTGTGGCGCCACCAGTTGCGCGCCGGGCGTTTATTGATCATTTTTGGCTTTGGGCTGCTTCACGGTCTTGGGTTTGCCAGCTTGCTTGGCGAAATTGGCCTGGCCCCGTCGCATTTTATTTTGTCGCTTGTCAGCTTTAATATCGGTGTCGAATTAGGCCAGCTGGCGGTTCTGGTACCGGCCTATATCGTTTTTGTGATGATCGCTGGCGGTGGTGTCTGGTATCGCCGCCTGATTGCGACACCGGCATCACTGGCTATCGCGGCAACCGGTCTATGGATGCTGGCATCGCGATTGGTCGGTGTTTAGGCCTATCGGAACCAGACCTGAGTGAACGGGAGGTCATGTGATGAATCTCAACAACATGCAACAGCGGGTGAACGATGATTCCGCCTTGGTGCATCGTGGCCGCTTTGTCACGCTGACCTTCACGCTTGGCATTGGCGAGACCGATTATCTGATTGATATTGCCGCCGGGAAGATTACGCATATTCGTCAACGCCACTTGCCAACCGACAGCGGTGTCTTTGCGATCCGCGCCAGCAGCGATAGCTGGCACCGCCATTGGCAGCCGGTGCCGCCGCGCGACTATCACGATATTTTTGCGATGCTGGCCAAAGACTATATATCGATCGACGGGCACCTGACCCCGCTGATGCAGAATTTGCAATATTTCAAGGATGTTATCGCCAGCATCCGACAGCGCGACGGAGACCAATCATGAGCGTTGCATTTGAACCGATCATTGGCCGGTATTTTACCCTGACCCTTGGCGATGACACCTACCGCATTTACAGCGAAGAAGCCGGTCAAGGCATCCCGCTACTATGCCTTCACACCGCCGGTTCTGACGGGCGTCAATTCCGGCATATTTTGTGTGACCAAGACATCACCAGCCGCTTTAGGGTGATCGCCTTTGACCTGCCGTGGCATGGCAAATCAAACCCGCCAAAGGGGTTTCGTGACCGCGAATATAAACTGACTGTTGATGGCTATAAAGATATCATCAAGGCGGTTTGTGCCGGACTAGAGCTTGACCGGCCGGTGGTCATGGGCTGTTCGATGGGGGGGCGCATTGTGTGCCATCTTGCCTTGGAAAATCCGCATGGCTACCGGGCGATGATCGCGCTTGAAGGGGCGGACAAGCTGACCCCTTATTACAATCTTGACTGGCTGCACCGGCCAGATGTGCATGGCGGCGAAATTCAGGCGGCGTTTGTGTCGGCCCAGGTCGCCCCAACCAGCCCGGAAGAATATCGCTGGGAAACGCTGTGGCATTACATGCAAGGCGGGCCGGGCGTGTTCAAGGGTGATTTGCATTTCTACTGGCTTGATGGCGATTTTGATGACCGGTCCCCCCAGATCGATACCGAAATTTGTCCGATATATCTGATGTCGGGGGAATATGACTGTTCATGCACGCCAGAAAGAATGCTGGCAACGGCGGCCCGAATTACCGGATCAAAAGCCACCGTAATGGCCAATATGGGACATTTCCCGATGAGCGAGAACCCCGCCCTGTTCAAGCAGTATCTAATGCCGGTTCTTGACGAAATCGCCAGCCGCTGATGGCCGGCCGCATGCCGAGCGACTAGCCCAACGCTTAACCACCGCCAAAGCGGGCTGGCCGCTTGGCCAGAAAGGCGCGCACCCCCTCGGCATAATCGGCCGACCGCCCAAGCGCCTGCTGGGCGACTGCCTCGGCGTCAAGCTGGTCCGACAGGCTGTTACCCGCCGCATCCCGAACCAAGGATTTGGTCGCGGCATAGGCGGCCGTCGGGCCGGCTGCCAGCTGTGATACCAGCCCCTCAGCCGCGGGCATCAGCACCGCGTCATCATGGCATTCCCAAATCATGCCCCAATCGGCGGCTTGTTCGGCAGTGACCGGCGCTCCGGTGAGCGCCAGCGCCAAGGCCCGCGCCTGTCCAATACGCGCAGGAAGAAGCCAGCTGGCCCCGGCATCCGGGGCCAAGCCGATTTTTGAAAAGGCTTGAATAAATTTCGCCGAGCGGGCCGCCAGCACGATATCACACGCCAGCGCCAAACTGGCCCCAGCCCCGGCCGCAA
>JAYOFA010000026.1:0-7764 GCA_038116935.1 Puniceispirillum sp. (SeqCode) | reverse complement strand
GCCGCCAGCACGATATCACACGCCAGCGCCAAACTGGCCCCAGCCCCGGCCGCAACACCATTGACCGCACAAACCACCGGCACCGGCAAGGCAGACACCTGCCGGATTAACGGGTTGAAATAATCGCGTAGCATCGCGCCAAGATCCGGCGGCCAGTCGCCGCTATCGGGGTTGCGTTCGCCAAGATCCTGCCCAGCACAAAAGCCGCGCCCGGCACCGGTGATCAACACCGCGCGTGATTGCCGCGCCGCGTCAAGGGCTGCGCGCAACGCCCGATGTAAATCGACATTCAGGCTGTTCAGACGGTCCGGCCGATTGAGGGTAATTTTCACCCAACCGTCATGATCGTCGACCAAAACCGTATCATTCATCTGCTTTATCCTGTTTACCCATCATCTATCACCACATCATGATGAAAAAATGCTGTTTCAATGCGCCCATCATCGGCATTATAGAACGCATAAGTCAACCATATGCCAGCCATCGCTGGCCCCATCCAGCAGTTTTGAGACCCGCATGACAGTCACTTACCGGCGTGAAGATGATATATTTTTTGTTGAGCTGGCCAACCCACCCGTCAATGCGATCAATCTGGCGGTACGCGATGGGCTTTTCGCCGCGGTAACCGCCATTCAGCATGACAAGGATGTGCGCCTGGTGATTTTGTCTGGCGGCCCGAAAATCTTCGCCGCTGGCGGTGATGCGCGCGAATTTGACGTGCCCCCGGTGGCCCCGCATCTACCCGATGTGCTGGCGATGATTGAAAAAAGCCCGGTGCCGTGGGTCGCCGCAATCACCGGTGCCGCGCTGGGCGGCGGGCTGGAACTGGCCTTGGCATGCCGTTACCGGATTGCCAGCACCAGCGCCACATTAGGCCTGCCGGAAGTCACTTTGGGGGTGGTCCCCGGTGCTGGCGGGACCCAGCGGCTGCCACGATTGATTGGCTTTGCACCGGCATTGGAGATGATCACCAGCGGCAAAGCGGTTAGCGCTGCCGCCGCATTGGCATCGGGTCTTATCGATGCGGTTGATGATGATCCGGTCGCCTATGCCCGGCAGTTGCCGATTGATAAGATTCTGGACGTACCCGCGGTCAACCAGATGCCACAGCCGGCCATCGACAGCGCCGCGCTTGCCGCCGCGCAAAACACCATTGCCCGCCGGATGCGGGGCCAAATCGCCCCCGTCGAGGCGCTCGATTTGGTCAAGCAGGCCAGCGAAACCGATTTTCTATCGGGCATGGCGGCCGAACGCGCCACCTTTTTACGGCTGCGACAAAGCCCGCAAGCTGCCGCCTTGCGCCATGTGTTTTTTGCCGAACGCGGTGCCCGCGCGCCCGCGCCGTTGGCCAAGATCGCCCCACCGCCGATCCGCCGTGCGGCTGTGGTCGGGGGCGGCACGATGGGCGCCGGCATTGCCTATGCGCTTCTTGGTGCCGGCATTCATACCATCACGCTGGAACGCGATGCCGCCAGTGCCGCCACCGCTGCCACCAATGTGGGGCGGCTGATCGATGACGGCATAAAACGCGGCGTTCTATCGCCTGACAAGGCCGGTACCATCCGCGCCCACCATCACATTTCGACCGATTTTGCGGCGGCCGGTGACGCCCAAATTGCGATTGAGGCCGCGTTTGAGGACATGCAGGTCAAAATCGCGGTGTTTACCGAATTGGACCGGGTGATGCCGGCCGATGCGGTGCTGGCGACCAATACGTCCTATCTTGATATCGACCAGATAGCGGCTGGCCTTACGTCTCCGTCACGGCTGATCGGGCTGCATTTTTTCATGCCGGCACATGTGATGAAGCTTCTTGAGATCGTGCGCGGGGCGGCGTCATCTGATCATGCGCTTGTGACCGGTTTCGGACTTGCCAAGCTGTTACGAAAGGTTCCGGTGCTGGCCGGGGTCTGTGACGGCTTTATCGGCAATCGGATTCTGGCCCGCTATCGCGAGGCTGCTGACACATTGCTGATCGACGGCGCCGACCTAACCGACATCGATCGCACAATGACCGCGTTTGGTTATGCGATGGGGCCGTATGCGGCACAAGATTTGTCCGGCCTCGACATCGCCTTTGCCAACCGGCGGCGACAGGATGCGACCCGCGATCCGACACGGCGCTATATCCCGATCGCCGACAACATGGTTGCGGCCGGCCGGCTTGGCCGAAAAACTGGCAAAGGCTGGTACCTTTATGATGACGCCGGAAAGGCCCAGCCCGACCCAGAGGTCAGCGCGATGATTGCCGCCGAATCAAAAGCCGCTGGCATCATCCGCCGCCAGTTTACAGCCGATGACATACGCCACCGTCTGTTGCTGGCGATGATCAATGAAGCGGCGGCCATTTTAGACGAAGGCATTGCCCAAAGCGCTGGCGATATCGACCTTGTCAGCATCCTTGGCTATGGCTTTCCCCGGTGGCGTGGTGGGTTGATGCATTACGCCCGTGAAATCGGCTGGACCGCCATCGGTGACGGGCTGACAAGTTTATGTGCCGAAGACCCGCTTGTTTGGACGCCGGCCCGCTATATTGCGGCCGCCGCCACCTGACCGGCATCAGCCGGTATCAGCCGGTATCAGATAGTATCAGATGGTATCAGGCTGGGGCGGGTTGGGGGTGGAAGCTGCTGCCGTTAACCCGGTGCCAATAGGACGCCAGCCGGGGATCATCAACGGTCTTGCCCTCAATAAGCGCATTATGTTCGACCCGCGGATAGATTTGATCGGCCAGCAGAATTTTGCTGGCTGACAAGCGCCGCACGATATGCCGCCGGTTCAGCTGGTTGGTATGGGTCAGCCCCGATGATTCAAGCATTTCCGCCACCGCGGCAATGGTGTTTTTATGGAAATTATAAACCCGTGTCGCGCGTCCATCGACATCAAGAACCCGATAGCGTTTCGGGTCCATGGTTGCCACCCCGCTTGGGCAGCGGCTCGAGGCACAGTCACGCGCCTGAATACAGCCAAGCGCAAACATGAAAGGCCGCGCCATATTGCACCAGTCAGCACCAAGCGCACAATGCCGGACAACATCATAGGCGGAAATGATCTTGCCCGATGCCGCCACCTTGACCCGGTCCCGCAACCCCGCGCCCCGCAAACAATTATCGACAAACACCAACGCGTCACGCAATGGCGAGCCAATATGATCGGTAAATTCAACAGGGGCCGCGCCGGTGCCCCCTTCGGCCCCGTCCACCGTCACAAAATCAAGCATGATGCCGCTGTCAACCATCGCCCGGACAATCGCGATAAACTCCCATGGATGCCCGATGCACAGCTTGATCCCGACCGGCTTGCCCCCGGCAAGATCGCGCAACTGGCTGGCAAAGGCCAGCAATTCATCAGGCGTTGAAAACGCGCTGTGGCGTGATGGCGACACCACATCCTGAAACGCCGGAACGCCGCGCGCCGCGGCAATTTCGGGTGTGACCTTGGGGGCCAGCAACATGCCACCATGCCCCGGTTTGGCGCCCTGGCTGAGTTTGATCTCGATCATCTTGACCTGTTCAAGACTAGCACGTTCGCGAAATGCATCCGGGTCAAAACGGCCATCTTCGGTCCGACAGCCAAAATAGCCGGTCGATATCTGCCAGATTGTATCGCCGCCGCCGGCAACATGATATTTTGACAATGACCCTTCGCCCGTATTATGGGCAAAGCCGCCCTTTTTGGCCCCGGCCGACAAGGACTGAATGGCCGGCGGTGACAACGCCCCGAAACTGGTGCCGGAAATATTCAGCACCGACATATCATAAGCCGCATCGCCAACCCCGACCCGTGTGCGGAAATCACTATTCTCGATATGCGACGGTTGCAGCGAATGGTTCAGCCAATTGAAATCTTCGGCATACATATCCTTGTCTGATCCAAAGGGCCGCGCGGCCATGATCCCCTTAGCGCGCTGATAGACCATCGCCCGCTGGTTGCGTGAATAGGGTAATTCATCGGTATCGGATTCCCAGAAATATTGCCGCAATTCAGGCCGGATCGACTCGAGTAAGAACCGGAATCGTCCCAACAGCGGATAATTGCCAAGAACCGCCCGCGGCTTTTGCCAGTAATCGTAAATCGCGACCATACCCATCGCTGCGAAAATCACTGCCGGTATCAACCACACGGCAGAGACCACCGCCATAATCGCACAAATCACCGCTGCCAGAAGGCTGTATAACAGCACCGAATAGCGGCCAAAAAGATAATCGATCATCCCCGCACCTATCGAAATCTTCCGATTTGATATTATTTCGGCCTAATAAAACCGATGATGCAAGTCTTTTGATGTGCCGCCTGTTTCATGCACACCGCCAGCACGCCCATTACGCGCCCATTACGCACTCATGAATCGCCCGCATATTATTTCTTCATGAACCCGCGGCCGCGTAAAAAGCCGAGCATATGGGGCCGCGCTTCACGGCTCAGCAAACCGGCCATCTGCGCGCTCCATGTCTGGGATTTTTGATTATCGGTACGGGTCGCATAATAGTCTTTTATCTGGGCGTCATAAGCCGCCAGCGCGGTGCTATCAAGGTTCGTTCGGTAGCTGTTTTCATGCAGAACAAGATCAACCGGCAGGCGCGGTTTAACCTCGGGGTCTTGGTCTGGCCACCCAAGGCACAGGCCAAACACCGCATAGGCATGATCGGGTAAATCAAGCAACGCCGCCACCGCGTCCGGCTTGTTGCGCAAGGCGCCAATATAGCAAATACCAAGGCCAGCCGATTCGGCTGCCACCACGATGTTCTGGGCCATCAGCGCGGCATCGACGGTGGCAATGATCATTTGCTCGGTATAGTCAGGGCGCGCCGTTTCGCCCTGCTGTTCACAGCATTGAACCGCGCGGTGAAGATCAGCGCAAATCACCAGAAATTCGGCGGCCGCCGCGACATAGGGCTGGTCATTGGCTAGATGGGCCAGTTCGGCCCGCTTGACCGGGTCGGTCACCCGCACAATCGTCGCCGCCTGCATAAAGCTGGATGACGCTGCGGCCTGCCCCGCCAACACCAGCTGTTCAAACAAGTCGGGATCAATCGGCTGATCGGTGAATTTCCGGATCGACCGATGCGCCGTCAATAAAGCGATCGTCGGATTCATGCTGTTACCTCTCGTCACGCGTGGCAGTAACAGGGGCAGACAGCTGGTCGCCACGCCCCCGCCCTATCAGGCCGGTCAGTCGTTTCGGGCGCGGATCACCTCTATCACCGCTTCGGTCACCTCATCGGTGGTCGCATTGCCGCCCAGATCCGGGGTATGGAGATCCGGGTTGGCGGTGACCGCTTCAATCGCTGCCATCAATTTCTCAGCCGCGTCGGCTTCGCCAAGATGTTCGAGCATCATTGACGCGCTCCAGAATGTCGCGACCGGATTGGCAATACCCTTGCCGGTGATGTCAAAGGCCGAACCGTGAATCGGCTCGAACATTGACGGGCTTGTCCGTTCCGGGTTTAGGTTGGCAGTTGGCGCCACACCGATTGAGCCTGACAAGGCCGCCGCCAAATCTGACAGAATATCAGCATGAAGGTTGGTGGCGACAATCGTATCAAGCGACTGCGGGTTGGTGGTCATCCGCACGGTCATCGCATCGACAAGAATTTTGTCCCAGGTTACATCGGGAAATTCTGCGGCCACTTCGGTCGCGATTTCATCCCACATTACCATGCCATAGCGCTGGGCATTAGATTTGGTGACAACGGTCAGTTTTTTGCGGGGGCGCGACCGGGCCAGCTCAAACGCAAAGCGCATCACCCGTTCGACGCCTTTGCGGGTAAAGACCGCCAAATCAGTGGCCATTTCATGCGGCTGGCCGCGATGACTTCGCCCACCTTGGCCAGCATATTCGCCTTCCGAATTTTCACGGACAATCACCCAGTCCAGATCCTTGGCGGTGACACCGGCAAGCGGGCTTTCAATCCCCGGCAAAATGCGCGTTGGCCGCACATTCGCATATTGATCAAGCGGCTGGCAGATATTGAGGCGTAACCCCCACAAGGTCAGATGGTCAGGCAGGTCAGGCGCGCCCACAGCACCGAAAAAAATCGCGTCATAATCGAGCAAATCTTGGGCGCCATCGGCTGGCATCAAGGCGCCTTCGCGCTTGTACCGATCACTTCCCCAATCAAAGCTGGTTACGTCAAGGGCAAAGCCGCCATCGCGTTCAGCCAACGCATTCAAAACGCGGAGTCCAGCATCAATAACCTCGACACCAATCCCATCGCCAGGAATTGAAGCAATCTTATAACGTTTCATTATTTAACTCTTGACTAATTTTTTGACTGGGCAACACATATATCGTTGGGTCAATACCGATACCTGTTCGTGTGAAAGTTCTTATCACAGGCAATGCATTTACGTCATTCTTAAAGAGCACCCTCGCAGTATTATTTATCTGGATGGAATGGCCTCGTAAGAGGTAACTTTATTAGAGCTAATGTAGCCAATGCAGCACCTGGTATCATAACCATAAAAATTGCTTCACCAATCGGCATTAAATCACCCAAAAAACCGATAAAAATGCCACCGAGCGTAAGGCTACCAAATGATATGCTTGACCACCAAGTCATGACGCGCGCTCGGTAAGCCTCGTCTACTTCAAGTTGGATAAGAGTTTGTGCACCAATACCTGCAGTCGTTGCAGTGAAGCCAGTGATAACAAACAGCGCACTCATCCAGATGATGTTGCCGCTGATGTTTAATGCAGCAGTGCCAATGAGACCTATAACTAACATGAGCCAAAGGCTTTTTTGGACCAAATCGGATTGTAAACGGCCCAACCCAATCCAAGCTGATGCTAATAACGCCCCAACGCCGGCGGCGGCGGTTGCCAATGCTAAAGCTTGGCTGTCTCCGCTGAGTATCTGGCCAACAATCGCAGGCTGAATTTCCAAAACACCCCGAATGAAAAAGCTGTTCAGTCCTACGATGCAAAGTGCAGTGAATATTACGTCAGAGTTGAGCGCGACACGAGCGCCATTACGCATTTTTTCCAGAAACCGCTCTTTAGTCAGACCATTACTTGTCCGCACACTTAGCGGCAGAAAAAATAGTGTTGTAATTAACGGTAAGTAACTTACCAGCGCCAAACCAAATGTATTTGCAAGGCCCAAAAAAACAATGGCAAAACCAGAAATACCAGGCCCAACAACGCGAGACATATTCCACGAAACAGAGTTAAGGCCGATCGCACTGGTAAGGTGGGTCTTAGGAACCACAATTGAAATGAATACCAATCTTATTGGATGATGAACTGCGCTAAGGATTCCAAGCGCGATTGACGTTATCGCAAGACTTTCTAACGTGTGCAGATCGTATAGCTGCAAGAAAAAGATGACTGCACTCACAAACATCATAAGGACTTTGATTATTAGGAATGCTCTTCGCATGTCCCAATTTTCTGCATAAACGGCTATGAACGGGCCTAGGATGCCAACTGGTGCCATCAGTGCAATAGACACAAAACTTGTCCAGAAAGTTGACTCTGTAATTTGCCAGGTCAACCAGCCTAAACCAACTTTTTGGATCCAAGTACCCAAGAGAGAGAAGGTGTTGGCCAAAAAGTAGAAGACAAACGCACGGATTTTTAAAGCATTCATAAGCTCACACTAACATAATGACGTTCGTCATTCTCAGGCCAGATCATTTGTTTTCAAAAACCGATCTATCGCCTCATTGAAAGCCGTCGCATCCTCACAATAGGGCGCATGCCCAACCCCGGCAAGCCGGACTGTCATCGCCTGCGGCAGGTCCGCCTGCAATGCGGCCAGC
>JAYOFA010000025.1:0-26346 GCA_038116935.1 Puniceispirillum sp. (SeqCode) | reverse complement strand
CTTGGTTTAAAAGTCACCGAATGCCCAACAAAAACCACGAATATTGACTATAGCCTGTCAGATGCTTTGGCTCTGTATCAGCGTCTAAAAGGTAATGGAAAAACTAAACTTTTTTATGACGTATCAAGTCGCAGTGTGCGCTATTTGACGGATTGCTTGGGTCATAACAACTTAACAGCGCTAGAAACAGCGGATGCTGGACGGTTTCGCGACTACCTTTTTGCCAGAGGCATGTCTTCGTCATCGGTCAAAAGAGTATTTTCATCAGTGCGAGCTATAGTCAATTTGGCAATTCGCGAAACCGGTCTAGCAACGAGCAATGTTTTTAGTGGTACTTTCATTCCCGATGACGGTGCCAAACAACGAAGGGTCCCTATTCCATCGGGTACAATTGAACGTGTTCAGCTAGACTGCCAAAAACTTGATGATGAGAATCGTTGGTTAATAAGCATAATTAGCGATACTGGTATGCGTCTTTCCGAGGCATGTGGACTTTTGGTATCAGATATTCATATTTCCGCAGAAATACCCCACATAGACTTGATTGAGCACCCTTGGCGCGGATTAAAGACGAGATCAAGCAAACGCCAAATCCCACTCATTGGACACTCATTATGGGCAGCCAAACGACTTGTTTTATCGTCGTCGACATTTGCTTTCCCGAAATATTGTAACGAGGCCAAGTGCAAATCCAATTCAGCTAGTGCAGCGCTTAACAAATGGCTTAAGCCTCGTGTTCCTGACGGAAGTGCAGTTGTCAGAAGAAGCAACAAAGCGACGAGCAACAGAGTTGCGCTACCTGGGCGCTCCAAGAATACCATAGGGTCACCCCGCGACAGCAACATCGTGCGGCGGAAGAACTCTTCCATCATGGGCCCGAGGACGAACCCGATTAGCAACGGAGCTGGCTCGAAGCGGAACTTCGCCGTCCTTGGCTAATGCAGGAATTAGTATCCCATCTGGACGGTCGTTACCGGGCCGACCCAAGCCCACAGAAAATTGGCGAAGCGTTACGCAAACTCGGCTGGCGCCGCGTTCGGATTTATGGACAGTGGGGCGGTCGTCGTTATTGGCTGTCAAAGTCCGATGTTGGGAGCTAAGCGGACCTGACGGAAGTGTCTGCGCAATGGCCGAAACTGACCCAAAGCTGCATTGTAAAAGCCCATAGCTTAACCATGCAGACTTAATCATTTTCGTCCCTGTGTTTCGGTGCTCCCCACCGGAATCGAATGATAGCTACGCATTATCACCTCAAATTTCTCCGGGTCATCATAAATGCGGCTTAGTAAGACAGCACCTTCGATGACCGCTAAGAATCCAACCGCTACATCAGAAGCTTCGGACTCGCCTTTACCCATTTGCTGAAACAAAGCTGTCAGCCACTTCTCGTTTTCATCAAAGAACTTTTTGGTTTGCTCTGCGACGGGGGCCGGCAGAGCGCCGACCTCTGAACCGAAAATACCGCATAGGCACATCTTCCGATCCACCTTCGCGGCTTTCCGAAAAGCCTCAATATAGGCCTTCAGGGCTAACTCCGGGCGACGGTCTTCGGCGTCTGGGGCACCGAGGGCGCTCATAAAGTTATCGGTGTAACGCGATGCGACTGCTGCCCCCAATTCATCTTTGGTTGGAAAATGGTAATGAACGCTGGCCGATTTAATGCCCACCGAGGACGCAATTTCTCGGAAACTAAAACCAGAATAGCCTCGATCTCGGGCCATATTCTCGGCTGCATCCAAAATAATATCGCGGGTACCATGTTGTTTTTTCATTATCTTTCTCCAAATTGCCTACCTTCTGATAGATAGTTGTTGACATTGGATAAAGCAAGCTTTATCTGTGCTTAAAGAATTTTACCTATCGATAGGTAGATAGTGTAATCAAACTCAGTACAACAAACAGAAGGAGCATTCCAATGACAACCGAGACCTCAACACCTAACAACGTATCTGACATTGCCATTATTGTCGGCGGGTCCAGTGGCATGGGCCTGGAAACCGGTCGCCAAATGGCACAAAGAGGCCTACACGTTGTTTTAGTTGGATCCAATCCGAATAAACTTGAAGACGCTGCCAATTCCATCGAACCAGAAACCAATGGCCGTGTTGAAGCCGTGATGGCCGACTTGAAAACTGCCTCAGGTATTCAAGCCGTCGTGGATCGCATCGATCACGAGAAAGGGCATATCCGGTACCTAGTTAATGCCGCAGGCACCTTTTCCCCAAAATCCTTTCTCGACCATAGTGTCGAGGACTTCGACCATTATCATTCGATCAACCGGGCCTTTTTTATCATCACCCAGGCCGTGGCCAAAAACATGAAAACCAATGGTGGAGGCTCGATCGTGAACATTGGATCAATGTGGGCTAAACAGGCTATAAAAGCGACGCCATCATCCGCTTATTCCATGGCAAAGGCGGGCTTACACGCCCTGACCCAACACCTCGCCATGGAATTGGGTGAATACAACATTCGGGTGAACGCGGTGTCCCCAGCAGTTGTGGTTACTCCGATTTACGGAGCCTTCATCGACCCTGATACCATCGAAACAACATTGAGTAATGGATTTGACGGCTTCCACCCGGTGGGGCGCGTTGGCCAAGCGGAAGATGTCGCCAACACGATTTCCTTCCTACTCTCTGATAAGGCAAGCTGGGTGACGGGAGCGAATTGGGACGTCGATGGCGGCGTCATGGCTGGTCGAAATTAGGACTGACAAAGGACAAAATTATGCAGATCAATGATGATTTCACCAAAAGAGTTGTGGTTCGCCCTGAAGATTACAACTGGGTTGCCTCACCCCTACCAGACGTGAAGCGGGTCATGTTGGATCGCATTGGCGGGGAGGTGGCACGAGCCACCTCCTTCGTAAACTTTGCCGCTAATAGTTACTTCGACGCCCATACACATGGTGGCGGCGAGGAGTTTCTCGTCCTAGATGGCGTATTCTCCGATGAGTACGGAGATTTTGGTCCGGGAAGCTATATCCGCAATCCGGTTGGAACCCACCATAAACCCCACACAGACGAGGGCACGACCATCTTCGTCAAGCTTTGGCAGTTTCAACCGGGAGACAACCAACAGGTACGCATCGACACTCGTTCTGCAAGCTTCGTTCCTGGATTAGTCGACGGACTTTCCGTTTTGCCTCTGCATCACTTCGGTACAGAGAGCACGGCCCTAGTCCGCTGGGAACCGGGAACCGTCTTTAATCGCCACCGGCATTGGGGCGGCGAAGAAATCTTGGTTTTGGACGGCACCTTCGCCGATGAACACGGCACCTACCCAAAAGGAACCTGGCTTCGTAATCCCGACGGCAGTGAACACCTGCCCTTTTCTAATGACGGGTGTTTGATTTTCGTAAAAACTGGGCACCTTTTTTCATAAACGATATTAAAACCCACTTAAACTACCACCCCACCAAGCTCCGAGGTCCGCGGCACAAGGCCCAACCCAATCTAGGCCCCACCCCCTCGGCCAAAGTCATTCTGAAATAGGAAAGTGCTCCAGTAACCCCGGTCTATGGTCCGCGGTCCGAGGCTGCGGGACCGTTGTAAGTGAAACTCGGACCTTGGGTCTCGGAACTTGGCCCTCGAACCTTGAAGCTGGGTTCAGGCAAGGTTGCAGGTAAGGTTTTGATAGTTGACCATATGTGACGATCTGCTAAGCTATTGATATTGATGGATTCAGTCACGAATTGGCGCTGTGGGTAGGCATCGAACCCTCGCACGCCGCTCCAACTTCCAAGTTTCCAGGTCCGTGGACCGTGGGTCAAGTAACTGTTTCCAAACGATTAACGTTCTGGAAATCCGGTTGAACAATAATCAGGTGACGATTAGGGTAACCGTGCTGGCAGGACAACCGTGCTTGGCAAAACGGTAGCCTGACACGATTGGTGTATTTCAGATATGCGGATAAAAATTATTCAAAAGGCGGTCTTACTCATCACTTTTTTTCCGATGATTATGCCAACGCTTGTATTGGCGGACTGGAAAATAAAATATCCAGACGTCGAGGTGGTTGGCACCGGGGTCTTAACGGTCTTCTTTATGGATATTTATAACCTGACCCTGCACGCAGCCACGCGTGATTACACCAAAAGTGATCACTATGTTCTGGAATTTGACTACAAAAAACCAGTATCAAAGACGACCATTATTGACGCGTCAATTAACGAACTCACCAAAGCGCCAAACGCAAGCGCCGACGATATCAAAGCGTGGCGAACGATGTTAGACAAAGGCATCGTCGACATGAACAGCGGCGATAAGGCCGCCGTGGCGTTTTCAAAAGTTGGCGAGATTGAATTTTGGTCAGAGACCCGAAAAATTATCTCATTCAGGGACCCGAAATTTGCCGCAAATTTTGCCGCCATATGGCTTGGCCCGCAAACCGCTTATCCAGAACTAAGATTGGCATTGCTTGGCCAAAAGCCCGCCCGCTGATGGGCATCACCCAAAAGCGCTTTTGGCGCCGCCGCTTTGCTGGGTCTTGAAGATCGACGAATTATCTTTGGCAGGCGGCAATGGCATCGCCACCGGCACCGGTTCGAGCCGCGGCCGGAGCGATGGTTTGCCCGTTACCACACGGTTTTGCAAATCATCCCAGAATTTGCGCTGGCCAAGCGAATGGATATAGGACCCGCCCCCAAGAATGGGCCATGCATCGGCGCGGGCCATTTCGTAAAACAGGATCAGGCGATTCCGATCGCTCAGGTTCGGCGCCGAGCCATGCAATGTCCGGACATGATGTACCGTCATCGACCCGGCCTTTCCGGTAAGCGTGACCGCCTTGTCTTTTTCGAATAACGGGTCATCGGGATCTATTGCGCCACAAAAAACACCGTTTGATTGGTGACTAAGCAACGGCCCCCGATGTGTTCCGGGCACCACCATCAGCGGCCCGTTATCAAGGGTCACATCTTCCAGCATCAGCCCAAAAGCCAGCAAATCATCATTTGTGTGCGGATAAAACGCCCAGTCTTGATGCCACTCGACCGCCTGCCCGCCACCGGGGGCCTTGGTGTTCAGCTTGGCGGTAATCAGCGTCGTGTCGTCACCCAGCAAATCAGTCAGCACATTGGTCACTTTTGATTGGGTCAGAATCTCCCAAAAATACGGGTCTTGCTTGTGGGGCAATTTGATCCGGGTCAGGCGCGGCGCCGCGGCCGAATGGCCTTTGTCCAAATCAAACCGATCGTTACTTTCACTGACCTTGCGTGAGTCATCAATCAACCCATAGGTAATATCCTGCAGTTTTTTAAGCTGGGCGCCGGTGACCACATCCTCGACCAGCAAATATCCATTGTCCGCGTAAAAGGCTTTTTGTGCAGCCGATAACATTACCCTACCTCGCTTCGGTGTCCGATCTATCACCGCCAAAAAGACCAGCTTTGCCGGGCCGCGTAAAGTGAAATTGATTTACGGCGATACATTTGTGCCGCGGCCATGGTGAAACACCGCGGCCTCTTCTTCCATATCCAATTGCATCACATCGTTGAATTTATTAAAAAATGTACAAAGCGTAATGCGTAAGGTCAATTCGACGATTTGGGCTTCGTCAAAATGCGCACGCAACTGGTCAAACAGCACATCGCCGACCCGGTTGTGATCACGCGTGACCTGGGCCGCATAATCACGCACCAGCCGGTCAATCGGGTCCAATCCAGGGCAGTCATCATCCAAAATCCGCGCAATTGTCGCGTCAGAAAGCCCCAATTCCACAAGCCGCGGCGCATGATGTGCCACGCAGTAATCGCAGCGGTTGATCGCCGAAACGGTCACAATCGCAATTTCAAGGTGACGTTTGTCCAGAATAGGCTGGTCGGCCATTTCCAGCAGCATACCCATAATATGGCGCAGCGCAACCGGCCGGTGCGCAAACACTTTTACCTGATTCAAAAAAGGCCCATATTCCGCTGCAAACCGGTGATAAACGGGACGTGCCGTATCATCAACCTCATCAATGCCTATATCACGAACGCGCGCCATATTATCTCCACTGCTGCCCCCAGCATCCGCCGATTTCGACAGCGGGTCAAGATAAGACGCGCCCCCAAAACCCCAAGACTAAGCCGATAATACGCCTATTTTTTAATCAGAGATCACAATAGCTGCTATTTTTTTATGCACATATAGCATTATTGCTTAATTTATCAGCGTTTGGCTTGATTCTATGACCCGACTGGCGAGACTGCGCGAACGGTGGTGCCGGTGATGTGGCAAGGTAATACCCTGTGATGGAGATAATAATGTATTTGTCGTTCCCTTCCCGGTTCAAGACCGCCTGTGCTGGCTGGCTCGCCGCGATGATGTTATCCAGCCAAGCGA
This sequence comes from Puniceispirillum sp. (SeqCode), assembly GCA_038116935.1. Lineage (GTDB taxonomy): Bacteria > Pseudomonadota > Alphaproteobacteria > Puniceispirillales > Puniceispirillaceae > UBA3439. The sequence continues at coordinate 20,017 of JAYOFA010000025.1, read as the reverse complement.
TGGCCGCAGAGAGCGCCATTAACAGCGGCGACACGGCCTGGATCTTGACCGCCACCGCGCTGGTATTGTTCATGACCTTACCCGGCCTTGCGCTGTTCTATGCCGGGCTTGTACAGGCAAAAAATGTGGTTTCGGTGTTAATGCATCATTTCGCGATTGCAGCCCTGATGTCGCTGTTGTGGGTAATTGCCGGCTATTCCCTTGCCTTTTCCGGCGATGGTGACTGGGTTGGCGACCTTGGCAAGCTATTGATGACCAACGTAACAGTGGATGCGATACATGACAGCATTCCAGAATCGGTTTTTGCCGCATTCCAGATGACCTTTGCGATCATCACCCCGGCGCTGATTATCGGTGCCTATGTCGAACGCATGAAATTTGCCGCCATCCTGATTTTTTCAGCCCTATGGCTTTTGACGGTTTATGCGCCTGTGACCCATTGGGTATGGGGTGGTGGAATCATGGCCGCATGGGGTGTAATGGACTTTGCGGGCGGGATCGTAGTGCATGCAACGGCGGGCACCGCGGCGGTGGTCTGCGCGCTGGTGATTGGCAAAAGGCGGGTCTTTCCCCGCTCGGTCCAGCCGCCGCATAGCCCGATATTGACCATGATCGGGGCTAGCATGCTGTGGGTTGGCTGGTTCGGTTTTAACGGCGGCTCGGCCCTTGGGGCCGGCAGTGGGGCTGGCATGGCCATATTGGTCACCCATATCGCTGCTGCCACCGCATCACTGGTTTGGATGGTCATTGAATGGGCCCGGTTCGGGCGGCCATCGCTGATCGGCATTGTAACCGGTATGGTTGCCGGGCTTGCGACCGTGACCCCGGCGTCAGGCTATATCGGGGTACCGGGCGGCTTGATCCTTGGTCTTGTCGGTGGCATTGCTTGCTACATTGCGGTAGAGCTGGTGCGGGTGCGGATGCGAATTGACGATTCGCTTGACGTGTTTGCGGTGCATGGCGTTGGCGGTATTGTCGGCAGCCTGCTGGTCGCCTATCTGGCACTGCCGGCCTTTGGCGGGCTTGGCCTTGCCGACGGCAGTAGCGCGGGCGGGCAGTTTATCGTACAGCTATCTGCGGTTGCGATCACCGTGGTTTGGACCATGATTGCCAGCTATGTAATCCTGAAAATCGCCGGCGCGTTGGTTGGATTACGCGTTGACCAGCAGGACGAAATTGAAGGGCTTGACCTAAGCCAGCACGGCGAACGCGGCTATCACAACAGCTAGGCGTGTGCCCCCCCAATCAACCGCACGGCATGCTACCTTTTGGCTGGCATGCCGTTTTTTCAGCCCTGCCATTCGGCGATCACCGCCGGATCGGTTTCACCTGACAGATACTGGGCTTTTAGCCGCATCCATTCATCAGTTACCAGCAATTGTCGTGCGGCCCAGACTGCCATTGCCCGTATCAACGGGCTGTTGTTATCAAGACGGGCAACCACCAGCTGCCCCAATCCCGGATCAGCGCTATTTCCGGCGGCAATCAGCACATTCCGGATAAAGCGTTCATAGCCGGCACGGCGTACCGGAGTATTCGCAAACTGCTGGCGAAATCCGGCTTCTTCCAACCGCAATAAATCAGCCAATTGCGGTAGCTGGCTTGCCGCTTGGGCTGCCAGCTTTAATTCAGTGGCGTGCTTGGCATATTTGTTCCAAGGGCAAACCGCCAGACAATCATCACAGCCAAAAATCCGGTTGCCGATCGCCGCACGAAACGCGTCCGGAATGACGCCTTTATGTTCGATGGTGAGGTAGGAAATACAGCGCCGCGCATCCAGCCTGTAGGGAGCGGGAAAGGCCGCCGTCGGGCAGATATCGAGGCATTTTTGACAACTGCCGCAATGGTCAGTCTCGGGCTGGTCATAGGCAAGAATTGCATCGGTCAGGATCACCCCCAAAAACAACCAAGACCCGGCCGACCGCGACACCAGATTGGTATGTTTTCCCTGCCAGCCAAGCCCGGCCTTTTGCGCCAGTGGCTTTTCCATCAGCGGGGCGGTATCGACAAAGACCTTTACAGCCTTGCCGGTCTTGCTGGCAAATTGGCCAGCCAGCTGTTTTAGCTTGCCCTTGATCACATGATGATAGTCGCGGCCGCGTGCATAGACCGAAATATTACCCGCCTTCACCGCGGCAAGATTATCCATCGGATCATGGTCCGGGCCGTAATTCATCGCCAGCACAATGGCGGATTGTGCCGCATACCACATATGCCGAGGCTGTCGGCGCCGCTGGGCGGTCTCACGCAACCAGCCCATATCGCCTTCAAACCGGTCCTGTAAAAACCGGTCAAGCCCATAACCCACCGCCGCATCAAGCGCGGCCGGCGCAACCCCGACAAGCATGAAACCCGCATCTGCCGCTGCGTGACGCAGCCACGATGTCAGGCGGTCATTGGCATGGTTTGACATGGTTTGACATTGGTTTTTCTGTCATCACTCACAGCGGCTCAATATCTCCCATCGCTTGCATCGCATGGAAATGTGCGGCAAATGCGGCAAACTGGCCGGCCTCGATTGCGGTCCGCATACCAGCCATCAAATCCTGATAATATTGGATATTATGCCAGCTTAGCAGCATCAGCGACAGCACCTCTTCGGCCTTGAACAAATGATGAAGATAGGCGCGACTAAACCGCGTGCATGCCGGACAGCCACAGGCCGCATCAAGCGGTCGCGGATCGTCAGCATGACGCGCATTTTTCAGATTGACCGGGCCACGCCGGGTAAAACCCTGACCGGTTCGCCCCGACCGCGTTGGCAACACGCAATCGAACATGTCGATACCGCGGGCAACACCACCAACCAGATCGGCGGGTTTTCCAACCCCCATCAAATAACGGGGCTTGTCTGGCTGCATCAGCGGGGTGGTCGCCTCGAGGGTTTCAAACATCGCGTCCTGCCCTTCACCAACTGCAAGCCCGCCAACCGCATAACCCTCAAAACCGATATCGGCCAACGCCCCCACCGACTCGGCGCGGAGATCGGCAAAAACTGATCCTTGCACGATGCCGAACTGACCATACCCTTGGCGCGCCTGAAAGGCCTGACGCGACCGTTTTGCCCACCGCATCGACAGCGCCATCGATTGGGCGGCTTTATCACGGGTCGCCGGAAAGGGCGTGCATTCGTCAAACGCCATGGTAATGGTCGCATCAAGGTGATGCTGTATATCGGTTGACCGTTCCGGGGTCAGGCGATGCTTACTGCCATCAAGATGCGATTTGAAGGTCACACCATCCTCGTCCAATTGCCGCAACGGGCCAAGCGACATCACCTGAAACCCGCCGGAATCGGTCAGTAGCGGGCCATCCCATCCCATCATCTTGCGCACACCACCTAGCGCGGCCACACGTTCGGGACCTGGCCGCAGCATCAAATGATAGGTATTGGCCAGAATAATGCTGGCCCCTGTGGCCGCTACAGATTCCGGCATCATACCCTTGACCGTCGCCGCCGTACCGACCGGCATAAATACCGGCGTTTCCACGCGCCCATAGGCAGTTTGAACCTGACCACGGCGGGCCATGCCATCAGTCATTTTCAACGTAAAGCCAAAATCAGGCACAGGTTTGCACATCATCGAAATCCTCTCATCCGCCCGCTATGCCCCGGTCATCGGATCGGTGGCAACCGCAATTGACGACATGATATCGGGTGACGGGTTCCGTGTCATAAAGCAGGCATCACCATAGGAAAAAAACCGGTAGCCGCCGGCAATCGCATGGCGATAGGCTGCGCCGACGCGCCGCATGCCACAAAAGGCGCTGACCAGCATCAGCAAGGTTGATTTGGGAAGGTGAAAATTGGTCAGCAGCGCATCAACCGCCCTGAATTGATAGCCTGGAGTGATAAAAATATCGGTCTCGCCAGCAAATGCGGTTATCCGCCCATGTATGTGGCAACAGGCCTCAAGAATACGCAAGCTGGTGGTGCCAACGGCAACAACGCGTCCGCCTTTGGTGCGGGCATGGTTGATGGCAGCGGCTGTTTCGGCCGGTATACACCCCCATTCACTGTGCATTTTATGTGTGGTGATATCATCGACTGTCACCGGCAGGAATGTGCCGGCCCCAACATGTAACGTAACCGGCAGAACCTGCACACCGACCGCGGCGATCCGGCGGATCAGATCATCGGTGAAATGCAGCCCTGCGGTCGGGGCCGCGACCGCCCCACGCTGACTGGCAAACATGGTCTGATAATCAGCATTGTCGGTTTCCATTGCGCCGGTGGGACGCGGAATATAGGGCGGCAGCGGCATGACCCCATATTTGTCAAGACACTGGTCAAGGCAGGCCATTGTCAATGGCTGCCGGTCGGCTGGATTGACAAAAGACAGCACAACATCACCACCATCACCCCGCCCCGCGACAATCGCTGCAAAATCATCGGCAAACTGGATCACATCATCGGGACGGCATTTTTTTGCCGGCTTGGCAAACACCCGCCAGACATGGTCTGACTCACGCTTGTGCAAGGTTACGCTGATCCGCGCCGCGCCGCGAAACCCGGTCAAGCGCGCCGGAATAACTTTGGTATTGTTGACAACCAAAACATCATCCGGTTGCAGCATGGACGGCAAATCACGAACATGCCGGTCAGCCAGCGCTGTGTGGGACATATCCAGCAGGCGCGCCGCATCGCGCGGCTGCGCCGGACGTGCCGCGATCAAACCGTCGGGAAGATGATAATCAAACGCCTCAAGCTTCATCGCACAGCCGGTCTGATCGCATAGCATCACAGGTAAGGGGCGCTGGCGACATCACCCCTGCTCATAGATCTGGATAACGCCGACGACCGCCCCCGCGCCATCGACCACAACAAGGCATTGCACACGGCTTTCAAGCATCCGCGCTTCGGCATCGGCCATCATCTCGTCGGGCCGGGCTGTCAATGGTTTTGGGCTGGCGACATCAGCAACAGTGATTTGGTTGATATCAGCACCTTTGATCAGCAACCGCCGTAAATCACCATCGGTTATGATGCCAATTAACCTGTCGGCGCTGCCAATAATTGCCATGCCAAGCCGCCCCTCAGTCATCACCATCAACGCATCCTGCACGGTGGCGTCAGGGGCCACAAACGGCAGGTTGGTCCGCCGCATCCGGTCGCCAACGCGGGTTAGCAAACGCTGCCCCAACGCGCCGCCGGGGTGCGTTGCGGCAAAGTCAGTTGCGGCAAAGCCCCGCGCCTGCATCAATGCCACCGCCAGCGCATCCCCCAACACCAATGAATTAAGGCTAGAGGTGGTGGGCGCCAAATTCAGCGGACAGGCCTCTCGGTCAACCGATATATCAAGACTAATGGCCGCATGGCGGGCAATTTGACTGTCGGGGTGGCCGGTCATCGCGATCAAACGCGCGTCCAACCGGTCAAAGGCCGGCAATAGCTGGACAATTTCAGCGGTTGTACCCGAATAGGAAATCAACAGCACCACATCGCCGCGGCGCACCATTCCCAAATCTCCATGACTGGCATCAGCGGGATGCAAAAATAGCGACGGCGTACCGGTGGATGCCAGCGTGGCAGAAATCTTGCGTCCGATGATACCGGATTTACCAATACCGCAAACCACAACATGGCCGTTTGTCGACAGCATCAGATCGACCGCCCGCGAAAAATCAGCGCCAAGCTGGCTGGCAAGGCGCCCGATTGAGTCCTGATAAGCCGAGAATAATGATCGTGCCGATTGTACCGAAGCGGACGTCATGGCCTTGTTCCTTTTGTGTCATAACCCTGTTGATGCGGGCATGTGATAGCCGGTTTTGCGATAAAAAGCCAGAAATGCCAGACCTAGAGCGGAATTTTCCCGGCACCGGCAAGTAAAATTTCGGCAGCCGCAAAATCCTCCGGCCGATTCAAATTCATAAACGGATCAGGTTCGGCCGAAAAATCGACAGTGACACAGCGATGGCGGGCGGTAAAATCATCAATCTTGCGGATTTTTTCGTCAATCAGCGCCTGCCGCAGATCGCCAGCCACCGCGCGCGACCATAGCGCAAACACCGGATGCCGCCGCCCGTTCGACATCGCCTGGGCGATATCGACATCACCGCGCACCGCCGCGGCCAGCCGTGCCAAAAGATCAGACGGCAAGAACGGCGCATCGGTTGCCACGCTCAAAAGATGGGTACAATCCGGCTGGTCACGCCGCATCCAGTCAAAACCGGTCAGAACACCGGCAAGCGGCCCGGCAAAGCCGTCAACCACATCGGCCATCACCGGCAAACCAAAACCGGCATAGCGCACCGCATCACCATTCGCATTGATCAGCGCCGGCAACCCGGCGATATCCACCCGGTCAAGAATATGCGCCAATAGCGGCTTGCCGCCCAAATCGATCAGGTTTTTATCGCCGCCGCCCATACGCCGCGACTGTCCGCCCGCCAGCAGCACCACCGCCACCCGCATAACCATCAGCGGTCATCCTGCTGGACGGCGCGTTGACGCGACAATGGTTCGATAAAATCATCAGCATCGGCCCCGTCAAAAATGATCCGATCGATCCCAGACAGCGCAATAAACCGCTTGCCCTTGGCCCGACCAATCAGCGTCAGGCCGGCGCGGCGTGCCAAATCAACCGCCGGTGCGGTAAAACCTGACCGCGACACCAAAACCGGTATCTGCATCTGCACCGTCTTGATCACCATTTCGGTGGTCAGGCGGCCGGTTGTGTAAAAAATCTTGTCATGCGCCGACGCCTTGTTCAAAAACATCCAGCCGGCAATTTTATCGACCGCATTATGCCGCCCGATATCTTCCATATAGACCAGTGGCCGGTCGCCTTGGCACAACACGCAGCCATGAATTGCACCAGCACTAAGATAAAGGCTTGGCGCGGTATTGATGGCTTTCGACAAGCGTACCAGCCAGCTGGCCCGCACCCGCGCCGCCGGATCAAGCCGAATATCATCAAACCGTTCCATCATATCGCCATAGGCGGTGCCTTCTGCACAACCACTGGTTCGGATCTTACGCTTCATCTTGGCTTCAAAATCGGTTTCACGCGCGGTTCGCACGATCGCAACACCAAGATCATCATCAACATCGATACCGGTGATCGCATCATCCCGATGCAGCATATTCTGGTTCAAGAAATAGCCGACCGCCAATTCCGGCACCCAATCGCCAAGCGTCATTGATGTGACGATTTCCTGCCGGTTCAAAAACAAGGTGATCGGTCGTTCGGTCACCACGGGCAGGCTAACCGGCTGGCCGGTTTCGTTCACCCCGTCAACAGGCATCGACAGGCCGGGGGCATCGGGGTCGGGCTGGATCAGAAAATCGGTATCGCTCATGTCGTGAAGATGGCCGAATTACCGGCATGATGGCAAGCGCTTTTGCCTTTCAGCGGCAAAAACTCTATGCTAGGGACTGATCATTATCGCGGCGGTCCGGCAAACAGCAAAGACAGGGTAGCATGCATATTTATTTCAGCGCGTCGGATCATGACGAAGCCAAACAGCGCTTTGCTGCACTAACAGCGCGTTACGGCCAAACGCCGCTTGATGCCGCAACACATATCGTGGCGCTCGGCGGTGACGGGCATATGCTTCATGTCCTGCATGACACGCTGGCCTATGATTTGCCAGTATTTGGCATGAATTGCGGTCATATCGGCTTTTTGATGAATGATTATGCCGACAAGGATCTCCCCGATCGCATTGCCGCGGCCGAAATGGCGCCATTGCACCCGCTCCGGATGACCGCAACAACGACCAGCGGCACCACGCATGAAGCGATTGCGATCAATGAGGTGTCGCTTTTGCGGCAAACCCATAATGCGGCGTATCTGGCGATCACGGTTAATGGCCGGAAACAGCTCGATCAGCTGATGTGCGATGGTATTTTGCTGGCGACCGCCGCGGGATCAACCGCCTATAATTTATCGGCACATGGGCCGGTCATTCCGCTGGGGAGCGGTTTGCTGGCGCTGACCCCAATATCGCCGTTCCGGCCGCGGCGCTGGCGCGGCGCCTTGCTGTCTGACCGGTCTACCGTCACGCTTGATGTGCTGGATAGTGATTTCCGGCCGGTCAGCGCCAGTGCTGACAGCGCCGAGGTGCGGCATGTGACCAAAGTCCAGATCCAACAGGCCGATGATATAACCATTACCCTGCTCTATGATCCCGGATTTTCGCTGTCAGACCGGGCCACCCGCGAACAGTTTTTGTCTTGATACATGCGGACCTATAGCCCGCCCCAATCAAGCCGGTTCAAAAATGTATCAACATGGCCCCACAACCGGTCGGTGACATCCGGTAACTCGCGCGTCAATTCATGCCGCGCCCCGTCAAACCGCACAACGTCTACATCCGGCAAATAAGACAGTGCAACATCGGTTGACGGCGCATGGACCACCCGTTCATCGCCAGCCAGCAGCGCCAATACCGGCACCCTTATACTGGCCAGCCAGTCCGGGTTCAGCGTATAGAGCGCGGCTGACCGGTAGGCCGCGCTAACCCAACCGATGGTGGGGCCGCTACGGCGTAATTCGGGCGCATCGTCAAACCAGACAAACTGGTCTTCATAGCCTTTGATATCACGCGTCAACGGGTTTTCAGGCCAATAAAGCCGCACCAGATCAAGTGTCAGAACCCGATGAAACGGCGGATGTGCGCGCGCCATACCAACCCGGCCAAGGGCATAGCTGGCTAGGCGTATCAGCCATACTGGCATCGCTGGCGGGGCCATCATCGGTGCCGACAGGATCACCCCTTGGACCAAATCAGGGCGCCACGCTGCATAGCGCAACGCGAGGTGTCCGCCCATCGAATGACCAAACAGCGTGATGGGCTGGCTGGCAAGACCAACCGCGTCAATCAGCCGGTCAAGGGCCTGTAAATGATCGTCAAAATCGGTACAATGCACCGCAAGCCAATGATGGCCAAAATGCCCAGACTGCCCCTGTCCTGGCCAGTCGATCGCCAACACATTGAACCCCATCTGGTGAAACCGCAAAAATTCGGCCGTATATTTTTCACAAAATTCGGTAAACCCCGGCAAGATAACGATGGTTTTTACCGAACTAAAGGCTGGTGGTGTCGATTGTGCCGGCGCTGTGTCAGGATCATGTGCCGCCGCATCTGCCGCCCAGAAATGCCCGCGCACCCGGTGTCGATTGTGATCAATGGTGATATCAAGCCCGCCAAGCATCGGCAGGCCAGCGGCACGCGCATGCTCAAACATCGTCTCTCCGTCTGGTTTTAGGCAAGCGCCCGTTCCAACCGGCACCCTGCCCGTGATGATACAGCCTGTCTGGCGATGATTAAAGCCCGATCATCCTTGCCCCGGATCATCCACCTCTATCGCGTAAAGCCGGCTAGCCAGCGCTATCAGACGCGGCTGCCGGGTCAGCGACAGAAAAACTTTCGCCACAACCACAACGGGCAATTTCATTGGGGTTATTGAACACGAATCTTGCGGCAAACTTGTCTTCCTGCCAGTCCATTTCCGACCCAATCAGGAACATCACCGCGGTTGGGTCGATGAACAGCGTGACACCGTTCTGTTCAACCTTGTCTTCAAACGGTTTTTGTTCGGTGGCAAATTGCACATCATATTGCATGCCTGAACAGCCGGCGGTTTTCACCCCGACGCGAAGGCCAATCACATCATTATCAGCCCGCGCCATCAAGTGCCGCACATGGCTGGCCGCTGCTTCGGTCAAGGTCAAGACCGGTTTTGATGGATCAAAAATCATCTCTTCACCCCTATCGGCGACCGACAGACTGTCGGCACAGCATAACAATCCCTAGAATTCCAGCGCAAGTCTGGCGTCATCACTCATCCGTTCCGGCGACCACGGCGGGTCCCAGACAAGTTCGACCGACACCGCCCCCACATCATCAAGCGCGGCCACCGCGCGCGCCACCTGTCCTGGCATTTCGCCCGCTACCGGACAACCGGGCGCGGTCAATGACATGGTGATATAAACATCGCCATCGGCGCGGCGATCAATATCGTAAATCAGTCCTAAGTCAAAAATATTAACCGGAATTTCCGGGTCATGCACCGATTTTAGCGCATCTTCAACCGCAATCGCATCGGCCGGACCGGATGCGACCGCCAGCTTTTCGCCAGCCCGCGCGATATAGCCGGCACTGACATCAGGCAGGAAATCGGCTAGATCCGGCCCATCAGCCCCGCGATCGGTCATTTGTTTGTCATCGCCCATCACCATGCTGCACCCTTAGGCAAAAATCCGGTTCACCTTGTCCAAGGCCTGTGCCAACGCATCAAAATCCTCACGCCGGCTGTAAAGCCCAACCGACGCCCGTGCGGTTGATGGCAGATCGTAAAAATCCATCAACGGCTGGGCACAATGATGACCGGCCCGGATTGCCACCCCGTCATGATCGATAATGGTTGAAATATCATGCGGATGCGCCGCATCCATTACAAACGACACCACCCCCGACTTACCCGCGGCCGTTCCGATCAGACGCAACCCCTCGACGGCCGACAGGCGCTGATGGGCATAGGATAAAATATCCTGCTCATGTGCCCGAATAGCCGCCATGCCGATGGTTTCGACATAATCAATCGCCGCGCCGAGGGCGATGGTTTCCGCAATCGCCGGTGTGCCCGCTTCAAAACGCTGTGGCGGCAACGCATAGGTGGTCTTTTCGATGGTAACCCGGTCGATCATATCGCCGCCGCCCAAAAACGGCGGCAGTTCGGCCAGAATCTCGGCCTTGCCCCACAACACACCAACCCCGTTCGGCCCATAAAGCTTGTGCGCCGAAAACACATAAAAATCAGCGCCAAGTGCCTGCACGTTCACCGGCATATGGACAACGCCCTGACAACCATCAACCACCATCAAGGCCCCGGCATCATGGGCGATTTTGGCGATATCGCTGATCGGGAAGACGGTGCCAAGCACATTCGATACATGCGGCACCGACACAATCCGGGTGCGCGGTGTCATCATCTCGGTAAAAGACGCCATATTGAAACTGCCGTCAGCATCCATCGGAAAGGCCCGGACAACCGCCCCGGTCTTTTCGGCTACCATCTGCCACGGCACAATATTGGCGTGATGCTCGGCGACGCTGATCAATATCTCGTCACCCGCCTGAAGGCGCGGTAACGCCCAACACTGGGCGATCATGTTGATCGACATCGTGGCCCCGGCGGTCAACACAATTTCGTCGCCCGACGCGGCACCAATAAAATGGGCAACCTTGCCCCGCACCGCCTCATAAGCGTCGGTTGACGCTTCGGACAGAAAATGCAGCCCCCGATGCACATTGGCGTAGGTTTCAGTATAGGCAGCCAGTAACGCATCCATCACCTGCTGTGGCTTTTGCGCTGATGCGGCGGAATCCAGATAGACCAGTGGTTTGCCGTGTACGGTACGCGACAAGATCGGAAAATCCGCCCTGATTTTATCAAAATCAGGCATCGCGCCCACCGATCCGACAAGGCCATCGGTCATCGGTTGCCTCCTGCTGTCATCCACTGGTCGACAACGGGTCGCAACATCGCGGCAAGGTCAGCATTGCCGATACCTTCAATCGCATCCTGCAAAAACGCGTCAATCAGCATCGCCCGGGCCGCTTCCGGCCGGATGCCACGGCTTGTCAGATAAAATAATTGGGTTTCATCCAACTCGCCCACCGTTGCCCCATGCGCGCACAGCACATCATCAGCATAAATTTCAAGCTCAGGCTTGGTATTAGCCTCGGCTTTTCTGGATAGTAACAGCGCCCGACTCATCTGATTGCCGTCGGTTTTCTGTGCGTCAGGTGCGACATAGACCTTGCCTTGGAACACGCCGCGCGCGCTGTCATCAAGCACCCCACGAATGATCTGGCTTGAATGACAATGGCCCTGGTTATGCGCCATATTGCTGGTGATATCGTGATGCTGGCTGTTGCGGCCCAGATAAATCGCCGACAAGGTACAATCGGCGTCCTCACCGGTCAGCACGACATGGGTTTCAAGCCGCGCCAGCTTGCCGCCGACCGACAGTTGAAACCCGTCAAAGCGTGCGCCTGCGCCAAGCCGCAAGCCGGTCGCCGCCAAATGCGTAGTGCTGTGGCTGTCCAACTGGACCTTGGCGTAATCAAGGGCACCGTCGGCGGCCACATCAATCGCCACCAATGGCGCCGACAGTCCAACCGCGGCCTGATGCCATTCACCAACAACCGCCTGGGCCCCGGACGCCAGCTTGACCAACACCACAGGATGGGTCGAGACCGCATTATCGTCCCCGCCAAACAGCAAGATAATCGGTGCTGCGATATGGCCAACAATATCAAGGCACAATCCACCGGTCATCGCCGCCACTGAAAGGTTGCTAATCGGGTGGCCCGCCGGCACCAGTCCGGCAAGGTCGTCAAGCGCGGCCTCATTGCCGTCCAGCGCCGATGCGGTCACCCCGGCAGGCAATGCGTCAAGCCCGGCGGTGTCCATTATGCCATTATGAAAGGTCAGCACCACCGCATTGGCCGGCAGGCTGGCAGGCCGTGCCACCGACATCGCGCCAGCATCACCTGCGGGCCGCAACTCCATTTTGTCGATCGCCGACAGCCGGGTAAAGCGCCACGACTCGGCACGGTGGTCCGGCCAGCCATTCGACTGCCAGCGCGCCATCGCCGCCGCACGCGCGCCCTGCAAGGCCCCAATCTGCCCCAGATCAGGCTGCATCATCGATCCCGGCATAGCCTGACTCCTCTACCTCAAGCGCCAACTCCTTGCCCCCAGAGCGGCGAATTTTACCGTCGGCCAAAATATGGACGAAATCAGGCACGATATGGTTTAACAGCCGCTGATAATGCGTGATCACCAGCATACTGCGTTGCGCGTCGCGTAACATATTGACGCCATCAGACACGATTTTCAGCGCGTCGACATCAAGCCCTGAATCGGTTTCATCAAGCACCGACAATGCCGGTTCCAAAAGCGCCATCTGCAAAATTTCATAGCGCTTTTTTTCACCGCCGGAAAAACCAACATTGACTGCGCGCTTGAGCATATCATCATTGATCCCAAGGCCTGTCGCCTTGGCGCGTACCATTTTGACAAATTCGAGCTGGTCGATTTCAGCCTCACCCGCTTCGAGACGCCGGGCATTCACCGCAGCACGCAAGAACCCCATGCCGCCAACACCCGGCAATTCAACCGGATATTGAAATGCCAAAAACATGCCGGCACGGGCGCGTTCGTCGGCTTCCATCTCCAGCAGTGATTCACCATTCATCACGATATCGCCACCGGTAACCTCATAGCCTTCACGGCCGGCAAGCACATAAGACATCGTGCTTTTGCCAGAGCCATTCGGCCCCATGATCGCGTGAATTTCGCCATGGTTAATCGTCAAATTGATGCCTTTTAGGATCGGCTTATCACCAACCGACGCATGAAGGTCTTTAATTTCAAGTAAAGGTGCCATTTGTTTTTCCTGTATTTTTTTGTCTTCGCGCCGGCTAGCCAACCGACCCTTCAAGGCTGATACCGATCAATTTCTGCGCCTCAACGGCAAATTCCATCGGCAGTTCTTTCATCACTTCTTTACAAAAGCCGCTGACGATCAGTGACACCGAGTCCTCGGTCGAAATACCGCGTTGCTGGCAATAGAAAAGCTGGTCCTCGGAAATGCGTGATGTCGTCGCTTCATGTTCGATTTTTGCACTTGGGTTGCGCGACACGATATAAGGCACCGTATGCGCCCCACATTTATCGCCGACCAAAAGCGAGTCACATTGCGTGAAATTGCGTGCATTTTCAGCACCAGGCTGAATCCGAACCAACCCGCGATAGCAATTTTGCGATTTGCCGGCCGAAATCCCTTTCGAGATAATCGTCGACCGGCTGCCAGCGCCAATATGGATCATCTTGGTACCGGTGTCGGCTTGCTGAAAATTATTGGTCAGCGCGACCGAATAGAATTCGCCAACCGAGTCCTTGCCTTGCAGGATGCAAGATGGATATTTCCAGGTGATCGCCGAGCCCGTTTCCACTTGGGTCCAAGAAATTTTAGACCGGTCACCGCGGCATGCGCCACGTTTGGTCACAAAATTATAGATACCGCCCTTGCCGTTTTCGTCGCCGGGGTACCAGTTCTGAACGGTTGAATATTTAATTTCAGCGTCTTCCAGCGCCACCAGCTCGACAACCGCCGCATGAAGCTGGTTTTCATCGCGTTGCGGTGCTGTACAACCCTCAAGATAGCTGACATAGGACGCATCCTCGGCAATGATCAAGGTCCGCTCAAATTGTCCGGTTTTGGCCTCATTGATGCGGAAATAGGTCGATAGTTCCATCGGGCAGCGCACGCCTTTCGGGATATAGACGAATGATCCATCGCTAAACACCGCCGAATTCAGTGCCGAGAAATAATTATCGGCAACCGGCACAACCGATCCCAAATAGTCACGCACCAAATCCGGATAGTCGCGAACAGCCTCGGAAATCGGGCAGAAAATTACCCCTGCCTTGGCGAGTTCAGCCCGAAATGTGGTCGCGACCGATACCGAATCAAACACCGCATCAACCGCCACAACACCAGCCAGTACCTTCTGCTCGTCAAGCGGGATGCCAAGCTTTTCGTATGTTTTGAGCAATTCCGGATCGACCTCGTCAAGCGACGCAGGTCCGTCCATTGCCTTGGGCGCGGCGTAATAATGAATGTCCTGATAATCAATCGGTGGAATATCCAGCTTGGCCCAGTCTGGTGTGTCCATTTTTTGCCATGTCGCAAACGCCTTCAGTCGCCAGTCAAGCATCCATTGCGGTTCCTGCTTTTTTGACGAAATCAGACGAATGATATCCTCATTCAGCCCTTTTGGCGCCAACTCCGATTCGATATCGGTGACAAACCCGTATTTGTATTTGCCGGTGGCTTCTTGCAGGGTATCGATGGTCTCTTGGGTTGCGGCCATATGACTGATCCTTTGGTTACGGCGATAAAACGGTTAAACAGGCAATGCGCTAGACATCACAAATCGGTGGTGGCGGCCGGCATCGTGACCGGCGGGAAGATTTGGGCCGGGTCGGTCAGGCTTTCAAGGCTAACCTCGTCAAGGGCGGCGCGAATGGCCACATTGACCCGATTCCAACTGCTGCTCATAAAACAACAATGGCTGACAGCACACGGGTCTTGCGCACCATCGACACAATCATTGACCGCAATCGGCCCTTCCATTGCTTCAACAATATCAACCAGCGAAATATCGGCTGGCGACCGCGCCAGACGATACCCTCCATGGATGCCACGCTGGGTTTCGAGCAGGCCGCCAGCAAGAAGCGCCTTGGCCACTTTTGCCACCGTCGGCTGGGCAATTGCGGTCAGGTCGGCCAACTGTGCGCTGGCAACGGTCCGGCCATGACGATGCGCCAGCGCCCCAAGCACCACAATCGCATAATCTGTCATCCGGTTCAGCCGCAGCATGCCGCTTTTTAGCCCTTTCTGCCGGGTCCTGCCAGCCAGACAGACAACACACCCATCCAGCCCCGTAAGCCGCGCCGCACAGGTGATATAAATCGTTGCAGCGGCGGCTTTTGCAAATGATTATCAAAATCAAGACTAATTTGGTCCTGATTTGAAGTAGATAACGTCCTAGTGGGCTTTATTCAAGACAAGGCTGCGGTTTTTTAGCAGAAAAAACGACAACCGATCCGGTTGGTTGTGCGAGGGCGACTATGTGGGGGTGATTACGCGGGGCGGTCAACCCTATGCCGAACGGTCAAGCCTATGCCGGGCGGCCACATGCGCCGTGATGCCGGTTAATTGAAGGCTTGCGGGTGCAGCAGATAATGGCCGTTGTCAAGGCCATCAAACATTTCGTCAACATCCGGATGGCTGACCGGCCCGTTTTCAGCATCGGCTATCAGATTTTGTTGACTGACATAGGCCGTGTAGTAGCTGTCGGAGTTTTCCGCCAGCAGATGATAGAAAGGCTGGTTTTTGTCCGGCCTTACCTCGGCCGGAATGGCCTCATACCATTCGTCGGTATTGTCGAATTCAGGGTCAACATCAACCACAACGCCGCGAAACGGATAGACCCGATGCCGGACAATCGCACCGATGGCGAATTTGGCCTCTTTGTCACTCATCGATAGCGTGTTCCACAATGTCTCTAGCCTGTTGATAACCGGCTAGATGCGTTCCTTGACCTTTAGAACCTGCTTGCCACGATACATGCCGGTCTTCAGATCAATATGATGGGGCCGGTGCAGCTCGCCAGTAACTTTATCCTCGACATAAGCGTCGCTTGACAACGCATCATGGGCGCGCCGCATGTTACGCTTTGACTTGGTGATTTTACTTTTTGGAACAGCCATTTTCTTGCTCTCTTCTAAACCGTCGGCACACCTGTTTTTAAGGCAGGTGCTACCGGAAATTTGGTATAAACGGGACCAACCCCGCTTATCGCCGTCAACCGATCGTGTCTGATGTAAAAGACGGCCATCGGACGGCCGCAAACAAATCGGTGGTTGGTTTAGGCGAAAGCCCGCGAAATGTCAAGCGATGCATTAGCGAGAAGAACCCCAAACCGCGTCACGATCACATCACCGCGACCGCGCTTTTCATTAACACTTTCTAAATTATTGCTTTCTATAGTCAACAGACAGGACGCCAGCCACAGCGGCGGCGTGACGTTGGTTAGATCCGAGGAAAAGGAGGCCCGTATCATGTCATCTTTGCACCGCATTTTGCGCTGTTTTCACGATCGTTATCGGGGCGTGGTCATTTTGACCCTTGCCGTCATTCTGTTGACCATGGCAACGCCGATGCGCGTCCATGCGGTGGCTGGCGGTACCGCTGATCAACAATTTGCCATTGGGGTAAAATTGCTGGCAGCAACCGGTGACACTGCCGCCGCCAGCCATGCAACAGCGAATATCTGGTTGGCAATGGCTGCCGCACGCGGCCATTAAGGCGCCCAATTTCATTTGGCTGTATCATTTCAAAAGGGGCGCGGTGTTACCAAGAACCTAGCAGCGGCGATTTATTTATACCGGCAGGCGGCAGCACAAAATCACGCCACCGCACAATATAATTTGGCGGTGCTGTACAGCAATGGATCCGGGGTCAAGCGCGACTATGAGGCAGCATTCGCCCTTTTATTGATCGCCCGTCGGCAGCCCGGTCTCAGCGCCGCGGGCCAGCGGCAGATTGGACAATTGATGGCTAAAATACAGACACTTCTCACCAGCACGCAAATCGGGCGCGCCGAATGGCAAGCAGCGCAAATTATCGGATCTGACATTTGATCTTGAAATTGATTTTCCAGCGCCCATATCAGGAATGTGGCGCCACATTGGGCCACACCTCGGAAAGACCGCCTCGCTGAGACCAGGAGGCACAACACACTCGCTTAATCAAAAGGAGACAGTTATGACAATTTTCAGTACCCCTCTTGCACGCCAATTTGTTGGTTTTGACACTTTGTTCGACGAGTTGAACGAAATGGCAACGCGCAAGGAATCAAATTATCCGGCCTACAACATCGCCAAGGATGATGATGAGCATTACCGGATCGAACTGGCACTCGCTGGGTTTTCACGCGACGAAATCAGCATCCAGACCGAAAAAGGCATTTTAACAGTGGCCGCCAACAAAGTCGAGGATACGGCCAATTATCTCCATCAAGGAATTGCCAAGCGCGCGTTTTCTAAGGCGTTTCGGCTCGCCGAATATATCAAAATTGACGACGCGCAATTCACTGATGGCATCCTGACTATCTTCCTGCGCCGGGAAATTCCTGAAGCCGACCGGCCACGGCAGATCGAGATCAGCACCGGCCAGAAAAAACTGGTCAAAGCGGCATAGCACTGCCGCCCTCGCCGGAGCAGATGTGCCGGATGCCACCGCAAAAACGGAAAAGCGGGCCCGCGGGCCCGCTTTCTATGTGGCGTGGATGATCCGGGGTCACCCCCCTGCCATCAGACGCCGAAACGCAGACTGGATCCGGTCCTTGTCGATATGATGTGCGGTTTTCACGGTTGCCAGCTTGTCATCAAGACTGCAGCCATGCGACTCCAATAGCTTGGCCATAGCAGCTTTCTGAGCGTCTACGATGCTCTTTTTGTTTGTGCAAGAGGCCTCCGCTTCATCAAATCTCCCTCTCTCGTCAGGATTTGTCACTCAGCACCACCATCGTCAACATCAACTTTTAGCATTTCAAGCGCAGGCTCCTGATAAATCCGATCGTTGATGCGTTTATACAACGCCTCTTCATCAGGCCCGTCAAAGGTTAATCCTCCACCGATTAGCTGCCTTCGCCTTATCAATCCGATAACAGATACATGCCTTGCAGCCTGATCCATCAACTGATCCAACTGATCTGAAGCCAATTTTGACATCCTTGGCTCAATATATTCCGCTTTGATAGCGGCCTGAATTCTTTGAAGTGCATCAGATTTTATAGACGCAAGCTTAGCAAGGCTGGATTTGGTTATCCGTTTGACTTCAGTTTCTAAATCGTCTTCTTGCTGCGCTGTCAAACGAGGTTTTACAACCTTGAGCTCTCTTTTTGAACTTGCATCGATGTTAATGAAGCCATTTTCTTTCAGAATCTGAACAGCGTTTCCCAAAACATCTTGGTTGTGAATAATAACTTTAAAAGTTCCCGCAGTGGGATCAGGACCGAGGTCTACCTCGGCAAAATCTCGCATCCGACGCTTTTTCCCCTCAATTTCAACATCAGCACGTCTGAAAAGATGAACTATAGCAAGCGCCGACCCTGTCTCATTCAAACGACTTATCAGCGCGTTTATTTCGATAACCATCCTCTCCATAGCCGCAGAAGAGTATGAGTCATCTGATATTTTCATATCTAGCTTCATGACTATGTCTCCCTAGAGTTCTTCAACCCAACGCCATCGCGTGAGCAAATCTACGAGGCCAAATCTTATAGTTTTTGACGCAGGGCTCAAACAGTTTCCATCTTGCCTATACAAGTTATAGGCTAAACGAAATATGACACTATTGAAAGGATGGTGGAGCCAGACGGGATCGAACCGACGACCTCCTGCTTGCAAAGCAGGCGCTCTCCCAGCTGAGCTATGGCCCCTGACACACATCTGCAGATGTGCGGCTAATCCGACAGGAACGCCGGAACAGGCCGCTTTATCTGCCAATGTTAAGTTGCGGTCAACCCCTTTTTACGTCAGGCCCCGGTTTTTCCCGTTCTGGGTGCTAAAATCATCACCCAGCCGCACGACACGGCGGTAAAATCAGGCCGCATCTTGGCCGGCCAACGCATCCAAAACCGCTTGATACACGATCTTGCCACCAACCACATTGAGGCCGTTGGCAAGATGCGGGTCTTTGTCAAGCGCGGCGACCCCATGATCGGCCAACGCCAGCACATGCGGCAAGGTCGCGTTATTCAGCGCCTCAGACGAGGTCCGCGGCACTGACCCCGGCATATTGGCAACGCAATAATGCACGATGTCGTCAACAATATAAGTTGGATCATCATGCGTTGTCGGGCGCGATGTTTCAAAGCAACCGCCCTGGTCAATGGCCACATCGACCAATACCGCACCAGCCTGCATGATCCGCAACTGATCACGGCTAATCAGCTTTGGCGCCGCCGCCCCCGGCACCAACACGGCACCAATAACCATATCAGCGGTGGTAATCGCCGCGGCCAACGCCGCATGGCTGGCATAACGGGTCGCGACCGAATGACCAAAAATATCAGCCAAATAACGCAACCGCGGCAGGGATTTATCAAACACCGTCACTCTGGCACCAAGCCCCACCGCCATTTTCGCCGCATTCATGCCGACAACGCCGCCGCCAATCACAATCACCTCGGCAGCAGCGGTTCCCGGCACACCTGAAATCAATACGCCGCGGCCACCGGCATTGGCTTTCAAATGCGACGCCCCTTCGATAACCGCAAGTCGACCAGCGACCTCACTCATCGGGGCCAGCAGCGGTAACCCCCCGGTATCATCGGTAATTGTCTCATAGGCAATCGCGGTGCAGCCGGAATTGACCAGCCCTTGGGCCTGTGCCGGATCGGCCGCCAGATGAAGATAGGTGAA
>JAYOFA010000024.1:23899-26706 GCA_038116935.1 Puniceispirillum sp. (SeqCode) | reverse complement strand
TTCCAGCCGATGAGTGACCGATGGCCGACCTTTTTGGCAATGCCGCAAAAACTGACGATTATGATGCCTCAAATATTGAGGTGCTTGAGGGGCTAGAGCCTGTCCGGCACCGACCTGGCATGTATATTGGTGGCACCGACGATCGTGCCTTGCACCATCTGGCGGCAGAGATTCTCGACAATTCGATGGATGAGGCGGTCGCTGGGCACGCCTCGCGCATCGATGTACATCTGGAACGGGCCGACCGGCTGACCATTCGCGATAATGGTCGCGGCATGCCAACCGACGAACACCCCAAATTTCCCGGTAAATCGGCGGTTGAAGTCATTTTGACGACTCTTCATGCTGGCGGCAAATTTTCCGGTAAGGCCTATGCCACATCTGGCGGGCTTCATGGCGTTGGGGCATCAGTCGTCAACGCGCTCTCAAGTGATCTGATGGTCGAGATTGCGCGCGATAAAACGCTGTATCAGCAACGGTTTTCGCGCGGCAAACCAGTGTCGGCGCTCGAAACAATCGGGCCAACCCCGAACCGTCGCGGCACCGCTGTGTCCTTTACCCCAGACCCGGAAATCTTTGGCGAGGGGGCGCGGTTTCGCCCCGCCACCCTGTACCGGATGGCCCGCTCCAAGGCATATTTGTTCGCTGGTGTCGAAATTCGTTGGCGCTGTGATCCGTCACTGCTTGGCCATGATGATTCGGTGCCGGCCGAAACGGTACTTCACTACCCTGGGGGCCTTGCCGATTTCCTGAATGATGCGACGGCGGACAAGGCCCTGATGATTACCGCCCCCTTTGCCGACATCGCTGCCGCTGACGGGCAAAAATTTGAGTGGGCCATCACCTGGCTTGGCCCCGGTGAAGACGGTTTTTTTCATAGCTACTGTAACACCGTCCCCACCCCGTCAGGCGGCACGCATGAAACCGGCTTTCGCCAGGCCATTGTTCGTGGATTGCGGCAATTTGGCGACCTTGCTGGCAATAAAAAGGCGGCCGACATCACCGCTGATGATGCGCTTTCAGGCAGCGCGGTGATGCTGTCGGTGTTTTTGCGTGACCCACAATTTCAAGGCCAGACCAAGGACCGGCTAGTCTCGGCTGACGCCACCCGGCTAACCGAACAGGCGGTCCGTGACCGGTTTGACCAGTGGCTTGCCGCCGACGCCGGCCGCGCGACATTTTTGCTGGAAGCGGCGATTGAACGCGCTGAAGACCGCAAACGGCGGAAAAAAGAAAAAGAGGTCGCCCGCAAATCGGCAACGCGGCGCCTGCGCCTTCCCGGTAAGCTTGCCGACTGCACATCAAGCGATACCGAACGCACCGAACTGTTCCTTGTCGAGGGGGATTCGGCGGGCGGGTCGGCCAAACAGGCGCGTGACCGGAAAACTCAGGCGGTCTTGCCGTTGCGCGGTAAAATTTTGAATGTGGCCAGCGCTACCACTGAAAAATTGAGCGGCAATCAAGAATTATCCGACCTTGCGCTGGCGCTTGGCGTCAAGTCAGGCAAGGATTTTCGGCTTGATGACCTACGTTATGGGCGCATTATTATCATGACGGATGCCGATGTCGACGGGGCCCATATTGCGGCGCTGCTGATGACCTATTTTTACCGGGAAATGCCGCAGCTAGTCGAGGCAGGCCGGCTCTATCTGGCACAACCGCCCCTCTACCGCCTAACGCAGGGCGGCAAGACGATCTATGCGCTTGATGATGAACAGCGCGAGGCGTTTATGCAAACCGCCTTTGACGGCCGCGGCAAAGTTGAGGTCAGCCGCTTCAAAGGCCTTGGGGAAATGCCACCGGGCCAGTTAAAAGAAACCACCATGAGTCCACACAGTCGGCGTCTTCTTCAGGTGGCGTTGCCGTTGCGTGACTCGGTTGGCGCCGATTTGCGCCGCCACACCGACCAGCTTGTCAACACGTTGATGGGCAAGAAGGCGGAATTGCGGTTTGGCTATATCCGTGATCATGCCGCCGATGTGATCGCCACGCTTGATGTCTGATCACCAGCCCAAGCGCGTGTGGATGTCTCCACAAAATCTGTTACGCGCCATTGGCGCCGGCTTGGTCATTCAAGGGTTGCTGTTCTTTGCGTTTGCCGCCCCCCTGACCCAGCAGATTTTTCCGGGTGCCGGTGATGAGGCACGGCATGTCGGAATCGTAATGCGACAAAGCCTGGCCGGCATGTCGTTTTTAGCCGGTCTGGTGGTGTTTTTGGTGCGCGGCGAGTCTGACCGGGTTACGCGGCGCGTGCTTTTCGGCTGCGGGATC
This sequence comes from Puniceispirillum sp. (SeqCode), assembly GCA_038116935.1. Classification (GTDB taxonomy): domain Bacteria; phylum Pseudomonadota; class Alphaproteobacteria; order Puniceispirillales; family Puniceispirillaceae; genus UBA3439. The sequence goes on along the minus strand of JAYOFA010000024.1, from coordinate 24,435 downwards.
GGATTAACGGCCATCGCCCTTTCGATGGTCAGAGTGATTGTCACGCACGCCGCGGTGGTCCCGATGCCGGGCCTATTGATTTATCTTGGTACCGGCATTATCGCCATTTTCATTGCGACCAGAGCCCCGCGCTAGGTGATTTTGGCAAGCAACGCGCGTAGTGCTTCGGTTACCGCATCAGGGGCTTCCATTGATGATAAATGCCCAACCCCATCAAGAAGGCACAAATCAGCGTTGGGCGCCAAGGATGCCATCTCGACCGAAAGATCCGGCGGGGTCAACACATCCAGCTTGCCGCACAACACCAGTAACGGCGCATCAAACCCGGCCAAGGTATCATGCTGGGCTCGGCGCCCCATGATAGCCCGCTGTTGATCGGCAAATACATGCCGGCCAATGTCGCGCGCCATTGTCAAAACGGCGTCAACCAGGGCCTTGTCCTGTTGTGCCGGATCAGACAACAGGCGCGGCAACAAATGCCGCGTTACCCCCTGAAACCCCTTATGTTCGGCAAGTTTGATCGCGGCTTCACGCTG
>JAYOFA010000024.1:3425-23799 GCA_038116935.1 Puniceispirillum sp. (SeqCode) | reverse complement strand
GCGTTACCCCCTGAAACCCCTTATGTTCGGCAAGTTTGATCGCGGCTTCACGCTGGCTTGTCTGTTCGGCCGTATCGGCCCGGCAATTCGTACTAAGAAGAGCCATACCAGCCACCCGATCCGGGGCCTGTCTGGCCATTTCTTGGGCCACATATCCACCCATCGACAAACCGATCGGTACAATCGGCCCGTCAACCAACGCCAACGCGGCAGTGGCCATAGCGGCTATGCTGTCATGCTTTGTGGTATCAGCAAGCCGATCATCGCACCCCAAAGCGGCACGCTGCTGTTGAAAGAGACTTTCAGTGCAAAGCAGGCCAGGAACAAAGATGGGGGTAGCGGCAGACATCATCCAGCCTTATTACGGTAAATTGAATGAAGGATTGACCTTGGTAGCGTAACTCTGTATCACCGGCAGCAGCAAAAGCCTACCGAAAACAATGTCGATACAAAACAATGCGGGTAGAGCATCGTAGATTTATTGAAATCTAGATAAGGAAACCGTCCTTGAAATTTTCAGACCTCGGCCTGAGCGACGAGCTAAGCCGCGCCGTTGCCGATCTCGGCTATGAGCGCCCGACCCCTATTCAAGAAAAATCAATCCCGGTCGTATTGATGGGGCGTGATATTCTCGGATCCGCGCAAACCGGTACCGGTAAAACTGCGTCATTCACCCTGCCAATGATTGATATCCTTGCATCAGGGCGGGCCAAGGCACGGTTGCCACGTTCGCTTATTCTGGCACCAACGCGCGAATTGGCGGCGCAGGTTGCCGAATCATTCGAAAAATTCAGCACCCATCATAAATTGTCGATGGCGCTCTTGATCGGCGGTGTCAGCTTTGTCGACCAAAATGCCGCCCTTAGCAAAGGGGTCGATGTATTGATCGCAACACCGGGCCGCCTTCTTGATCATTTTGAACGCGGCAAGGTCCTTCTCAATGATGTAAAAATCCTGGTGATCGACGAAGCTGACCGGATGCTCGATATGGGGTTTATCCCGGATGTTGAACGCATTGTCAGCCTTTTGCCGCGGATGCGCCAGACGCTGTTCTTTTCGGCCACCCTGTCGGACGATATTCAAAAACTGGGCAACAAATTTGTACTGAATCCCAAGGTCATTGAGGTCGCACCGCCAGCCTCGACAGCCGACACCGTCGCCCAGCATCTGATCTGGACCACAATCAAGACCAAACGGCAGGTTTTGCGCGATATCCTGCGTCAAGAATCGGTGAAGAATGCGGTGATTTTCTGCAACCGTAAACGCGATATTGCGGTGCTTGTCACATCGCTGACCCGCCATGGCTTTAGCGCCGTTGCCTTGCATGGCGACATGACCCAGTCAGCACGCCTTGAAGCCTTGCAGAAATTCAAGGACGGCGAAGTCTCATTGATGATTGCATCGGATGTAGCAGCACGCGGTATTGACATCGCCGGCCTAAGCCATGTTTTCAATTTCGACATTCCGAGTCATGCCGAGGATTATGTCCATCGTATTGGCCGCACCGGCCGCGCCGGCAAGTCAGGCCGTGCATTTTCGATTGCGGCGAGCAAGGATGATCAGAGATATGTCGAGGCGATCGAGACCTTAACCGGCAAACCGATCCCGCAAATCACGATCGATAATGGCAGCATCCGCCCGACCGATGGGAAAGATGCACCAGCCAGCGCCAGCGACATCACGCCTGACAAGGACAGCGCCGCCGCAAAACCAACCAAAAGCCGCCGCAAACAGCCGGACCAGAGTAAAGGCAGCCGAAATCGACAAGACAAAGCTGGGCAAGACAAAGCTGGGCAAGACAAAGCTGGACGAGACAAAGCTGGACGAGACAAAGCCGGACGAGACAAAGCCGGGCAGGAAAAAGCGGCACGGAACCGCAATCGCGACGGTGAATTGCCTTCACCGCCCGACTGCACCGGCACCACCTTCAATGATACCGATCATGTGCCGGCATTTTTGCGGCGTTAGGCTGTTGGTCAATGCGGCTTTGGCCTCCAGTGCCTTGCCTCTAGCGTCTTGCCTCTAATGCCTCGCCTCTAAAGCCTTGTCGACGACTTCACGCAAATCAGCCGATCCGGCAGCCTGTTGAATTTTTTTCAACACTGACGTCATCTGGGCCTGACGGTCTGGGGCATAATGAGCCATACGCGTCAATGGTAGGGCCATCCGCGCTGCCAATTGCGGATTACGACGATCAATATCGATCAAGCAATCGCCAACAAATGCAAAACCAGACCCGTCAGCCGCATAAAACTGTACCGGGTTAGCGGTCATAAAAGCCCCAAGCACCGCCCGCAATTTGTTTGGATTACCGGGGTCAAACGCCGGATGCTGCATCAGCTTTTGTAGCTGCCCAATGGTCCCGGACTGCGCCGACGACGCCTCCAGCATAAACCATTTTTCCATGACCAGCGGGCTATGTTCCCAGCGGTCATGAAACGCCTTCAAGACTGTGATACGCGCGTCATAATCGCTATTATTTAACGCCACCAACGCCCCTTGCGACAGGGTCATGTTTGCATGGTTTGCATTTTCTACGGCACAAGCGACCGCCGCCTCATAGCGGGCGGCCACACCAAGACCAAGGACGCGGTTCAACAACGCACGGCCACCGCTGGTTTTCGCAAGCCCTGCCGCCGATGTCGGCGACAGCAAGGCGGTGATTTGTGGTGCCAGCGCGCGGCCAATCGCCGCCTCAAGACCGGCGCGTGCATGGTATAGCGCCACCGGGTCAGCCGGCATCATACGCGCTTCCAACACCGATAGCGGCGGCAACCCCAACAAGCCTGCCTTGAACTGATCAAGCAAGGCCGGATCATCAAGGCTGTTGGCAAGCCCACCGGCCAGCCCATCTGCCATCAAAGCATCAGCGCTGGCATCTCCGGTAGCGATTGCGACAATGGCCCCTGCGAACAATGTCTGGGCTGAATCCCATCGGGTAAACATATCCGCGTCATGCGCCACAAGATGACGCCGTTCAGCGCTGTTCAGGTCATCGACCAGCAGCACCGGTGCAGAAAATTGGCGCAGCAGGCTGGGGACAGCATCGCCAATACCGTCGGTATAAAGCGGTTGGACCATGCGGGCAGTGGTCAGCAACACCACATGTTCGTCGGCCAAGGCCCCATCGGCTGCCAGGCGGAACGCAACCGGCTGTCCATCGCGCCCGACAAGCCCAAGGCGAACCGGCACCGGCAACGGCTGGCGCGGGGTTTTGGCGGCAGTGTCCGGAATGTCTTGGCAAAATTCCAACACCATATCGGCATCGCCCGCACCCGCACGCCGCGTCACCGTCAAACGCGGTGTGCCTGCCTGACTGTACCAGCCCGCAAATGCTGTCAAATCTGTGCCGGTCGCATCGGCAAGCGCGGCCACAAAATCGTCACAGGTGACCGCTTTACCATCATGGCGGGCAAAATAAAGATCCATGCCTTTCCGGAACCCGTCATCCCCCAGATAACCGGCCAGCATGCGGATCACTTCGGCCCCTTTTTCATAGACCGTCGCGGTGTAGAAATTATTGATTTCCCGATAGCTTTCCGGCCGGATCGGGTGCGCTGTCGGACTACAATCTTCTGGAAATTGGGCGGCGCGCAACAACGATACATCATCGGCGCGCTGGATCGCCGGATCATGCATGTCGGCCGAAAAACACTGGTCGCGATAAACCGTTAAGCCCTCTTTCAGGGTCAGTTGGAACCAATCGCGACAGGTGACGCGATTACCAGTCCAATTATGGAAATATTCATGCGCGATAATCGACTCGACACGGTGCAGATCGGTATCGGTCGCTGTATTGGGGTCGGCCAGCACAAATTTGCTGTTAAAGATATTCAACCCCTTGTTTTCCATCGCCCCCATATTGAAATGGCTGACGGCGACGATCTGAAACAAATCAAGATCATATTCAAGGCCATAGACCACCTCGTCCCAGCGCATCGACCGTTTCAACGAATCCATCGCATGCGCGGTCAAGCCGGCATTGCCCTTTTCAACGTAAATATGCAAATCGACATGGCGGCCGGATTTGGTCTGAAAATGGTCGCGCGCACATTCTAGATCGCCGATAACCGCGGCGAACAAATAGCTTGGCTTTGGGTGCGGGTCATGCCAGATCGCATAATGCCGGTCGCCGTCAACATCGCCGGTTTCAACAAGGTTTCCGTTTGACAGCAACTGGGGATAAGTTCTGGCCGCCTCGATCCGCACGGTAAATATCGTCATCACATCCGGACGATCGGGAAAATAGCCAATCCGGCGAAATCCTTCAGGCTCGCACTGTGTGCAATACATGCCACCAGATAAATATAGCCCTTCAAGCGCGGTGTTTTTGTCCGGATGGCAAACCGATATCACCTCGATCTCGCACGCCTTTGACAAACCGTCAATTTCCAGCCCGCGAGCGTCGATCTTGTAGTCATGCGGGCCCAACAACCGCCCGTCTAGCGACACCGATGTAAAGGTGATATCACGGCCATCCAGCCATAGCGGTTGTCCGCTGGCGGCATCCGGATTGGGCACCAGGTCGAGGCGCGTTTTAACCGTGGTTACGGCATCATGGATAGATATATCAAGCGACGCGGCGCGCACCAGAAATGCTGGCGGTGTGTAGTCATGCCGATATTTTGTCATGGCCGATATCTTGTCATGACGGTCAAGCAGAATCACGCGAGGTGGTGTAGGCCTGTTCACAATGTTTAAGGCAATAGGGTTTGCCCGGAACAATAGCATCCCCGCAAAACAGAAACCCGACCTTACGCGGATCGCCGGTTGGCCAACAGCATTTGCTGCGCGACCATTCAAGCTGGCGCAATTCCATCCGTAACGGCAGGTCGCGTGATGGCGGCACCACTTCGACCGGTTTCGGTCTGGCCACTTTCGGGGTGGTGATCGGCGATGGCCGCTTGGGAAGCCCCATCCGATGCGCCTTGCCGGCAATCGCGTTTCGGGACACGCCAAGCGCCTCGCCAATCTGCGAGATCGACAGACCTTCCGACCAGAGCTTTTTCAACTCGGCCAATCTCTCATCGGTCCATACATTGCTGCTGTCAGCCATTAAACCCCTCACTCCCTGTCATCGATTGGCGCAGGATGCTGCCGTGATATAACGATCTTGCCTATATAACGATCCCGATGGCCAAACTCAACGGGCGAATCGCCCTGCTGCGGCTACAAGGCACCAATAAAAGCACCAATTAAATCGATCTGATAGTCAAGCATATGCCGTCCATAATGCACGACCAACCCCCGCGCTTTGGCGTCAGCCAGCCACGCGGTTTCGGCCGGCACCATAATGATATCTGCAATCACTGTCATTTTGTCGACCTGATCCAGCGCTAACGGCATCGCATCACCCGGCTTCAGCCCAAGGCTGGTGCTGTTGACAATCATGTCATACCCGGCGCCGGTGCAGTCGGCAAGTCCGACCGCATCAACCGCGGTAAAGCCGGTCTTCTCATGCAACGCACCGGCAAGCTGTTCAGCCTTACCGCGGTCACGATTGGCAATCGTCAGCGACCCGACATCAGCCGCGCACAACGCCGCCGCGATCGCCCGCGCTGCGCCCCCAGCCCCAAGAAGCAAAACACGGTTGTCAGTCACCTCGAACCCGTTGCCGCGGCAGCCCGCAACAAAACCGGCACCATCAAAATTGTCACCATAAAGCTGGCCGTCGGCATCAAACCGCACCGCATTGACCGCGCCGGTCAACAGGGCGGCGGTGCCCAAATGGTCGCACATCGCGGCAAGTGGTAACTTGTGGGGGATGGTTACCGCCAACCCGCCAAAATTCGGTATCGCGCGCAGGCCCGTAATCACGGTTTGCAATTGGGCTGGCGGCACGTCGATCGGCACCATGATATGGGGCAGGTTCCGTTCGGCAAATAAGGGGTTAAATACCATCGGCGCGCGCACATGGTCGATCGGATGGGCAATAACACCAAAAACGCGTGACGTTCCCGCAACCCACGGCATAGGCGGTAACGCGTTCGGTTGTGCTGGTTGGGCCATTGTAATTGTCGCTTGCTGGCTGTTGTTAAGAGGCATGATGCCGACCAATTATACGCGATGCCAGCCGCGTCGCAACGCTATGATTGACCGCGCCAAAAAGCAAGCTGCGATCACATCGCCAAAACACGGAACGCCCCAATTCCACCATGTGAAAACCGCAAAATGATCACAGAGGTGCCCCTTTAGCGCCTTTTTTCAACGTCAGATTACCAGCATGACATCGGTCGGGACGGCAACTCTCCAAATAACCGACAACCGGCCGGTGTCACGATTGATCAACCCTCGCTTGGTGACAGCCCTGTCACCACTGCAACCCACCGTTAGTAACCACGGAGTATCAGATGAAAAAGACCTATTTCCCCGCAGTCATTGGTGCCGGCCTATTGATATCAGGCGCGTTGATTGGCGGCCTTGCCAGTGCCGATATCGATGACGACAAACATGACAAAGGCAAATATGGCGGCTATCACGGTGCTGGCAAAGTGGCTGCTAAGCGACTTGACATCAACAATGACGGCAAAATCAGCCTCGACGAGCTTACCGCGCGGCAGGACCGCCGCTTTGCCAAGCTCGATGCCGATGGTAATGGCAGCATCGACAAGGACGAATTCAATGCCCGCCTTACCGCCATGTTTAGCCGGATGGATGCCAATGCTGACGGTTTTCTTGACGAAGATGAAGTGTCACGCAAGATGAAAAAACATGGCAAACGGCATGACCATGACCATGGCAGCGCCAGCTGAGCCATCTAACCATATATGCCCAGCCGGCCTTTGCGCCTCACTTGCGGTCACGCCTCGTCGGTAAAGGACAAGGACGCAGAATTGATGCAATAGCGAAGGCCGGTAGGTTTTGGCCCATCGGGGAACACATGCCCAAGATGCGCGTCACATCGGGCACAATGGACCTCGGTACGCCGCATGAAAAAACTATTATCCGTGGTCTCGCCAATCGCCGCGTCATCAACTGGCGCATAAAAACTTGGCCACCCAGAGCCCGAGTCAAATTTGGCATCAGACGCAAACAGTGACGCATCACAGCAAATGCAGTGATATGTTCCGGCCGCATAATGCCCGTCAAACCGCCCGCTAAACGCACGCTCGGTCGCATGCTGCCGGGTGACCCGAAACTGCTCATCGGTCAGCTGTTGGCGCCAGTCTTCATCAGATTTTGTAATTTTTTCGGTCATGATATGATCTCCTTATCGGGCTTAGTGTTCTTGATTGCCGCAAAAATAGCCGCCGGTGTGGCCGGCATATCGATATGGGTAATCGACAGTGCATCGCAAAGGGCGGAAATGATCGCTTGTGGTGCCCCGATCGCGCCGGCCTCGCCAGCCCCTTTGACACCAAGCACATTATTGTGGCAGGGCGTATTGCAAAATTGGATCGAAAAGCCCGGAAAATCAGCCGCCCGGGGAAGCGCGTAATCCATCAAAGAGCCAGTCAAAAGCTGGCCCGACGGGTCATAAACCACCTGTTCAAACAGCGCCTGCCCAACCCCTTGCACAATACCGCCATGAATTTGCCCGACAAGAGTGGTCGGGTTGATCACAGCACCAAAATCATCGGTCACATGATAGCGCATGATCTCTACCGCAGCGGTTGCCGGATCGACCTCAAGCTCGACAATATGACAGCCATAAGGATATGTCGCCCCCGCACTGGCATAGCCATGCTGTATATTCAGCAGGTGTGGCTGGCCCGGCGTGACAAGTGTCCGAACGAGATCCTCGATATGCACTGATTGGTTGCTGTCTTTCAGCACAAAAAACCCATCGGCAAACGCCAGATCATCAGGATCGCACTCAAGCCGCGCCGCGGCATAGGGCAACGCAGCTTTTACAATCAAGGCCGCGGCCTCGGCCGTCGCCGACCCCAATACCGCCGACATCCGCGCCCCGCCAGTTGTTCCGCGTGGGCTGTGGCGTGAGTCGCCCTGCACCACAGTGATCAGGTCAGCATCATAGCCAAGCCGGTCAGACAAAATTTGGGTAACCGTTGTGCGATGCGCCTGACCATTACATTGCTGGGCGGCATGCAAAAGCACATGACCATCATCGGCAAAACTGATATCGACGCCCTCATCGGCGCCTTCACCGCATTGCTCAAGATACATGCCAAAGCCGATACCGCGCCATTTTCCAGCTGCCAATGACTGTCGGCGACGTTCCTCAAACCCGGCAACATCAGCCGCCCCCAGCGCCTGGTCCAACAGACCCGGCATATCGCCTGAATCGATCGTGCCACCCGATACCATTTTGTAGGGGATTTGACCGGGCCTGATCATATTGGTCCGTCGCACGGCGATCCGGTCAAGTCCCAATTGGGCGGCAATATGATCCATGAGCCGTTCGATCACATAATTCGCTTCGGGCCGTCCAGCCCCACGATACGCATCAACCGCAGGCGTATTGGTCATCACCCCGCGCACCGATAGGCTGACAAGCTGGATATCATAAATCGACGTCAGGCTACGGCTTCCCGACAAGGTCGGAATATAGGTGCTGAAATTTGACAACCACGATCCCATATTGGCGTAGACATCAACCTGTAGCGCATGGATACGGCCGTTTTCATCAACCGCAGCGCGGGCCTTGGTACGGTTATCACGTCCGTGTAAATCCGACAAAAACCCATCTGACCGCGCCTGCTGCCAGCGCACCATACAACCCAGTTTGCGCGCCGCCCACGCCACGCAGACCTGTTCTGGATGAAGAAAAATTTTGAATCCGAAACTGCCGCCCACGTCACCGGTCCGCACCCGCACCTGTGCCGGATCCATTGATAGGGCTGCCGCTATCTGATCGGCAATACCGCGGACACCTTGGGTGCCACACCAGACATCCAGATGCCCCGCCTCGGCGCCGGGTGCCGCGACAATCGGCCGGGTCTCCATCGAATTGATCACAATCCGGTTGTTGACCACATCAATTTCAACAATCTCATAGCCGCGCGACGCAGCATTTTCTAACGCCTCAGCGGTCGCATCAGTCGCACCAACACCCCAGACGAACGCAATATTTTGCGGATAGTCCGGATAGAGTTGCGGCGCCCCATCGGCCACTGCATCATAAACATCGGTGACCGCCGGCAGCGGGTCAAATTCGGCGGCAATCATGGCCAGCGCATCATCGGCAATCTGCTGGGTGTCGGCCACCACCATCGCGACAATATCACCCGCATGGCGGTTCAGATCGCGCATCATCGGCGGTTTGCTGACAAGCTGCATTTTACCGCCCGACAGCAGCGGCGGCTTATATTGACACTGAATCTCGCCGACATTGTCGGCATCAAGATCAGCTTGGGTAGCGACAAGATGCACCCCTTCTAATGCGGCCGCCGATGCAACATCGAGAGCACGAAGGCGGGCATGGGCAAATGGCGCACGCAGAAAAGCAACCCGCAGCCCAGTGCCGGGCGCCACATCGTCGCTGTAACATCCCGCGCCGGTCAAAAGACGGCTGTCTTCAAGCCGCGGCGTTGCCTGTCCAATACCGAATTTCATCCTTATGACTCCCTGCTATGTTGCGCCATGACTGCTAACGCCGTTGGTCACAACGTTGGTCACCATATGACGCAAAAACCTTGTCAATCAATCCCGTCAGCCGGCGAATTGCCGAAATGCCGCATGAATACGCATTGACGTGGTGATCCAACACAGGCAGCCAAACCCCCAGGCCAGCCAGACAAACCAAGCTGGCCAAACAAGCATCACCACAAATAACAAAATTGTTTCGCCGCCCTCGGTCAAGCCGCCAAGATAGTAAAAGCTTTTCGCCCCGCGAATGTCGGTGGTGACATGGTGTTTTTCCGCCAAAATCGCATAGGCCAGAAAACTGCTTGCGGTACCGATAAAACTAAAAATCAAAAAGGCTGCCGCCAGTGCATTGGCAGGATCAGCCACCGCAAAGGCAAACGGGATCGCGCTGTAAAATACAAAATCGGCAACAATATCGAGATAACCGCCGAAATCAGAACGATGTCCGGCCCGCGCCACCGCCCCGTCCAACCCGTCAGCAAGTCGGTTTGCCAGCACCAGCCACGAGGCAAGATCAAACCAGCCAAACGCAATCATAGCCGCGGCCATGCCCCCGCAAATCGCGCCAATGATGGTCACTTGATTCGGGGTAACGCCTAATGCCGCCAGATAACGGCCTGCTGGTGCCAGCAACCGGTCAACAAGCGGGCGTAAAGCAGCATCAAACATCGCTGGCTTGTCTGACGATAGCAGGGCTATCCGGTCCGGTGAGTGCGGCAATCACGGTTTCTCCGGCCACCATATGCTGACCAATGGTGACAGCAAGCTGGCAATCAGGCGGAACAAACAAATCACAGACACCGGCCAACCGCGCCATGCCAAACACCTCGCCAGCCGCTAAAAACTTGCCTTCCGGCACCGGGCAGATCAGTTGCCGCGCGGTCTGGCTGCCAAGCTGAACCAACACCACGTCACAGCCACTTGCATGTCGCAAGCGTATCTCGCGCCGCTCATTGCTCTGCCGTGCTACCTGCCAACTTGCCGGCGTATCACCCCATTTTGTAAACAGGCCGGGCATAAGCACATTATCGACAACATGGCCGGTAATCGGGCTTAGCTGGCTTTGCATATCAGTCAATCGGGTCATAATGGTGATCCGCTGTGCGGGTACCGGCATTGCCCCGATCTGGTGTTGCGGAAACGGGTCAGCGGCGACATCAATCACCACACCATCAGCCGGTGCCACAATAACATTGGCTCCTGACGGCACCATGCGGTCTGGCACGCGCAAACTATGCGTCAGCCATATCATCAGCCCCAAGGCAAAGCAGCCCAGCGGCAAATAGATCCATGTCAGCGCGATCGTGATCACGCCCGCCAATGCCAACACTGGCCAGCCCACCGCCGCCACATGATTGTCAGATTTTCGGACCTTCGTCATCAAATAGCCTCATGCTGCTATGATCAACTTAATTATTGGTCAGACTTTGGTACGGCAAAGATTTGCTTGGGATAAATCAGATCAGGATTGTTAATATCACCTTGGTTACGCCGTACAATATCAACATATCTGACCCCTTCACCAAGACTACGATACGCAATGCGCCACAGCGCGTCCCCCTTATTCACCACTACCAGCGGCGAGCCATCTTTGGCCTTTGCAAGGTCATGCGATTTCAGCGGTAGATCGTAGGACGCCATCACATTATTCAGATTGTCAGACAAGGTAAAATGCAGCCGGTGCGTTGACCGCGCCACATCCAATGTACCAGCAATTTGCCACCCGCCATCGGCCAGCACCAGCGCCTCGCCAAACGGATTGCCATCGGCTAACGCTGTGACCCGGACACCGCCTGATGAGCGACCAGAAATTAAAATCCGTCCCTGATCACGCCAGACAATCGCCGTTGGGGCAAGGCCTGCCAGCGCCGCGCTGCTGCCCGTTTCGGCACCCGCCATATCACCAGCCAGCGATTCACGCACCGGTGCCTCTTTCGTCACATCGGCCGCCGGTGCATCATCGGGTGATTGGATCAATACCGGTACCTCAGTCGCGGTTTCCGGCAACAACGCCACCAACGGCTTGGTGTCTTGATCTTCATACACCTCAACAGCAAGGCTGCGTGTGGCTAGTTCGTTTGTTCCATCCGGTCTTTCCATTGCCACCGACATCAGGTGCTGGCCTGGTGCCAGTGGTTTTTCCATCACAATAACCCATTCACCATTGGCGTCTGCCACAGTTTCTGCCAACAGCAGATCACCTTCAAATATTCGTATTCTGGCGGCCGGCACAGCGGTGCCGGCAAACAATGCCGATCCATCCGGTTTAACACGGGCAATATCAAGCACCAGCGCACCGCTCTCAAGCGGCGGGACGGGTGCGGTTGTGAGGCTTGTTGATGGCGCCAGCGGTGCAGGTGTCGGCGGATTGATGGATGGTGTTACCGGCGCCGGAATCTCAACCGCAGTGCGTTGTGGGGCCACCGGTTTAGCGTCATCATCGCCAAGCAGCACCACAGCCAAGGCCAACAGCACCAAAATACCGCCGATGGCAAACAAAAGATAAAGCACAGCGCGCAAAATATCGATTTCCCTGACAGGTTGAGATTGTCAGTTAACAGACTAATCCTAATTGCGGTAAGGTTCAATCACAGTTCAGCCAGCTTCACCATTTCAAGGACACAGCATGAAAAAAATATGTGTTTTCACCGGCGCGGCAACAGGCCATGCGCCAGCCTTCAAAAACGACGCCTATCAGCTTGGGCAGATTATCGCGGCGCGCGGTTTCGGGCTTGTCTATGGCGGTGGCCGCAAAGGCCTTATGGGCGCTGTCGCCGATGGTGTCATCGCCAGTCGCGGCTATGTGACCGGGATTATTCCAAAATTTTTGGAAAATGTCGAAATGGGGCATCGTGGTGTAAGCGACCTGCATGTGATCGATACGATGCATGAAAGAAAGGCGATGATGTATGATTTATCTGATGCCTTTATCATCATGCCAGGCGGGCTTGGCACGCTTGACGAAACCATGGAAATCATTACATGGCGGCAGCTTGGGCTGCATCGCAAACCCATTATCATCGCCAATTTGAACGGTTATTGGGACCCGATGCTGACCATGTTTCAGAATATTATTGATCAAGGCTTCATGCATCATGGCCATGTTGGCCATTATGAAACAGCCTCAAGCCTTGACGAGGTAGCCGACATGCTTGATGAGCTGTCTGGCATTGGTAAAGCCCTCGCCGGCGAGTGAGTCGTCCCGATCATCGGCTGCGCCCACCCTTGCACCGGCCCAAAACAAAAAAGCGGCACCTTGATGCCGCTTTTTAATCTTTAGGGCCGGATCCGCTTTAGCCGATCAGCGCATTCAGCGTCGCGCTGGGGCGCATAACCGGGTCAACCTTGGACGCTGGCATACGGTAATAACCGCCAAGATCGCACGCCTTGCCCTGGGTTGATGCCAATTCAGCGGTGATTTTCGCTTCATTGTCCCGCATCGCGCCAGCCAAGCTAGCAAACTCTGCTGCCATTGCAGCATCGTCGGTCTGTGCCGCCAAGGCCTCGGCCCAATAAAGCGCAAAATAGAAATGGCTGTCACGCGTATCGGTCGAGCCGACCCGGCGTTCCGGGGACTTACCCTGTTCCAGTACATGCTGGGTTGCCACATCGACGGCCTGACCCAATATCTCGGCGCGGCGATTTCCCGATGTTTCGGCAACAAATTTCAGCGATTCTCCAAGCGCACAAAATTCGCCAAGTGAATCCCACCGCAAATGCCCCTCTTCGATCAACTGCTGCACATGTTTTGGCGCCGAACCGCCTGCCCCGGTCTCAAACAGACCGCCGCCATTCATCAATTTGACAACCGAGAGCATCTTTGCCGATGTGCCCAATTCAAGGATCGGGAAAAGATCGGTCAGGTAATCGCGAAGCACGTTGCCAGAAATCGAGATACAATCCTCTCCAGCCGTGATCACCTCCAAGGTGTAACGGGTGGCCTCACGCGGCGCCATAATTTTGATACCAAGGTCGCTGACCCCGTCTTGTTCAAGAATCTTCGTCACATATTTGATCAGTTCGGCATCATGCGCCCGCGCCTCATTCAGCCAGAACACAGCCTTGGCGCCGGTTGCCTTTTGCCGGGCCACGCCAAGGCGAACCCAGTCTTCGATCGGCGCCCGGCGGGTACTGGATGACCGCCAGATATCACCAGCAGCCACCCGATGCTGATGAATAACATCACCATTCGCAACGATATAACGAACCACACCATCGGCAGGCAGCTGAAAGGTGGTCGGATGCGAGCCATATTCCTCGGCCTTCTGGGCCATCAAGCCGACATTCGACACCGATCCACAACTGGTTGGGTCAAGCGCCCCATGCGCCTTGAAAAAGGCAATCGATTCATCATAGATCGGCGCATAAGAATTGTCAGGAATGACGCATTTGCAATCATGCTCTTGGCCATCTGGTCCCCACGCCTTGCCACCGGCCCGAATCAGCGCCGGCATCGACGCATCAATAATCACGTCAGACGAGACGTGGAGATTGCTGAGGCCCTTGTCCGAATTAACCATATAAAGGGGCGGATTGGCGGCAAGGCAGGCAGCCAAATCAGCCTCAAGCACAGCACGATCAGCATCAGGCAAACCGGCTATCCGTGCCTCAAGGTCAATCAAACCAAGATTGACATTAAATCCAATTTCATCAAGCTTTTTCTGATGCTTGGATATAAATTCCTCAAGTAATGCTGCAATAGCTTGGCCAAAGATGATCGGGTCTGACACCTTCATCATAGTCGCTTTCAAATGCACCGAGAACAGCACATTTTGAGCTTTGGCCTCGGCCAATTGCTGCCGGAAGAAATTGCGTAACGCCCCAAGGCTCATGAATGAGGCGTCAATCACTGTTCCCGCCAGCATGTTAAGCCCGCCCTTCAAAACGGTAATAGCCCCGGATGAATCTTCAAATTCAATCCGGGCCGGGCCGGCCTGATCATCGCGCAACGTTACCGAGGTCTCGTTACCAAAAAAGTCACCATCGGGCATTGATGACACATGGGTTTTGGAGTTCGCGTGCCACACACCCATTGAATGCGGGTTATTCATCGCAAATTGCTTGACCGCCCGCGCGCTGCGCCGGTCAGAATTGCCCTCGCGCAACACCGGATTGACCGCACTGCCCTTGACCGAGTCATAGCGGGCCGCGATATCACGTTCAGCGTCATTTTGCGGGGCGTCTGGATAATCGGGAAGCGCATAGCCTTGCGCCTGCAATTCAGCAATCGCGGCTTTCAGCTGCGGAATTGACGCCGAGATATTGGGCAGCTTCATCACATTTGCCGCCGGCGTCTTAACCCATTCACCCAATTCGGCAAGATCATCGCTCTGCCGCTGTTCTGCGGTCAGAAATTCCGGCATGACGGCGATAATCCGACCAGCCAGCGAAATATCACGGCGGTCGACTTGCAATCCGGCCGCGGCGACAAATTTGTTTATAATCGGCAGCAACGATGCGCTCGCCAATTCGGGCGCCTCGTCAACTTTGGTGTAAATCAGATCGGGGTTGGAATTGTTTGCCATGATGAACAGCCTTTACCAGAGTGAACCGTCACCCGAATCCGCCGGATGACCAAAATTTACATCCTGCCGTCAGAGCGCCGCCGACACGGCAGCCAATGCCGCTTCGGCTTGATCGGCCGCGGGGCCGCCGGCCTGTGCCATGTCGGGGCGGCCACCACCGCCTCCGCCGCCAAGCGCCGCCGCACCCAGCTTGACAAGGTCAACAGCATTTTTCCGATCAGCCAAATCGGCGGTTACGGCCACCACGATCGACGCTTTGCCACCATCGGTCGCAACCAGACAAATCACCGCGTTGGATTGGGCTGATTTTAATTCATCCGCCATCGACTTCAATTCGCGGGCTGGCGTGTCTTCGAGCAGTCGGCCGATAAAGGTAACGCCGTTGACAGTCTGGCTGTCGCCACCACCGGCCCCACCCGCTGCCGCCAGCTTCCGGCGCAACTGGCTGATATCGCGTTCAGCCTTCTTGCGATCATCGATCAGCTGGGCGACACGATCGGCCAACTGGTCAGGGGCAATTTTCAGCAAATCGGATGCAGCGGTTAAAATGGCCTCGCGCTGCTCGATCCATGCCAGCGCCCCGGCATGGGTGACCGCCTCGATACGGCGAACACCGCCGGCAACCGCGGTTTCGGCGACAATTTTCAGCAGGCTTATATCACCGGTACGGGTGACGTGCGTACCACCGCATAATTCGACCGACCACGCCTTGCCGGCCACTTCATCACTGGCGCCGCCCATTTGCACGACCCGGACCTCGTCGCCATATTTTTCACCAAACAGCGCCAACGCCCCAAGCTCGATGGCCGCATCAGGTGTCATCACCCGGGTCGACACCTCGCTATTAAGACGAATACGGTCATTGACGATCTCTTGGACACGGACCAATTCATCTGCCGTCATTGCCTTTTGATGCGAGAAGTCAAACCGCAACCGGTCCGGCGCCACCATCGAGCCTTTCTGTGCCACATGATCGCCAAGAACAAGCCGCAATGCCTCATGCAGAAGATGCGTTGCCGAGTGGTTCGCCCGCAAGCGCAACCGTCGGCCAGCGTCGATGCTAAGCCGCACATCCTGACCGGTGGCAAGCTGCCCGTCGGTGACTTCGATATGATGGATGAACAGGCCAGATGGTGTTTTGACGGTATCGGTGACACGCGCCGCGCCCTTGTCCCAGCTAACCGTTCCGGTATCACCAACCTGGCCACCCGATTCGGCATAGAATGGGGTCTGGTTCACCAGCATACGGGCCTGTTCGCCCTTGTTAACCGTGTCAATTTTGCTATTACCGTCAACCAAGGCCAGCACCATCGCCTCGGCCGTGTCACTGCTATAGCCCAAAAATTCGGTGGCCGGCTGCTGCTGGGCCAGATCCAGCCAGATGGTCTCGGTTGCCGCCTCACCCGACCCACTCCACGACCGGCGCGCCGCCTCCTTTTGCGCTGCCATCGCCGCGTCAAACCCGTCAAGATCAACCTGCCAGCCATAGCCGCGCATGAAATCTTGGGTTAAATCAAGCGGAAATCCAAAGGTATCATAAAGCTTGAATGCGGTCTGTCCGGCCAATGTACCGCCGGCCGCCTTGCCAGCGACCTCGTCCTGCAAAATACGCAATCCGCGCCCAAGCGTTTCTTTGAAGCGGGTTTCTTCCAACTTCAAGGTCTCGGTGATCAGCGACTGGGCCCGGCCCAACTCGCCATATTGTGCGCCCATTTCGGCCACCAATGCCGGCACCAGCTTGTACATGGTCGGCTCGGCACAGCCCATCTGGTGAATATGCCGCATCGCCCGCCGCATGATCCGCCGCAACACATAACCACGTCCTTCATTTGACGGCAACACACCGTCAGCGATCAGGAATGACGACGCCCGCAGGTGATCGGCAACAACGCGGTGCGAGACCTGATGGTCGCCATCAGGGTCGGTGCCTGACACCGCGGCTGAGGCCATGATCAAGGCCCGCATCAGATCGATGTCGTAATTGTCATGCTTGCCTTGCAACACTGCCGCAATGCGCTCCAAGCCCATGCCGGTGTCAATCGACGGTTTTGGCAAGGCGATACGCTTGTCTGGCAATTGCTCAAACTGCATGAAGACGAGGTTCCATATCTCGATGAAACGATCACCATCCTCATCGGGTGATCCTGGCGGCCCGCCGGGAATATGGTCACCATGATCATAGAATATTTCCGAGCAAGGGCCGCACGGCCCGGTATCACCCATCGCCCAAAAATTGTCAGAGGTGGCGATTCTAATGATCCGGTCATCACCCAAGCCAGCAATTTTTTTCCACAGATTTGCAGCTTCATCATCCTCATGAAACACCGTGACAAGGAGTTTGTCAGCGGCAAGCCCATATTCGCGGGTGATCAGGTTCCACGCCAATTCAATCGCATTGTCCTTGAAGTAATCACCAAAGGAAAAATTGCCGAGCATCTCAAAAAACGTGTGGTGACGTGCGGTATAGCCCACATTTTCAAGGTCATTATGTTTGCCGCCAGCGCGCACACATTTTTGCGCTGTCGAGGCGCGCACATAATCGCGTGTTTCAGCACCGGTAAACAGATTTTTGAATTGCACCATCCCCGAATTGGCAAACATCAGGGTCGGATCATTTTGCGGCACCAAAGGGCTGGACGGCACAATTTCATGCCCGTTCTTGGCAAAATAATCGAGAAAGGTGGCGCGAATATCATTTACACTCGACATGACATCCACCCGAGGCAAGTTCCTGACATCTGGCAATTCCTGTAATCAGCCGGTCTGCACACTGCTGGCTGCAGCGTTTACAATCGGCCTCATATCTAACGAGACAGGGCAATCCTGTCCAGATTAACTTGTCCAATTTACAAGGTTTTTTTGGTATAGAGCACTGCCCATCAGCCCTATAAAAAAGGGCCAGCCATTACATGGCCAGCCCCTTATTCAGCAATGATCTCGACAATCAGCCAGAAAGGCGTCTTTTCTTAGCTAATCATATCTGGGCTATCCGGTACCTTCGCCTCGTCAGTGTCGGCAATCGAATTATCAAGCATTTGTTCGCCAACAAGACCGGCATTTTGCCGAATAGCCGATTCAATCTCACCGGCCAATTCGGGGTTTTCGCGCAAGAAGGTTTTGGCATTTTCACGGCCTTGCCCAATACGCTGCCCCTTATAGGAAATCCACGCACCTGACTTATCAACAATGCCAGCGGCAACGCCAAGGTCGAGCAATTCGCCCATTTTGGAAATGCCCTCGCCATACATGATATCAAATTCGACCGTACGGAACGGCGCCGCCACCTTGTTTTTAACCACTTTCACGCGGGTCTGGTTTCCAACCACATCCTCGCGATCTTTAATCGCGCCAATGCGCCGAATATCAAGCCGGACCGATGCATAGAATTTCAGCGCATTGCCCCCGGTCGTGGTTTCCGGGTTGCCAAACATCACACCAATTTTCAAGCGGATCTGATTGATGAAGATCACCAAACAGTTTGACCGCGCGATCGACGAGGTCAGCTTGCGTAAGGCCTGACTCATCAACCGGGCATGAAGACCCACATGATGATCGCCCATATCACCTTCAAGTTCGGCGCGCGGCACAAGTGCGGCAACCGAGTCAACGACCAAAACATCAATGGCCCCTGATCGCACCAACGTATCGGCAATTTCAAGCGCTTGTTCACCAGCATCAGGCTGCGAGATCAGCAATTCGTCGATATTAACGCCCAGTTTGCGTGCATAAGACGGGTCAAGCGCATGTTCAGCATCGACAAATGCGCATGTGCCCCCTTCTTTTTGTGCTTCGGCCACCGCATGCAACGCCAATGTGGTTTTGCCTGACGATTCAGGGCCATAAATTTCAATGATACGGCCCTTTGGAAAGCCACCAATCCCAAGGGCAATATCCAGCCCAAGCGATCCGGTTGAAATCGCCTGCACATCGACCGCCGATTCCCGCTGGCCAAGCTTCATAACCGAGCCCTTGCCAAACGCCTTTTCAATCTGGCCAATCGCCGCTTCAAGCGCTTTATTTTTATCGCCGTCTTTCATTTGCAGATCCACCACAACTCCAGCCATTATTGCCTCCTTAGTTGCATACCCACCCGTCACTGTCCATGTCGAATCTTTCTCGACCACTGGCTTTTACCGCTGTGACCACCCCTTATTTTGATCAACGGGGTTTTGACTCACGAGATTTTTGATCGCGCGGCAAACCGGATGGCGGTTGTTGTTCTGATGTTCATTTATGTACCTGTTTTGTTCACATTGCAAGCGCATTTTCACCTTTTGTTCTTCTTTGGGCGAAAAAACCCGGACAAAGAGCGTCCGGGGTCTGCCAATTAAGGCCGTTGAACCGCGACGGGTTAGGGTGAAGGCAAGGCGTTGACGCCCGCTAATCGTCGCGATGGACGCGTTCCATGCGCTCATGCCGTTCTTGGGCATGAAGGCTGAGCGAGGCAATCGGCCGCGCTTCCAAACGACGTAGATTGATCGGCTCGTCGGTTTCGGCGCAGTACCCATAGCTACCATCATCAATGCGGCGTAACGCTGATTCGATTTTTTGCAGCAATTTGCGCTCGCGGTCACGGGTCCGCAAATCCAGCGCAGCGTTACTTTCAATCTGCGCCCGGTCCATCTGATCGGGCTGATGGAGATTTTCCTGCGATAGGCCGGTGATCGTATCAGTAGCATCATCCAGCAGTTCGGCCCGCCATGCCTCAAGCTTTTTACGAAAATATAAAAGCTGCATCGGGTTCATGAATTCTTCGTCATCACTAGGCCGGTAATCCTCCGGCAGCATAATTTCGTCATACACCCCGTTGGGTGCGGCAGATTTTTCAGACTTGCCATTCGCTTGGGGCGCGGCGGAGATGGCCGATGCGGCACTTGTCTTGGCGGCAGAGGCAGTTTTACTCATGTTTATTCACCTTGGCGATCGAACAGGTTTTATCAATCAAACACGTCAGAAAAGTGGCTGTCGGATACACTGAATCCTATCCTTTCGCAAGGCATTTTTAGCCGGAAATGCATGCTGCCACACACCTAAGCATTAAAAATCATTATTAAAAAGTTAATCACGCATATGTGATTTGTGATGCTGCAGGCACGCCCTTAACCTTCAAAACAATATGGTGATGTACTCGACACACCACAGGTTTGATTGATGTTTTCAGGGTTCAGTTTGGTTCGCGCAACGACGTCAAGGAGTGGTCAAATTTACAAATTGCTAGGGTGAGTGTGAAACATGCATGTACTTATTTATTTGCAAATTGCGGCGTAAATTGGTTGATGCTGGCGCCGATGGCCTGTCAA
>JAYOFA010000024.1:0-3325 GCA_038116935.1 Puniceispirillum sp. (SeqCode) | reverse complement strand
TTTATTTGCAAATTGCGGCGTAAATTGGTTGATGCTGGCGCCGATGGCCTGTCAATCGACACGATTTGGGGGCAGGGATATGTGTTGCGCGAAACACGCAACTATGCGGCCCTTGAAAAAACCGCCTGATCAACATCACGGCCTGCCCTATCGGTTGCGCACCCGCCGGTTATGCCGGCGGGTTTTGTTTATGCTGACCAGTGTTCCTGTTGGCGGCGAACCATAGCGCTTGCGTCCCAACCAATGGCCCGTTATGCCTGACGAGGGTGGCGCTATCATGCGGACCCCGGACAATCGGCGAGGCTTTTATGCTATATTTCAATCTTGGTGATTTCGTTGTGCATCCGACTCAACCCGATTGGGGTTTAGGGCAAGTGCAATCGATTGTCGGGATGAATGTAACGGTAAATTTTGAACATGCCGGTAAACAGATGATCAATTGTCAGGTTATAACGCTTACCAAAACCGACCCGAAGCGGAAGCCATAAAGCAGCCCGACCAGCCGGCCCAATGGGCGACAAACTGACCCGTAAGGCCGATGAAAACCCAAAAACCGGGGAAATTATTTTTCGTTCTGGCCGAATCTGCAAAGATAGGGATTGGTTTTTTTGGCTGTGTGGTTATGGTGCCTGTTCCGTTGTGCGTAATTGCTATCGAGGAGTGACGATTGGATTATCGTGTTCTGTTTGAAAACCGACTAAACCAATTGAAAAGCGAAAACCGTTACCGCACCTTTGTTGAACTTGAGCGGCAAAGCGGCTGGCACCCGCATGCGCTGTGGCACAGCCCCACCGGCCCAAAAGATGTAACGATTTGGTGTTCCAACGACTATCTTGGCATGGGGCAACGGCCCGAAGTGATCGAAGCGCTCAACAGCGCGATCCGCGAACATGGAACCGGGGCCGGCGGCACCCGGAACATTTCCGGCACCAGTGCCGCGATTGTGGCGCTGGAATCCGAATTGGCGAACCTTCATGGCAAAGAGCGCGCACTTGTGTTGACAAGTGGCTATGTCGCCAATGAGGCAAGCATCAGCGCACTGGCTGGCCTGCTTGATGATGTGTTGATCTTGTCAGATGCGATGAACCACGCATCGATCATTTCCGGCATTCGCTATGCGCGCTGTGACAAAGCCATTTTCCGCCATAATGATGTCGCGCATCTTGAATCATTGCTGGCCGCCCAGCCGCTTGACCGGCCAAAACTGATTATTTTTGAATCGGTCTATTCAATGGATGGCGACACCAGCCCCATCGCCGAGATTGTCGCGCTAGCCAAATCATATAATGCGCTGACCTATCTTGACGAGGTGCATGCGGTCGGCATGTATGGCGCTGAAGGCGGCGGCATTGCCCAAGCCCGCGGATTGCAAGACGATGTCGATATTATCCAAGGCACACTTGGCAAGGCATTTGGTTTGGTTGGCGGTTATATTGCAGCGGATGACGTGATTTGTGATACGGTCCGCAGCTTTGGATCAGGCTTTATTTTCACCACCGCCTTGCCGCCGGCCTTGGCGCATGGGGCGCTGGCATCGGTCCAGCATTTGCGTAGCAGCAGCGCCGAACGCGACGCCCAACAGGCCCAAGCGAACAAATTGAAGGCCGCGTTACGCGATGCGGGCCTACCAATCCTTGCCGGCGACACGCATATCGTGCCGGTCATGGTCCGTGACGCCGCCAAATGCAGCCATATCTGCCAGATATTGCTCGAAGAATTTGGCCTCTATGTGCAGCCGATCAATTACCCGACGGTGCCGGTTGGCACCGAACGGTTACGCCTTACCCCCGGTCCGCTTCACACTGACGAGATGATCGATTATATGGTCGAATCTCTACAGCAAGCCTTCGCGATTGCTGATCGTGACGCCAGTAAATCGGCCAGCTGAACAGACGGCGCACGCAAAAATAACCAAAAAGGCCGCACAAGGCTGTGCAAATTATCGCTAAGTTCTGGAAATTTGTGATCTACCGTCCTACATAAGCGATGGGGCGATGGGGCCGTTCAAACAGAACCCGCCCCGCACCGTCACGGCTCTGAACAAGATCAAGGTGAGCAAGATTATGCCGATTACGCCGATACCGTCCGACCATCCTCGTTTTCCGGGACACGCCAAAACCGGATTGCTGCTGGTCAATCTTGGTACGCCAGACGGCACCGATACGAAATCGATGCGGCGCTATCTGAAACAATTTCTGTCCGATAGTCGGGTGATTGAGGTACCACGCCTTTTATGGTGGCTTATTCTGAATGGTATTATTTTGAATGTACGCCCCAAAAAATCGGGCGCGGCCTATGCGCGTATCTGGCTGAAAGACGACCCGGATGGCTCACCACTCCGCCGCATCACCAGGCTACAGGCCGAACATATCGCCAAGACTTTCCAGCATGAAGACCTCGTCACCGATTATGCGATGCGCTATGGCCAACCGTCGATCCCTGATCGCTTGAAAGCCTTGCAAGACGCCGGATGCACGCAAATCGTCGTGGTGCCGCTCTACCCGCAATATGCCGCCTCGACAACCGCCACGGTCAATGACGAGCTGTTCAAATGGGCGCTTGATTTGCGCTGGCAACCGGCCATTCGTACCGCCCCCCCCTGGCATGACCATCCGGCCTATATCAAAGCGCTGGCCAACAGTGTCCGCGCGGCGGTAAAACAGCATGGCACGCCTGATGAACTGGTGGTATCGTTTCACGGCATCCCGAAAAGCTATTTCGTCGCCGGCGATCCCTATCATTGCCATTGTATGAAAACTGCGCGCCTGCTCCGCGAGGCGCTGAAGTGGGACGAAGCGCATTTTCATCCCACATTCCAATCGCGATTTGGATCAGAACCATGGCTTCAGCCCTACACCGACAAAACCGTGATCAAGCTGGCCGAAGACGGGGCCAAACATGTGATGATCATGGCCCCCGGATTTGTTGCCGACTGCCTTGAAACCTTGGATGAACTCGACATAGAACTTCATGAAGAGTTTCTCGAACATGGTGGCGAGACATTTACCTATATTCCGTGCTTGAATGACAGTGCCGAAGGCATGCAGGTGATAGAGGCGGTTGCCGAAGCGAACCTTGCCGGCTGGATCGACCGGCCGAAAAGCCGAAAATAGACCTTTGTCCGGGCTTTTCTTTGGGCAGCAGTAATGCTATAGGCTTTGCAGCGTTGGCTCGCCCCCGGTAAAGCGGGACAGTTAGACCAACTTTGCGGTGATCCCACGCTGGATCAATTGGCGTTTTTGTGACGCGGCGTTCGTATACTGGCTATTACCCTAGCCTTCCAAGCTAGAGAAGCGGGTTCGATTCCCGCACGCCGCTCCAATTT
>JAYOFA010000023.1:0-28876 GCA_038116935.1 Puniceispirillum sp. (SeqCode) | reverse complement strand
GACAGATTTTCAGTCTATATCGTCGATCTTCGTAACCACGGTGACAGCCCATGGTTCGATACGCACAGCTATACCGACATGGCGGATGACATCGCTGCTTTTATCCTGTCAAAAGCACCGGCGATGCATGTGCTTGGGCATTCGATGGGCGGCAAGGCCGCAATGATGCTGGGGCTGAACCGGCCGCACCTTGTTGATAAATTGATCTTGGCCGATATTGCGCCCGTTTCCTATCAGCATGATCAAATGCGCTATATCACCGCTCTAAAGCGGCTTGATCTTGCATCAATTCAGTCCCGTGCCGATGCACAAGCTGGTCTGGCGGCAGAGATCGAAGACCCGGCCCTGTGCGCGTTTTTCCTGCAATCATTGGATATTGCGACGAAAACGTGGAAGTTGAATCTGGATGTGTTGGCGCGCGCCATGCCAGAGATTTTGGCCTTTCCGGAAGGGATCAGCCGTTTTGAAAAAGACTGTTTGTTTCTATCCGGGGCTGACAGTGACTATGTGACAGCGGCGATGCGGCCACAAATAAAAGCGCGGTTTCCCAACGCGCGGCTGGCCAAAATCCCCAAGGCTGGGCATTGGCTTCATGCCGACCGGCCAGCCGCCTTTGAAGCCGCGGTGCGGGCGTTTTTAGGGTAACGGTCTTTGGCTTATAACGCGATTCCGGCTGTGGCCCGCTTAATCGCACCGTACCGACATGCCGCCATCAACAACGATTTCAGTGCCGGTGATAAAACGCGCCTCGTCCGAGGCCAAAAACAAAACTGCATTGGCGGTGTCACGGCCATCCCCCATAAAACCAAGTGGAATACGGGCAAGTCGCTGCTGTAATAGGGCACCAACATCGCCGCCGGCACGTTGTCCGGCAAGCCGCGCCTCGACCATCGGCGTGTGAAGCTGGCCAGGAACCACGGTGTTCACGCGTATACCATGTTTGGCAATTTCATCTGGCTCTCATCCGCGCCTGTAATTCCCAAAATCTGTTGGGGCTCCATGCCACCTTGTTCGGCAAATATTTGCGTTATCAAATGCTGGTTCTGACCTATCGTGGAGAGAGCGCGCGCCGCGAACACAAAGCGCTGTTCGATGCCGCTCTGGCACGTGATAGTGTCTTGGCGAAGGATTTGCTAACCCGTCACATCAACAATGGTCTTACGTATACCTTGGAATATATGTAAGCGAAAACCGAACGTGGCGTTTGCTATGAATCTGTCCTTAACCGGTTGCGTCGTTGTCAATTGCGCCCCGGCAGGCATGGTTGGGTTGGGGGAGCGGTGCGGGCGTTATGCCGGTACCGACTTTTTCCTATTAGTGAGATTACGCCAATGCTAATGATCAAATAGCTTGCCCGGGTTCAAAATGCCGTGCGGATCAAAGGTGGCTTTGATCGCTTGCATCATATCGACCGCTTCACCCATTTCATCACGAAGATAGTGGCGTTTGCCCTGGCCGATTCCATGTTCGCCGGTGCAGGTGCCGCCCATCGCCAAGGCGCGTTCGGTCAGGCGTGCCGAAAACGCGCTGATTTTATCCTGCATCGCGGTGTCATCGGGCATTGTCAAGGGCAAGACGTGAAAATTTCCATCGCCAACATGGCCAACGATCGGCGCGACAAGCCCGTTGGCGGCGATATCGGCAATCGTGTCATTGACGCAATCGGCAAGGCGCGATATTGGCACACAGACATCAGTGGAAAATCCGGTCGCCCCCGGTATCAAGGCAAGGCAAGCCCAATAGGCATCATGCCGCGCTTTCCACAATTTGGCGCGCTGGTCCGGGTCGCTTGACCAGCTAAAGCGGTGCGATGTGAAATCGGCGCAAATCTCGGTAAACCGGGCCACATCATCATCGACCGACGCCGCCGACCCATGAAATTCAACCAGCAATAACGGCGCTTCGGGCAGGTTAAGTTTGGAATAGGCGTTGCAGGCGCGGACCTGTACCGGGTCAAGCAATTCGATACGGGCCACCGGGATGCCCATTTGCACCGTCATGATCACCGCATCGCATGCCGCACCAATATCGGGGAATGAGCAAATACCACCAGCGATCACCTCGGGGATACCTCGTAAACGCACCGTCAGTTCGGTGATGATCCCAAGCGTGCCTTCTGAACCGATAAACAGCCGGGTCAAATCATAGCCGGCCGATGATTTGCGCGCCCGGCCACCGGTGCGGATAATCCTCCCATCGGCGGTCACCACCTCCATGCCAAGAATATTATCCTTCATCGTGCCATAACGCACCGCATTGGTGCCCGAGGCGCGGGTGGCGGCCATGCCGCCAAGACTGGCATTGGCGCCGGGGTCAATCGGGAAAAACAGGCCGGTATCGCGCAAATACGCGTTCAACGTCTCACGGGTGACACCGGGCTGGATCACCGCATCCATATCGGCCTGATTGACGGCAAGAATACTGTCAAATTTGGACATATCGACCGAGATACCACCATGCGGGGCGTTCACATGCCCTTCAAGTGACGATCCGGTACCAAAGGCAATGACCGGACAGCGATGATCCTGACAGACCTGCATGATGGTGGCGATTTCGGCGGTCGATTCGGCAAAGATTACCGCATCTGGCGGCTGGGTCGGGATGCGCGTGGTGGTATGGCCATGCTGCATCCGCACCGACTCGGCGGTGTTTAGCCGGTCGCCAAATTGCTGTTTCAAAATATTGATCGCTTGCTGGATAGGCTGTGGGTCAAACACGTCGATCGACTCGGTCCTTCTTGCGCGGCATCAGATGGCCGACAGATTAGCAAGAGCCGCCCCCGCCTGCAACAAGCAGGAGAGGGGCATTGTGCCTATTGGCATCGCGATGCAATCGGCGTAGCGTTTTAGCGGTCAATCGGCATGAGGCGCGTTATGGGATATTTCACATCGAATGGCTGCACCCTGTTTTTTGAGGATCAGGGAAGCGGATCGCCTTTGGTGTTTTTACATGAATTTGGCGGCGATACCCGTAGCTGGCGTCAGCAGATCGCGTTTTTTGCGCCGCGCTATCGCTGTTTGGCCTTGTCGCCGCGCGGTTATCCCCCATCGGACGTGCCAGATGACGATGCTGCCTATGGCTGGCAGGTCAATATTGATGATGCGGCGGCCTTGCTTGACCATCTTGAGATCCCGTCGGCGCATTTTATTGGCCTTAGCATGGGTGCCTATAGCGGTTTGATGCTGGCAATTCAACGGCCGGACCGGGTGCAATCACTGGTTGCGGCCAGTGGCGGGTCGGGGGCATGGCCGGAAAGCCGCGCTGCCTTTATCGCCGCGTGTCATCGTTTGGCGGATCTTGCGGTGGCCGAGGCGCATATGCCAGCCGACCATATGGCCTATGGGCCGGCGCGGGTCCAACTGCGTGAAAAAAACCGCGCGGCCTGGGATGAATTTTACACGCATTTGGCCGAACATCCGGGGGTTGGCAGTGGCATGACGCAAAGATGGGTGCAAGCAGCCCGGCCAAGCCTTGTTGATTTCGCGGCAGAATTTGCCGCCTCAAACATACCGGTTTTGCTGATGGTTGGTGACGAGGATGATCCGTGCCTTGACACCAACCTATGGTTGAAACGTACCATGCCATGTGCTGGCTTGTCGGTTTGGCCCAAAGCCGGGCATCTGCTGAATTTGGAAGACCCTGACCGGTTCAACAGTGAATGTGAGGGTTTTTTAGACCTTGTTGCCGCCGGCACATGGCCTGACCGCAACACCCTGCTGGCGCGGCATCCGGCCCCGGACTGCGCTATTTTCTAGCCGGTTATTTTTTTACCTGCGTCGCGACAAAGGCGCGCATGCGGTCCGCCAGTCCGGGTGTTGCCGCGGCGTTGACCAGCGCCGCCATATCGGCATCGAGCCCAGCGTCATCGCGGGTGGCGGCCAGCAGGGCGGTTTTGGCGGCAGCGGGTAATGCCGCTGCCTTGTCAGCATGGGCGGCAATGATCTCAGGCCACTGGTCTTGGGGCGCAATCGCGGTAACAAACCCGCAAGCCAGCGCCTCTTGCGCGGAAAATATTTTGGATGTTTCCAGCAGGTCAAAGGCGGCGTCATTGCCAATCAGCCGCGCCAGTCGGCGGGTGCCAAGAACAATGCCGAATTGCAGGCCAGGCATCCGAAAGCTGGCATCCGGGCTGGCGATACGATAGCGGCACGCCGCAACCATGTCGGCGGCAGCCCCAAAGCAGCGCCCC
Organism: Puniceispirillum sp. (SeqCode); assembly: GCA_038116935.1. Taxonomy (GTDB): domain Bacteria; phylum Pseudomonadota; class Alphaproteobacteria; order Puniceispirillales; family Puniceispirillaceae; genus UBA3439. Next base: position 24,687 of record JAYOFA010000023.1, on the reverse strand, counting down.
TGCACCAGCGCGAGGCTGGTCACCGGAAGGCGGTATAGTTTTTGTAATAGCTGTTCGATGCGAACAAAGCGGTACAGTAAATCGGCGTCACTTTGCCGGTCCAGCCCGCCAAGGTCAAAGCCGGCGGAAAATGCGCGCCCGTCGCCAGCCAATGTGATCAGCCGACTGCCAGCCGCAACCGCATCATCAAGTGCGGTTATCAGTTCTTCAACAAGCTGGCTGTTGACGGCATTTAACCGGTCAGGCCGGTTAAGGCGGATCTGGCTGACCCCATCTTGATGGGTCGTGATAATCGGGGATGTGGTAGATGTCATACTGGCCTCGGGTCAGCGTTTGCCCAACCAGTCGGTCATAACCGCGTCATTATCAGCGCCAAGTGCCGGCGGTGGGCTGATTGTGGGTGGGGGTAGCGTGGAAATAGCGACCGGAAAGCCGATGGTTTTGGTTTCGGCACCATTTGGCAAGGTCAGCGGCTGAACAAGGCCCATATGCGCCACATGCGGGTCGGCCAATATGTCGGCAAAATCATTGATCGGACCGCATGGTACCTGACGCCGGTCCATCTCGGCCAGCCAGTCAGCAGCCGACCGTTCGGCAAAAATGGGCGCCAATATATCGACCAAGGCGGCCTGATTACGGGCCCGGTCCGCCTGTGTCAAAAAGCGCGGATCATGTGCCAGTTCAGGCGTGCCGGTGGCGGCGCACACTTCATGCCATAATTTATCATTGCCGGCGGCGATCACAAAATAAGTGTCGGCGGCCGCAAACGCCTGATAGGGCGCGTTGCGCGGATGGGCAGAGCCAAGGCGCTGCGGCGGGGTGCCATTGCCAAAATATTCGCTGGTCTGCAACGCCGAAACGCCAAGCAGGCTGCCAAGCATCGAGCAATCAATATGGGCGCCGGTGCCGCTGGTATCGGCGGCGCGTAACATCGCCAGAATGCTGAAACCGGCATAAAGGCCAGCGCAAAAATCGCCAATCGGGACCCCGCATTTGACCGGCGGTGCGCCCGGTTCGCCGGTCACGCTCATCATCCCCGCCATACCTTGGACGGTTACATCAAACGCCCCTTTTGTCGCATAGGGGCCGGTCTGGCCATAGCCGGAGATCGAGCAATAAATCAGCTTTGGGTTAACCGCTTTTAAGTCGTCATAGCCAAGCCCAAGCCGCGGCAGCACGCCAGGGCGGTAATTTTCAACAAAAATATCAGCGTTCGCGGCTAAAGACTTCAGCACGGCGATGTCGTCGGCATTTTTCAAATCGAGGGCGACACTCCGCTTGTTGCGGTTCACTGACGCAAAATTTTCGCTATAGGCGGCGGCGGTGCCAATGCCTTTGGCCAGTGGTGGCCATTGCCGCATGCCGTCACCGCCATCAGGGCGTTCGATTTTCACCACATCGGCGCCAAGGTCTGCCAAGAGTGAGGCGGCAAACGGACCGGCGGCGATCTGCCCCAGTTCGAGAACACGGACACCGGCGAGGGGGAGGGCGGCAGCTGGCATCGACGAGGCAGGCGACATAGAGGGGGCTCCACAAAATGAAGGACGATCTGGGGGCGGTGGGCATGGGCAGGTCAATTTCGATCACTATCAGCGATTCAGCGGCGAATTTCCAGCCCGTGATGTCACTTTCTTGCGGCGCAAGCCGAAAAAATATGATCCAATCGGCGTCACGGGATCGGCCCTGATGCAGAGAGCCGCCCTATCAGTCTTGGTGGCCGGTTCTGGCCTGATCTGTCCTTCATGGTGAATGGTTGTGACGAAAGCGGTTATTTTTGATTTGGATGGAACCCTGATTGATAGTGTTGGGGACATCCATGCGGCGTTGAATGTGATGCTGGCATCGCGCGGCGCCGGACCGTTGGATATGGAAACGGTACGCGGGTTTATTGGCAAGGGGTCATCAAATCTGGTGATGCGCTGCCTTCACGCGCTTGATTTACCCTGTGGGCCGCATGACCATGCCGCTGCGCTGGATGATTTCATCACCATTTATACCGCGGGGTCGGCCAATCATACGCGCCTGTTTGACGGCGTGCCGGCGGCCCTTGCGCGGTTGCAGGATCAGGGCTGCCGCCTTGCCATTTGCACCAACAAGCCGCTGCAACCGACCAGGGTGGTTCTTGAGCAGTTTGAACTGGCAGGGTTTTTTGATGCGGTGGTCGGTGGCGATCAGCTACCAACGCGCAAGCCTGATCCGGATATGTTGTATCATGCGTTGGCCTTGCTTGATGCGCCGACCTGCCTGTTTGTCGGTGATAGTGAAATAGACCGTGAAACCGCCCAAGCGGCGTCGCAAGATTTTGCCCTTTTTACCAAGGGGTATCGCAAGACGAGCGTGGCCGCATTAAACCCACGTTATCACTTTGACAATTTTGCTGCCTTGCCAAACATGGTAGAGGCATTTTATGCCAGCGGCCAGGCTGGCGCCTGATCAAAGGGGGATCATTATGACCGGAACAAAAAGCCCGCCGCGGCCTGTTTCTATTCTTTGTCTTGACGGCGACGGGATTGGCCCAGAGATCACCGCTGCCACACGGCGGGTGCTGGAGGCGGTTGATGCGCGCTGGAATTTGGGGCTTGCCTTTACCAGCGATGAAATTGGATTCGGGGCGTTAGCCAAGACCGGATCGACATTTCCACCTGCGGTGATTGAAGCCGCTAAACAAGCCGACGGGATTTTGATTGGGCCGGTTTCGACCAATGATTATCCGGCGCCGGCAGATGGCGGTGTAAATCCATCCGGGACGTTGCGTAAAACGCTTGATCTTTATGCTAATATTCGTCCGGCGAAATCCTTTCCGGGCCTGCCGCCGCGGGTCGGTAACTCGATCGATCTGGTGATTGCTCGCGAGAACACCGAAGGGTTTTACGCTGACAGGTCGATGTTCATGGGAAGCGGTGAATTTATGCCAACTGAAGATTTGGCCGTCTCGGTGCGGAAAATTACCCGCAAGGCGTCAACGCGTATTGCCGAAACCGCATTTGAACTGGCATCGCAGCGGCGGCGCAAGGTCACCGTGGTGCATAAGGCCAATGTGTTTCGCGTGTCTGACGGGCTGTTTTTAAGCGCGGTGCGCGCGGTGCGCGACAAATATCCCGATATCGACTATGAAGAGCAGATTATTGATGCGATGGCAGCCCTGTTGATTCGGCAGCCGGATGCGTATGATGTGATTGTTACCACCAATATGTATGGCGATATCTTGTCGGATGAGGCGTCAGAAATAGCTGGTAGCTTGGGGCTGGCAGCATCACTCAATGCTGGCGATGAATTTGCGATGGCACAGGCCCAGCATGGGTCAGCCCCCGACATTGCCGGCATGGACCGGGCCAATCCCACATCGCTGATCGGGTCAGCGGCGATGCTGTTGCGCTGGCTTGGCGAGCGGCGTGGCGCGGCCAGCTTTATCGCTGCGGGTGACGCGATTGACGCGGCGATTGCGGCGATGGTGGCGCTGCCGGAAACCCGCACCGCCGATCTTGGCGGATTGCTTGGCACCACCGCCTTTACCGACGGATTGATTGCCCGGTTAGGGCAGCCCTGACCATCGTCCCGACCACCTTCATCGAACCCTGCCATCCTGACCATCACTCACAGGAATTGAAACGACCATGTCCAGCGCCAAAGCCGAATTGAACCGATTTGTTAAAGCTGATGATGCGATAGGTTTTGCGGTATCTGTTTTGACCAAGCATCAGGTTAGCCACGAGGATGCGGTCGCGGTAGCCGATTGTCTTATTGAGGCGGATTTACGCGGCGTTCAAACGCATGGCCTGTCACGCCTTCCAGTTTATGTCGAACGGTTGCAGCGCGGCATGATGAATCCGCGGCCGGCGATGACGCTGACCAAACCGACGGCGGTGTGCGGGTCTCTTGATGGTGATAATGGTTTTGGGTTTCTGGTTGGACGGCGCGGTATGGCGGAGGCGATGGCTATCGCATCAGATTATGGTGTCGGGATTGTCGCGGCCCATAACAGTAATCATTTTGGCATGGCAGCCAGCTATTTGTTACAGGCGGTCAACGCCGGATATCTTGCCTTTGTGTTCACCAATGCTGCTATGTCAATGCCGCCTTGGGGTGGTCGCGAAGGGCTGTTTGGAACGAACCCTTTTGCTGCTGGCGCCCCCTCTGGCCATGAGGTGCCATTCATTTTGGATATGTCGCCGGCAGTGGCTGCCCGCGGCAAGATAAGACTTGCTGAAAAACGTGGTGAGTCGATACCCGAAGGGTATGCGCTCGATAAAGACGGCAAAAACACCACCGACCCGACAGATGCTCTGGCTGGCGTGGTGTTGCCGATTGGCGGCCATAAAGGGTCCGGCCTTTCGATGTTGATGGATATTTTGTCTGGGGTTTTGTCGGGTGCGGGATTCGCCGGTGGGGTGAATGATCAATATCACAACTGGGATGACCCGCAGAATGTTGGCCATTTCTTTATGGCATTAAAGCCGGGTGTTTTCATCACGGAACAGGCCTTTCGTGACCGAATGGATATATTGGTGCAACGGGTCAAGGCGGTGGCGCTGGCCGATGGTTTTGATGAAATTTTGATGCCTGGCGAAAAAGAGGCGCGGCTTGCTGATGAACGGCGGCAGAACGGCATACCCTATGCGGCGGCCGATCTGGCGCTGTTGGAAAAGCTCGCGGTGGCCAATGCTGTGGCGCCACTTGCCTTTACCACAGGCTGACCATTGTTAACCAACCGGCGACAACAGGGGACGTCAATGCTGAAATTCTATTATGCCAAAAATTCTGCTGCCTATGCGCCACATATCCTTCTCGAGGATATTGGGGCCGATTATGAAGCGGTTTTGATTGACTTCAAAGCTGGTGAGCAACGATCGCCTGACTATTTGGCGGTCAATCCAAAAGGCCGTTTGCCGTCACTAGTAACCGACCGGGGCGTGTTGACCGAAACCCTAGCCATTCTGGTGTATCTGGCCCAAACCCATCCAGAATATGGGCTGATTCCATCCGACCCGTTCGAGTTTGCGCGGGCGCAGGCCTTCAATTCCTACATGGCGTCGACGGTGCATGTCGCACACGCCCATAAGCATCGCGGTCATCGCTGGGCAGACGATGCGGCAGCACATGAATCGATGCGCGCCAAGGTTTTGGAGAATATGACCGAACATGCGCACATGATCGAAACGCACTATCTTGATGGGCCTTACGTGCTTGGCGAGTCCTATTCGATCTGTGATCCATATTTGGCACTGGTAACGCGCTGGTTCACGGATGATGGGGTCAGTCTCGACGCTTTTCCAAAGATTGTCGCACATGATGCGCTGATGCGTCAGCGGCCGTCAATGAAACGGGTCCTTGAACTTCACAGCTAGGCTGGTCTAGCCTTCCCAAGGCGGGGTCTATCAACCAGCGGAGGGCGCGTATGTCATTTGCGACGATGCCACTCGACAAGGTGCCAATCGCGGTGCTGGATCTGGAAACCACCGGTTTGCGGCCGCGTCTTGACCGCATCATCCAGATTGGCGTTGTGGATTTGGATACGCCAGAGCGTAGGCTGGATCTGTTGGTTAATCCAGCAATGCCGGTGCCAGCGGCCAGTACCGCAGTACATGGTATCGATGATGCCATGCTGCAAGATGCCGACTCGGTGGCATTGGTACTGCCGCGGTTGCGTGACCATATCGGCAATCGCATCATCCTTGGTTATAATATTGGTTTTGACCTTGCCGTATTGACCGCCGAGGCAGATCGGTGTGGGCTTGAATGGGGCTGGAACGGGGCGTTGTGTTTGCGTCAGCTGGCGATTTGCCTTCTTGGTCAAGAATCGATGCTGATGGTGGCCGATCTTGAAGCCTTGGCGCGGCGGTACGAGGTGCCGACAACCGACCGGCACATGGCGCTTGGCGATGCGATAATGACCGCGCGCATTTTCGTAAAAATGGTGCCCGAACTGGCCGCGCGCAACATCATAACCCTAGCCGATGCATGGCGTGCGGTGGCCGGGCTTGATGAATTGCGGCTGTCTACGGTGCGTGCCGGCTGGGTCGATGTTGCCGCGGTTCACAGCCAGTTGCGGGTTAGCCGGTCATTGTCGCGCATTGATCCCTATCCGTATCAGCATCGGATTGCCGAAATAATGAAACCGGATCCGGTCATTTTACCGCCTGACACCTTATTGCGCGATGCGGCGGCAATCATGAAATCGGGGCGGCAGGATTGCGTGTTTGTTGGCGCCGCGCCAGATCAGGTCGATGGCATTGTGTCCGAGCGCGATATCGTCACTTTGATGGCAGCGCCATTGACCGAGGTGGCGCGCGCACGATCGGTCGCTATTGGTCAGGTTATGTCGTCGCCGGTTATCACGGTTCAGGGCTCTGACTATTTACATGTTGGTTTGGGCCGGATGAGCCGGCTTGATATCCGCCACCTTGGGGTACGGGATGGCCGCGGGTTGCTGGTCGGGTGGGTGTCGGCACGCGAACTGGTTCGCCAACGTGTGACCAACGCGCTGGTAATCGGCGATGGGATTGCCGATGCAGCAGATGGCGCGGCGCTAAAAGAAGCATTGATGGCGTTGCCGTTGTTGGCGTCGTCATTGAGCGATGAAATGGTGCCTGGTCAAGACGTTGCGGCGGTCATAAGTGGGCAATATCGTGCCGCGTTGGCGCGTGCCGCAGCACTGGCTGAAGACCGGATGCGACAAGATGGTGCCGGCGGCGCGCCTGTTGATTATGCGCTATTGGTGCTGGGGTCGGCCGGCCGCGATGAAAGCATGTTGGCCGCCGATCAGGACCATGCGATTGTTTACGCCGATCCGGATGTCAGCATGGCTGACAGGTCTTCCAGTATCCAAACTTGGTTTGAAACATTGGGCGGGCATATCGCCGATTTTTTGGATCAGGGCGGCATTCCCTATTGTCCAGGCGGTGTGATGTCAAGCCGGCCCAGCTGGTGCCGGTCATTGTCAGGGTGGCGTCAAGCGATCCGCGGCTGGGTTGGTAAGGCGGCCCCTGCCGATTTGCTGAATGTCGATATTTTTTTCGATTTCGTACCAGTTTATGGGCAGGCAGCACTTGCCAACCAACTGCAGCAGGCAATTTCCGGCCGAGCCACACGCCGGAGCGCCTTTTTGAAGCTGTTGGCGCGCAATGCTGGCAGCCACAGCACAGGCCGTACATTTTTTGGCGGGTTTCGGACCGAAAATGGCCGTTTCAATGTGAAATTGAACATTTTGCTGCCGCTGGTTGAAACGGTTCGGGTCATGGCAATTTCACGCGGGGTCGCCGAAAGAGGCAGCGCTGCGCGCATCGCTGCTTTGATTGAGGGGGGTGATGTGCCCGCCGAGGTTGGTGAGTTGGCCGAGGATATTCATATGGCTATCCGGCTGGTATTGCGTCAACAAATTACCGATATAGAGGCGGGTTTGCCGCCAACCAGCCTAGTTGATCTGCGCGCCCTTGGCGCCACCGAAAAAAATATTCTAAAAGCTGTGACCGACCGGGTTGGGCGGCTTGATAGCTTGCTTCAAGCCGGTCTGTTCTGATCCAATCAGCCGGTTGTGCGATGATTAGATGGTCAGCAAGATTTTGCCGCGCTGGCTTGCTGATTCCATCAAGCTGTGTGCCGCGGCGGCCTTGGCCAACGGGAATGTTGCATAGGTGGTGGTCTTCAGTCGCGCTTGTGTACCGCTGAAAAGCGGCCAGACAGTCGCTGTCAGATCACGCGCGACAGCAGACTTGAAGCTGTCAGGCCGTGAGCGCAAGGTCGATCCGGTAAGCTTCAATCGCTTCAGCATTAACGGCATCAGATCAATGTCTATTTTGGACCCTTTGTTGAAAGCCAGTTGGATGATCCGGGCATCGGCACGGGCCGCCTTGATGTTGCGGGCGACATAATCGCCGCCGATAATATCAAGGATGATATCGGCACCACCGGCATCGCGCACAACCGACACAAAATCTTCCTCGTTAAAATTGATTGCCCGCGTCGCGCCAAGGTCATGGCAATAGCGGCAGGCTTCATCGGAATCGGCCGTCGTGAATACATTAAGCCCCAGTGCAGCACCGATCTGAATCGCTGTTGATCCAATGCCGCCGGCCCCGCCATGCACCAAGAAATTATGGCCGGCGGTAACGTCCTGTTGGAAAAACACATTACTCCACACGGTGAAATAGGTCTCTGGAAGGCCTGCCGCATCGACACTATCGACCCCGTCCGGGACCGGAAGGCAATGGCCGGCATGGACTGCCACAAATTCGGCATAGCCGCCACCATTGGTCAGCGCACAAACCATCATGCCCACCTGCCAATCGCTAACCGCATCGCCGACAGCAACAATTTCCCCGGCAACTTCCAGCCCCAACAGATCCGATGCTCCCTTTGGCGGGGGATAATGGCCGCGGCGCTGGACCAGATCAGGGCCATTGACGCCGGCGGCAGTGACCTTAATCAACACTTCATGCGGTTGGATGCCGGGCACCGGGCGTGTTCCCGGTTCCAGCACGTTCGGGCCGCCGGGCTCGCGCATTTCGATCACGGTCATCTCATGGGGCATGGGCATGTGGCTGTCCTTTGGGTGGCTTACGGTAAGCGGTTTGAGGCGGTGTTTGTTTTCGCGTTTGTTAGCCTAGCGGTCAATCCGCGTCAATCGGAACGGAAGATTTTACTATTTTCTGGGTTTGTGGTCGTGGGTATGCGATAGAGCTGGGAAAATCTTACCACTTTTGGGATGTGTTCGTTGCGTCAGTGATTTTTTGTGGTATACCAAATAATCTGTTTGACGATGCGCTGGCCAGATGAAACAATTTGGTATGATTTCGGGAGAATGACGTGGATAGTGTAGACGGCGAAATTGGCGTTTGGAAATCCGCTCCAGGCAAGGGGCGCAAGACACCCAAGGGGCGTCAGGTTGATGATCAAGCGTTGGCAGATGTGCAGGCGCTGCTTGGTGATCGGCCGCGTCGGCGCGATTTGTTAATCGAGTTTTTGCATCTGATTCAGGACCATCATGGGCATCTTAGTGCGGCGCATTTGAATGCGTTGGCGCAGGAAATGCGCCTTGCCCAGACTGAAGTCTATGAAGTTGCAACATTTTATGCCCATTTCGACGTTGTCAAGGACGGCGAGACGCCGCCACCGGCGCTGACCATTCGCGTTTGTGACTCATTGTCATGCGAACTTGCCGGGGCACAGTCGCTGAAAGCGGCGCTGGAAAAGGGGCTTGATCCGGCTGAAGTGCGCGTTTTGCGGGCGCCCTGCATGGGGCGCTGTGATACGGCACCAGTGCTGGAAATTGGCCATAATCATATTGATCATGCGACGCCGGAAAAGGTCGCGGCGGCAATCGCGGCTGACGATACACATCCGCATCTGCCAGCCTATGAAGGGCTTGAAGCCTACCGTGCCGCAGGTGGCTATGACAGCCTTGTCGATTTGCGGGCTGGTGGCGACTGGGAGGCGGTGCAAGAGCGGGTCAATCAAAGTGGCTTGCGCGGTCTTGGTGGCGCTGGTTTCCCGTCTGGCAAGAAATGGGGCTTTGTGCGGGCAGCTGAAGGTCCACGCTATCTTGCCGTGAATGGTGATGAAGGCGAGCCCGGTACATTCAAGGACCGTTACTATCTTGAACGGACACCGCATCTGTTTTTGGAAGGCATGCTGATTGCGGCATGGGCTGTTGAGGCCACGCGTTGCTATATCTATATGCGTGATGAATATCCGGTCGTGTTGAAAATTTTGGCCGATGAAATCGCCCATCTTGAAGCAGCGGGTTTGGTGCCAGCGGGTTACATCGATTTGCGGCGTGGTGCGGGTGCCTATATCTGCGGTGAAGAAAGCGCGATGATCGAATCGATTGAAGGTAAGCGTGGCCTTCCCCGGCATCGCCCCCCCTATGTGGCGCAAGTGGGCATTTTCGACCGGCCGACATTGGTGCATAATGTTGAAACGCTCTATTGGATTGCGCGGATCTGCCGGGATGGGCCGGAAATCTTGTCATCGGTGGAAAAGAACGGGCGTAAGGGGTTGCGTAGCTATTCGGTATCTGGACGCGTTGCCAAGCCGGGCGTCTATTTGCTCGCCGCCGGATCGACCATCATCGATATCATTGACGCGGCCGGGGGTATGGCGGCAGGACATCAGTTCAAGGCCTACCAGCCCGGCGGACCGTCATCAGGTATTTTGCCGGCAAGCATCGATGATGTGCCGCTTGATTTCGATACATTGCAACCACTTGGCACATTCATCGGGTCTGCCGCCGTGGTGGTGCTGTCGGATCAGGACAAGGTGCGTGATGCGGCGTTGAACATGCTTCGTTTCTTTGAGGACGAAAGCTGTGGTCAATGCACCCCATGCCGGACCGGCTGTGGCAAAGCGGTGCAATTGATGCAGGAAGATAGCTGGGACCAGCCGCTTTTGGCTGATCTGTGTGATGTGATGCAGGACGCGTCGATTTGCGGTTTGGGGCAGGCGGCGCCGAACCCCATTCGCCTGACGATGCAACATTTTTCTGACGAAATTAGCTGAGGGTAAGCGCATGCTCGACTCGACACCGCAAAAAACCGTAACGCTGAAATTGGATGGTAAGGATGTGACGGTGCCGGAAGGCACCTCGATCTGGGAAGCCGCCCAAGGGCAGGGCACGTTGATACCGCATCTGTGCCACAAGCCCGAACCCGGCTACCGTTCGGACGGCAATTGCCGGGCCTGTATGGTGGAAATCGAAGGCGAGCGTGTATTGGCCGCATCATGCATCCGTCCTGTTCAAGAGGGGATGGTGGTGCATACGGATACCGCGCGCGCTGAAAAATCGCGTGCCCTTGTGGTGGAATTGTTGGCCGCTGATCAGCCGGATATCGCGCATGATGCATCATCGCATTTCAACGCCATGGCGGCGCTGAATGGCGTGTCTGAAAGCCGGTTTCCGGCGCGCGATGCGTGCCATGTGCCGCTTCTTGACGACAGCCATGTGGCGATGAATGTGAATTTGGATGCCTGTATCCATTGTAATCTTTGCGTCCGCGCCTGCCGTGAAGTGCAGGTCAATGATGTGATCGGCATGGCGGGGCGTGGCCATAGTGCGCAAATTGTCTTTGATATGAATGACCCGATGGGGCAGTCAACCTGTGTGGCTTGTGGGGAATGTGTTCAGGCTTGCCCAACTGGTGCGTTGATGCCGGCCACGGTACTGGATGCCAATCAGGCCGGCGACCGGATGGATTATGACCGTGAAGTGCAGTCGGTCTGCCCGTATTGTGGTGTTGGCTGCCAGCTATCGTTCAAGATCAAGGATGATCAAATCAAATATGTCGAGGGTGTGAATGGACCGGCCAATGAAAACCGGTTATGCGTTAAGGGCCGGTTTGGTTTTGACTATGTGCATCATGATCACCGTTTGACCACGCCGTTGATCCGCCGTGATGATGCGCCGGCCAAAGGGTTAAATGTCGACCCGGCAAACCCGTTCACCCATTTCCGTGAAGCCAGCTGGGACGAGGCGCTTGATGTGGCCGCCAAGGGATTGATCGCACAGCGCGATGTTGCCGGCACCCGTGTCGCCGGGTTTGGATCGGCCAAATGTTCGAATGAAGAAGCCTATTTGTTCCAAAAATTTATCAGGCAGGGTTTCGGGCATAACAATGTCGACCATTGTACCCGCCTCTGCCATGCCTCGTCGGTTGCTGCATTGCTTGAAAATGTGGGATCAGGTGCGGTTACTGCGACATTTAACGAGATTGAAAATGCCGATGTAGCAATCGTGATCGGGGCAAACCCGACCGAAAACCATCCGGTCGCAGCGACCTATTTCAAGCAATTTGCGAAACGTGGCGGTAAGCTGATCGTGATGGATCCGCGCGGCCAAGGCCTCAAGCGCCACGCCACGCATATGCTGCAATTCCGGCCTGGCGCGGATGTGTCGATGCTTAATGCGATCATGCATGTGATTGTTGAAGAAGAGCTGTATGACCAGCAATATATTGACAGCTTTACTGAAAACTGGGCGGCGATGAAGGCGCATCTCAAGGGATTTGCACCCGAAAAAATGGCTGACTTCTGTGGTATTGATGCGGACACCCTGCGCGCGGTTGCCCGCGATTTCGCCGGCGCCAAGGCAGCGATGATTTTCTGGGGCATGGGGGTTTCACAGCATATTCATGGCACCGACAATTCACGCTGTTTGATCTCGCTGGCACTGATGTGCGGTCAGGTAGGGCGGCCTGGCGCCGGATTGCATCCGCTTCGTGGCCAGAACAATGTGCAAGGCGCGTCTGATGCCGGCTTGATCCCGATGTTCCTGCCCGACTACCAAAGCGTGACCGATGACGGTGTGCGGTCGGCTTTTAACGAGATCTGGCAGTCAGGCACAATAGCGCCAGAAAAAGGCCTGACAGTGACCGAGATCATGGATGCGATTCATGATGGCGACATCAGTGGCATGTATATTCTTGGCGAAAATCCGGCAATGTCCGATCCGGACGTCGCCCATGCGCGCGATGCGTTGGCCAAGCTTGATCATCTGGTTGTGCAAGATATCTTCCTGACTGAGACCGCGAACTATGCCGATGTTATTCTGCCGGCATCGGCGTGGGCGGAAAAGACAGGCACGGTCACAAATACCAACCGGCAAGTGCAGATGGGCCGGCCCGCTGTGCCACCGCCAGGCGCAGCACGAGAGGATTGGTGGATCACTGTCGAGCTTGCCAAGCGGATCGGGCTTGAGTGGGGCTACACGCACCCGCGTGAGGTGTTTGCCGAGATGAAGAAGTCGATGCAATCGCTGGACAACATCACCTGGGAGCGTCTTGAGCGCGAGGACGTTGTCACCTACCCATCGCTGAGCGAAACCGATCCAGGCCAGCATATCGTGTTTGGTGATGGTTTCCCACGCCAGGACGGGCGCGCCCGCTTTACACCGGCTGATATTATTCCACCAGCTGAAACGCCAGACTCTGATTATCCGATGATTATGACCACGGGGCGTCAGCTAGAACATTGGCACACCGGGTCAATGACCCGCCGGGCCACAGTGTTGGATGCTGTTGAACCACAGGCAAACGCCTCGATGCATCCGCGCACATTGCGGCGGTTAGGTGTCGATGCCGGCGATATGGTGACGATCGAAACCCGTCGCGGCGCCATTTCAATCATGGTGCGGGCCGATCGTGCGGTGGCAGAGGATATGGTGTTTGTGCCGTTTGCTTATGTCGAGGCGGCAGCCAACATTCTGACCAATCCCGTTGTTGATCCCTATGGGAAAATTCCCGAATTCAAATTTTCGGCATGCCGGGTCATCCCAACCGCAGCCGTTGCTGCCGAATAGGGCGCCATTGACGATACGGCATATGTTTCCCTGAAGGCGCGCCATCGAGGCGCGCCTTTTTCTTTTGGGCCTATCGCGCATCCTTCAAACCCAAGCCAGTAAATAGTAATTGTAAAAAATTTACAATTTTCAAATTTTCACTTTTTTCCTAGCACTTGGGCCGCCATTGTCGTTTGATGATGCTGTCACAACGGTGGCGCCAGCGGTATCGCTGACGCCGGGTCAAGGGAGGATTTGACAATGAAAATCATGATTTTGGGCGCATCATACGGGTCGCTTCTGTCCACCAAATTATTGATGGCGGGTCATGATGTCACATTTATTTGCCGTGATCGATCGGCCGCGTTGATCAATCAGGCCGGAACCGAGGTGCGGATCAAATTACGCGATGAGGACGCGCATCGGTCGATCTTTTCGCGCGATCTCCCCGGCAAGGTGAATGCTGTGACGCCCGCCGAGGCGCGCCCTGAGGCCTATGATCTCATCGGCTTGGCCATGCAGGAACCACAATATGCCGAACCCGCGGTGAAAGCGTTGATGGGACGCATTGCAGCCAGTCGCAAGCCGTGTTTGTCGATCATGAATATGCCGCCATTACCATTCTTGCGCCGTATCGAGGCGTTGACGCATGCGCCGTTGGAAAGGTGCTGTAACGATGCTTCGGTTTGGCGCGGCTTTGAACCGGGCCTGATGTCGCTGTGCAGTCCAGATCCGCAAGCGTTCCGCCCGCCAGAAGATGCCACCAACGTCCTTCATGTTGGGTTGCCAACCAATTTCAAGGCGACTGCCTTTGATGATCCGGCGCATACGGCGATGTTGCGCCAGTTGGAGGCGGATATTGCCGCGGTTCGTCTTGATGGTAAGGATGTGCCGGTCAAGTTACGCGTTTTCGATAGTCTGTTTGTGCCAATGGCGAAATGGAGCATGCTGTTAACCGGCAATTATCGTTGCGTGCAAACCGATGGCATTCGTCCGATCCGTGACGCGGTTCATGGTGATATCGACGCTGCGGCGCATATGTATGGCTGGGTTGATCAGCTGGCGCGCCAGCTTGGCGCCGATGCCGCCGATCAGGTGCCATTCGAAAAATACGCCAAGGCAGCCGAAAGCTTGCTAAAGCCGTCATCGGCGGCGCGGGCTATTGATGCCGGGGCCAAGCAGATTGAACGGGTTGATTTGCTGGTACAGCAAATTGGCGCCAGCTTGGGGCTGAATAATCCGGTTTTGAATGAAACGGTGTCCATCGTCAATGCGCGGCTTGCGTTGAACCGCATCGAGATGCCGGTGTCGCAAGTCGCCTGATCCGAGGTTCGATTTTCCGATAAAAAATGGGGCGACGCCAAAGGTGTCGCCCCATATGCTTGGCATTGATAGCGTTGTTCGGGTAATTGGTAGGGGGTTTACCCGTTTAGAACATCAACCAGGGTTACGCCAAGCTTGGCAGGGGAGGGAGAAACCCGTACGCCGGCAGCTTCAAGCGCCGCGATTTTTTCTTCAGCGCCACCCTTACCGCCAGAAATGACCGCGCCAGCATGACCCATGGTCCGGCCTGGTGGCGATGTGCGTCCGGCAATAAAGCCAACCATCGGCTTTGAACGGCCTTTTTTCGCTTCATCAATCAAGAACTGCGCGGCATCTTCTTCGGCTGACCCGCCGATTTCGCCGATCATGATGATCGATTCGGTCTGCGCGTCAGCGAGGAACATTTCCAGCACATCGATGAATTCGGTGCCTTTGACCGGGTCGCCGCCGATACCAACCGCCGAGGATTGGCCAAGGCCGGCCATCGATGTCTGGTAAACGGCTTCATAGGTCAATGTGCCCGAGCGCGACAGCACACCGACCGAGCCTTTGCGGAAGATGCTTGGTGGCATGATGCCGATTTTACATTCATCAGGCGTCATCAAACCAGGGCAGTTTGGACCGATGAGCCGCGAATTTGACCGGTTCAGTTTTTCTTTGACGCGGACCATATCCAGCACCGGTACGCCTTCGGTGATACAGGTGATCAGCTCAAGACCGGCATCGATGGCTTCTTCAATCGCCGCTGCCGCACCGGCAGGCGGAACATAAATTACCGATGCATTGGCGCCGGTGGCGTCTTTGGCCTCGGCAACGCTGGCATAAAGTGGCAAGCGACGCCCATCGCTTGATGTCCATTCCTGCCCCCCTTTTTTCGGGTGCGTTCCGGCGACCATCTGGGTGTTGTGATAGGCGAGCGCCTGTTCGGTATGAAAGGTGCCGGTCTTACCGGTCAGGCCCTGCACAATGATTTTGGTGTCTTTGTTGATTAGAATGGACATGTGCTTAACCTTTCACCGCTTTGACAATTTTCTGCGCGGCGTCATCGAGATCATCAGCCGCGATCACATTCAATCCGCTGCCATTGATGATTGCCTTTCCTTCATCAACCTTGGTGCCTTCGAGGCGGACCACAAGCGGTACCTCAAGGCTGATGTCTTTGGCGGCCTGCACGACACCTTCGGCAATCACATCGCAACGCATGATTCCGCCGAAAATATTGACCAGAATGCCTTTGACGTTCGGGTCGGCGGTGATGATCTTAAAAGCAGCGGTCACACGTTCGGTGGTGGCACTGCCGCCGACATCAAGGAAGTTGGCAGGCTCGGCGCCATATAGCTTGATGATATCCATCGTGGCCATCGCAAGGCCGGCACCGTTCACCATACAGCCGATTTCACCATCAAGCGCGATATAGGCAAGGTCAAATTTTGAAGCCTCGACCTCTTTCGGGTCTTCTTCCGTCTCGTCGCGCAATTCCATGATATCCGGGTGACGGAACAGCGCGTTATTGTCGAATGACACTTTGGCATCAAGCACCTGAATGTCGTTTGATTTGGTGACGATCAGCGGATTGATTTCCAAAAGGCTCATATCCTTACTGACGAATGCATTATAAAGGCTTTTGAACAATGCGATGCCCTGATCGCGCGCTGCACCGTCTAGTTTCAGCGCATTGGCCAGTTTGGCTGCATCGGCGTCGGTACAACCGGCGCTGGCTGTAATCCCAACTGAATGGATCAGTTCCGGTGTGTCATGCGCTACCGTCTCGATATCCATGCCGCCTTCGGTTGAGGCCACAAATGACACTAGGCTAGTTTCACGGTCGACCAAAATTGATAGGTACAATTCACGGTCGATTTCGGCGCCAGCCTCGACATAAAGTTGGTTGACCGCTTTACCAGCCGGGCCGGTTTGTTTGGTGACCAATGTTTTGCCAAACATCTCGCGGGCATTGTCCAAGGCTTCGGCGGCCGAGAATGAGACACGAACACCGCCCTTCGCATCGGCCGGCAGTTCCTTAAACTTCCCTTTACCACGACCGCCTGCATGGATTTGGCTTTTGACAACCCAAACGGGGCCTGGCAGCGCGGCGATTGCGCTTTCAGCTTGGGCAATGTCAGTAATGGCCACGCCAGCGGCGATCGGTGCTCCAAACTCTTTTAAAATCTTTTTCGCCTGATGTTCATGAATATTCATAAGCGTCGGTCTCTCCCATTGGTGGCACGGATCGTGACGGATCCGATTGCTGCCTGACAGAATTTTTTCTCGATGACAGCCGTTGTAACCTGCCGTCTAAATGATGGCTGTTTTCCACCGGACATGTCAAACTCCATAAATATATGGTATACCAGACACCAGCAATTGCAAGTGATATCATGGCTTAAAAGGCGACAAAAACCGCTTGACGGAGGGTAGAGCAGGTGTAAGGTATACCAGATAACGTATATCAGGCCGGCGATCCGGCCAGAGATTCAGAGCCGTTAACACGAAGGTTGGACAGGGAGGAAAATGATGGCCATTGACGTCAAGTTAAAGCCAGTCGCTATCAATTTTACCCTGAAAGACCATATTTATGATGTGTTGCGCGAGAGCATCCTCGAAGTTGATATTTATAATGACGAAGAGGAATTGCGGCTTGATGAGCGGCAGTTGGCCGAACAGTTGGGTATTTCGCGCACCCCGATTCGTGAGGCGCTGGCGCGCTTGGCGCAGGACGGGCTTGTTGAGATTTTGCCACGCAAGGGCGTGTTTATTCACCGTAAAAGCCTTGACGAAATCCTGGATATGATTGTGACATGGGCCGGGCTTGAGAGTATGGCCGCGCATTTGGCCGCCGCCGACGCAAGCGAAGCTGACATGAAGGCCTTGCGTAAATTCGCCATGAGCCACAGCATGTCGGCGTCGCGTCAGGAATTGAGCCAGTATTCTGATGCGAATATCAAATTTCATTTGGCGATTTTTGACCTGTCTGGCAGTCCGTTGCTGAAATCCACGGCCGAAGGGCTGTTGGCGCATATGTATGCGGTGCGGCGTCGGGCGATGGGTGAAAATGATCGGGCGTCGCATTCGGTCGCTGATCATATGGAAATTATTGACGCACTCGAATCGCGCGACCGCGAGCAGGCGGCACGGCTGGTGCGCGAGCATACAATGCGTCTTCATGATCATATTCGCGACCGCTGGACGAGGTTGGCCAATCTTGGCAAGCAGCGGGGTGGCAAGGCGAAACCAAAACCGCGCTGACCAGATGACCCGGATGTAGTTGTTTTGTCAGCACATAACCAAAATTTATGACCGTTACCGAATATTTAAGGAGCTAGAAGCCAATGACCCCCACCGAGACACAGTCGCTCACCGATGGTTTCCATCTGTTGATTGATGCGCTGAAGCTGAATGACATCAATACCATTTACGGCGTGCCGGGTATCCCGATCACCGACCTTGGGCGGATGGCGCAAGCCGAAGGTATGCGGGTGTTGTCGTTCCGGCACGAGCAGCATGCCGGGTACGCGGCATCGGTTGCTGGTTATTTGACCAAAAAGCCTGGGATTTGCCTGACCGTGTCCGCGCCTGGTTTTTTGAATGGTCTGACCGCCCTTGCCAATGCGACAACAAACTGTTTCCCGATGATTTTGATCAGCGGGTCATCAGAGCGCGAAATTGTTGATTTGCAGCAGGGTGATTACGAAGAAATGGATCAGCTGGCAATTGCCAAGCCGCTTTGCAAAGCTGCATTCCGCATTCTTCATGCCGAGGATATTGGCATCGGTGTGGCGCGGGCAATCCGGGCCGCGCTGTCGGGGCGTCCGGGTGGCGTTTATCTTGATGTCCCTGCCAAATTGCTGGGGCAGACCATGGATGCGGCGGCCGGTGCTAAATCATTGGTCAAGGTGATTGATCCTGCGCCAGCACAGATTCCGGCACCGGATGCGGTGAAGCGTGCGCTCGATGTTCTGAAAAGCGCCAAGCGCCCCTTGATCATTTTGGGCAAAGGGGCGGCCTACGCACAGGTCGATGATGTGGTGCGCGAGTTTGTTGAAAAGTCGGGTGTGCCGTATTTGCCGATGAGTATGGCAAAAGGCCTGCTTCCTGATGATCACCCGCAATCGGCCGGGGCGGCACGTTCGTTGGTGCTGAAAGAGGCCGATGTGGTAATGCTTGTCGGCGCGCGTCTCAACTGGCTGTTGTCGCATGGTAAAGGTAAATCATGGGGTGAGCCACACTCGAAGCGCTTTATTCAGGTTGATATCGAGCCACGCGAAATGGACAGCAATGTCGAAATTGCAGCGCCATTGGTTGGTGATGTTGGGTCTTGCCTCAGCGCCATGACCGCTGGCATGGGTAAAGATTGGCCGGCGGTACCATCTGATTGGCTGTCAAATATCCAGCAGCGTAAAGTCACAAACCTTGAAAAAATGTCTGCCAAGCTGAAAAGCAACACTGTACCAATGGATTTTCACAGTGCGCTTGGCGCGTTGCGGACCATCGTCAAGGAACGGCCGGACACAATCTTGGTCAATGAAGGGGCCAACACCCTCGATTTTGCGCGCAGCATCATCGATATTCACAAGCCGCGTAAACGGCTTGATGTTGGCACTTGGGGGGTGATGGGTATCGGCATGGGAACGGCCATTGCCGCGGCGGTCGAAACCGGCGAGCGTGTTCTGGCGGTTGAGGGCGACAGTGCCTTTGGCTTCTCGGGTATGGAGATTGAAACAATCTGCCGGTACAACCTGCCGGTTTGTGTGGTTGTGTTCAACAACAACGGGATTTATCGCGGTACCGACCAGAACCCGACAGGTGGCGCCGACGCAGCCCCAACAGTGTTCGTCAAGGATGCGCGCTATGACCAGATGATGGCAGCCTTTGGCGGTGTTGGTGTCTATGCCACCACGCCTGACGAGTTGACAAGGGCGGTCAATGAAGCGATGGACAGCGGTAAGCCGACCCTCGTCAATGCGGTGATTGACGAAAATGCGGGGACCGAAAGTGGGCGCATCGGCAATTTGAACCCGCAATCTGTAGTGTCAAAGAAGTAACCAACGAATAAGGGGCGTCTATCGCCCCTGCTGTCAAACAGGATAGTCTAATGAAAGCTCTTGAAGGTATCAAAGTTCTCGATTTTACCCATGTTCAGTCCGGGCCAACATGCACGCAATTGCTGGCCTGGTTCGGCGCTGATGTGATCAAGGTTGAGCGCCCTGGCGTTGGCGACGCCACCCGCGGCCAGCTGGTCGACAAGCCGGGTGCCGACAGTCTTTATTTCACCATGCTCAACCACAACAAGCGCTCGATCGAGCTGAACTCGAAAAACGAAACCGGCAAGGCTATCTTGACCCGGTTGATCGAGGAATGTGATGTGCTGGTAGAAAATTTCGCGCCGGGTGCGTTGGACCGGATGGGTTTTACTTGGGAGCGAATTCAAGAAATCAACCCACGAATCATCCTGGCCTCGATCAAAGGGTTTGGTCCGGGTAAATACCAAGACTGTAAGGTCTATGAAAATGTCGCCCAATGTGCGGGTGGGTCGGCGTCAACGACCGGTTTTCGTGATGGCCCGCCATTGGTAACCGGCGCCCAGATTGGCGATTCGGGGACCGGGCTTCATCTGTGTCTTGGTATTGTCACCGCATTGTTCCATCGTGAAAAGTCAGGCCGTGGCCAGCGCGTCACCGCAGCGATGCAGGATGCGGTGTTGAACCTGGCGCGGGTCAAATTGCGCGACCAGCAACGTCTTGAGGCAGGCCCCTTGAAAGAATATTCCCAGTTTGGCGAGGGCATCCCGTTTGGGGATGCAACGCCGCGCGCCGGCAATGATTCAGGCGGCGGTCAGCCCGGGCGTATCTTGCGCTGTAAAGGCTGGGAGCAGGATCCGAACGCCTATACCTATTTTATTATTCAGGCTGCCGTTTGGGAGCGTGTTTGTGACGTCATCGGTGAGCCAGAATGGAAAACCAAGGAAGGTTATGCCAAGCCGCCAGAACGGCTGGACAAGCTGAATGAAATCTTTGAGCGGATCGAACAATGGACCATGACCAAGAGCAAGTTCGAGGTGATGGATGTATGTAACCCGCTGGATATTCCGGTTGGTCCGATTTTGTCGATGAAGGAAATCGCCGAGGATGACGGGCTTTATGCGACCGGTACGTTGGTCAAGGTCGATCATCCAGAACGCGGCGAATATATTTCGGTTGGGTGCCCAATCAAACTGTCGGATAGTCCGGCCGAGGTCAAGCGGTCACCGCTTTTAGGTGAACATACATCCGAAATTCTCAGTGAAGTTCTCGGTTATTCGTCGGATGAGATTGGTGAAATTATCGCCTCGGGTGCGGTTGGCGAAGTCAAATAAACGAGCGATTGAAAACCGCCATTTGGCGCTTTTGCCTAGTGGGGCTCTTGCCAAGTAGCGGTTTTTACCAAGTTGCGGTTTTGAAGGAGCAGGAAATGAGAATTGTATTGCATGGTCAGCAGGCATTCGGAAAGGCCGTTCTTGAACGCCTTCTTGAGCGCGGCGAAAATGTTGTCGCGGTGTGCTGTGCGCCAACCAAGGAAGGCAAGCCGGAAGATCCGCTGGCCGAATTTGCCCGGGAAAAGGGGCTGCCATTGCATCAGCCAGACTCATGGAAAACGCCGGAGGCGCTTGAACTGATGAAGTCATTCGACGCTGATGTCTGTATGATGGCCTATGTTCTCCTTTTCGTGCCGGAAGCAGTGCGCGACGCGCCAAAATACGGCACCTTCCAGTATCATCCGTCGCTGTGCCCGGCACATCGTGGTCCGTCATCGATTAACTGGCCGATCGCGATGGGTAAGACGCGCACCGGTCTGTCGATTTTCTGGCCTGATGACGGGTTGGATGAAGGCCCGATGATGCTGCAGAAGACTTGTGAAATTGGCCCTGATGAAACGCTTGGTGATGTCTATTTCAACAAGCTGTTCCCGATGGGCGTTGATGCGATGATCGAGGGGCTGGAACTGGTCAAGGCTGGGGTGATTATAAAGCATGACCAACGGCTTGAAGATGGCAGCTATGAAAGCTGGTTCGGCAAAGCCGCCGCTGAACTCGATTGGTCCAAGCCAGTGGCCGATGTTTATAATACCATCCGGGCCGCCAACCCCGCTCCGGGGGCGTGGACGACGCTGAATGGCGAAGAAGTAAAAATATATGACAGTGCGCGCCTTGATGGTGATGGCACACCCGGCGAAGTGGTCGAGGTGTCGGAAGCCGGCGTCACTGTGCAAGGTAATGGTGGGCGTATCCTGATCAAGCGGGTGCGTCCTGCCGGCAGTGGCAAGATCACCGCAAACGAGTGGGCATCTGCCGCCAATATTAACTCTGGAACCAAGTTAGGATCATAGCCGTGAGCGTCAAAACAGATATCGAAATTGCGCGCGAAGCCAATAAACAACCCATTCAGGAAGTCGGCGCCAAGCTGGGGATTCCTAGTGAAGATCTTTTGCCTTATGGCCATGACAAGGCCAAGGTTTCCGGCAGATTTATCAAAAGCCTGGATGGCAATGCCGATGGCAAGCTGATTCTGGTGACTGCGATTAACCCGACCCCGGCTGGGGAAGGTAAGACCACAACCACGGTTGGCCTTGGTGATGGTTTGAACAAAATCGGCAAGAAGGCTGCTGTTTGTATTCGTGAAGCATCGCTTGGCCCATGCTTTGGCATGAAGGGCGGCGCCGCCGGTGGCGGCTATGCGCAGGTCGTGCCGATGGAAGATATGAACCTTCATTTCACCGGTGACTTTCATGCTATTACGTCAGCCCATAACTTGCTGGCGGCGATGCTTGACAACCATATTTATTGGGGGAATGAGCTGGATATTGATATCCGCCGTGTTGCGTTCCGCCGGGTTCTTGACATGAATGATCGGGCGCTTCGCCAAATCGTCTGTAACCTTGGCGGTGTTGCGAATGGCTTCCCGCGCGAGGCTGGTTTTGACATCACTGTGGCATCTGAAGTGATGGCGATTTTGTGCTTGGCCACCGATTTGGATGACCTGGAGCGTCGTCTTGGTGATATTATCGTGGCGTATCGCCGCGACCGGTCGCCGGTTTTCTGCCGCGATCTAAAGGCCGATGGTGCGATGACCGTGCTCTTGCAACAGGCCATGCAGCCAAATCTGGTCCAAACATTGGAAAACAACCCGGCCTTTGTGCATGGCGGCCCATTCGCCAATATCGCCCATGGCTGTAATTCGGTTGTTGCCACCAAAACCGCGCTGAAACTTGCCGATTATGTTGTCACCGAGGCAGGTTTCGGCGCGGATCTCGGGGCCGAAAAATTTCTCAACATTAAATGCCGTAAGGCGGGGTTGCGGCCTGATGCGGTTGTGATCGTTGCCACCGTGCGTGCGATGAAGATGAATGGCGGCGTGGCCAAGGCAGATCTTGGCGCGGAAAATGTCGACGCGGTGAAAAAAGGTTGTCCAAACCTTGGTCGCCACATCGAAAATATCAAGCAATTCGGTGTGCCGGCGATTGTCGCGATCAACCATTTCATCAAAGACACCGAAGCCGAAATCGAAGCCCTCAAGGACTATGTCAAATCACAGGGTAGTGAAGCGGTGGTGTCGACCCATTGGGCAAATGGCAGTGAAGGCTCGGCAGACCTTGCTAACAAGGTTGTTGCCCTGATTGATGGTAGCCCGTCGCAATATGCGCCGCTTTACCCATCTGAAATGCCATTGTTCGAGAAGATCGAAACCATCGCGAAACGGATATATCGTGCCGATGAAGTGCTTGCTGATGCAAAAATCCGCGATCAGTTGAAACAGTGGGAAGCACAAGGCTATGGGGATTTGCCGGTCTGCATGGCCAAAACCCAATATAGCTTCACCACAGACCCGAACCGCCGCGGTGCGCCGACTGGCCACAGCCTGCCGATTCGCGAGGTCCGCCTGTCGGCCGGTGCCGGGTTTGTCGTTGTGGTTTGCGGTGACATCATGACCATGCCGGGTTTGCCTCGGGTTCCATCGGCCGAGTCAATTAGAATAAATGATGCCGGACTAATCGAGGGGCTATTTTAGTCTTGAACTAATCAACCGGTGTCCTAGTATTTTCTAGGACACTAGTTCGAGGGGATAACTTAATGTTTCGGAAAATTCTGGTACCAGTTCGTGGCGATGGTAAAGGCGATAATGTTCTTGCCCATGCGGCGGCATTGGCACGAGGATTTAACGCGCATATCGAGATCACCCATTGCCGTGCGAGACCAGAAGATTTACTGCCGTTTGGTGTGCCGATTCCAGCCGCCGTTCGGGCCCAGCTGAGGCAAAGCTCAACTGAATTGTTCGATGCTGAAGAGGCGGGATTACGCGCCGAGCTTGAAGCACTTGCCAAGGCATTAAACCTGACATTAACCGACAAGCCGACAGGTACCACGGTAACTGCCAGCTTCGTTGAGGAGTCAGGGCGCCAAATTGACGTGATCCGCCACCACGGCCGGCTTGCTGATCTGATCGCTGTCGCCAAGCCCGATATTGACCGGAACATTGGGACCAACACATTGAAAGCGGCGCTGTTCAGCACGGGGCGGCCGGTGTTGATGTGCCCTGAGGCTGGCGGCGAAATGGCGCTTAGTCTTGGTCAAAATATTGTTATTGCGTGGGATGGCTCACTAGAGGCATCGCGCGCAGTGATCTCGACATTGCCGCTGCTTGCGGCGGCTAAAGAGGTCACCATCGTTACCGCGAGGGGCAAACCGGTATCGGTCACAGCCGATGAGTTGAGTGAATATCTCGCAGCACATGATGTGTCTGCCACAGTGCAAATGATTGAGGGCAAGTCATCTGTGGCACGGGCCCTTTTGGATAATGTCAATAAGTTAGGCGCCGACATGATGATATTGGGCGCTTATAGTAGAAACCAAGAATTGGAAAGGATTTTGGGGGGCACCACCCAACATATCGTGGATCATGCAACGATCCCGGTGATTATGAGTAATTAGGTGTAAATCTGGCGCTGTGCCGGATGAAAGTCTGAACTAACCCACCGGATTTAAGAAGAGTGGTGAAGGCTCGGGGAAGTTTCTCCGGGCAATGTAAACAAAAGGAGGAGACTATGAAGTCCATTAGAAATCTGTT
>JAYOFA010000022.1:26482-29016 GCA_038116935.1 Puniceispirillum sp. (SeqCode) | reverse complement strand
CTGTGGTCTTGCCCGCAAGGCCGCGCCGATAAACGGCTTCTTCTTTGACGCCATTTTGCCCAGCCCGGCATCATCAAGCGTGACCCGCCCGTCAAGTTCGGCGCCGGTAACATGACCCTTTTCGATCCGCAAGGCACCAAGCGCTTCGGATCCATAAAGACAACCCTCACGATCGCGCGCCGCCTGCCATAATACATCCATCGCCGCCGGGGCGCGGCCAGCCGGAAGATAGATCTCATAGGCAAGCTCGCCAGAAAAACTGATCCTCGCAATCAGGCAAGCGCTGCCGTCCTGCAACCGGGTCTTTATCACCCCCATAAAGGGTAGGGCGGCCGGCAAAAGCTGGGTCTTATCTTCGACCACCGCTGCCAGCGTGTCGCGGGCCAACGGGCCGGCAACGGCAACCCCGGCCCACTGATCCGACACCGAGCTGACATGCACCTTGAGATCAGGCCAGCGCGTCTGCAACAATTCTTCAAGCCACACCATCACCTTGCCAGCCTGCGTGGTGGTGGTGGTCATCAAATAATCATCGTCACCAAGCCGCCATGTGGTGCCGTCATCCATCACCATGCCATCGTCGCGGAGCATGATTCCATAGCGCGCTTTTCCGACCGGCAAGCTGCTGAACATATTGGTATAGACCCGGTCCAAAAATATCGCCGCATCCGGCCCCTGCACGGCAATTTTCCCCAGCGAGCTGACATCGCACAAACCGACCGTTTTGCGCACGGTTTCCGCCTCACGGATATAGGCCTCGGTGATCGTTTCGCCGTCTTGGGCAAAATACCACGGCCGGTGCCATAACCCGGCCATTGTCATGGTCGCACCATGCGCCAGATTCCAGTCATGTAACGGGGTTTTTCGCAATGGCCGGAAATGCGCGCCGACATGCCGCCCGGCCAGCGCCCCGATCGCCACCGGCGTATAGGGCGGCCGAAACCGGGTTGTGCCAACCGCCGCGATATCCTTGCCCAACGCATCGGCCATCAGGGCAAGCCCGATCACATTCCCCATTTTTCCCTGATCGGTGGCCATGCCCAATGTCGTGTAACGCTTTAGATGCTCAACCGACACAAACCCTTCTTGATGGGCCAGACGAATATCGGCCGTTGTGACATCATGCTGAAAATCAACAAATGCCTTTTTTGCATGAGCGGTTTTAGACGCGCTCGACCTCCGGATTTCATAAACCGGCCTGATCGGCGTCGCCCAGCCGCCGGGTGGGGGCAACACCGCCCGCCCGCCGCCCGCCGCCATGCCTGCGGCATCGCCCGATGCAAGGCAGGCCGCATGATCCCAGCATCCGGCAGCGGCGCCGATCACGGTGATATTGTCAACAGCGTCACCTGGTAGAAAACAAGCCTCGGCGCTATTCCACACCGGTTTGCCGCCCCGATGCGATAGCAAATTAACCACCGGCGACCATCCGCCTGACAGCAGTAAAAGATCACAAGGCACGATGATGTCGGGCTGACCCACGCGCCCATCGCTGCCGATCAGCTTTACCCCCACAACCGTCTTGCGGCCAACTGCCTCAAGGGGTACAAGGCCGCGCCGCACGTCAACGAGATCCGGCGCTTTGACCGCTGCATCAGGCCGTGCATCAGCCACGGTGACATCGGCCCCAGCCGCCGCCAGATCACCCGCCACCGCATAGGCCGAGTCATTATTGGTCGCGATTACCACCCGTTCACCCGGTAAAACCGCAAACCGGTGCAAATAGGTTTGCGCCGCTGTCGCCGTCATCACCCCGGGGCGGTCATTATTACCAAACGCCATCACGCGTTCGATCGCACCGGTCGCAAGGATTGTCGCCTTGGGGCGGATTGTCCAGAATCGCTGTCGCGGCATATAGGACGGGGCAGCGGCAAGATGGTCGGTGACGCGTTCAACCAAACCGGCAACGCCATTGTCATAGAGGCCGAATACGGTGGTACGGGTCATGATGCGCACACCGGCCTGCTCGGCCGCGGCAATAAGCGCCAGCCTTTCCGATTCTGCGGCGCGCCCCCCACGGCCAAGCATTGCGCCGCCAAGCATGAAATCCTGTTCGACGAGTAAAACATCCAACCCCTGACGCGCCGCCACGGCGGCCGCACTCAAGCCGGCGGGGCCAGCCCCAACAACCAGAAGATCACAAAAGCCATGCGCATGATCATAGCAATCCGGGTCAGCCTCACGCGATGCCCGCCCCATACCGGCGGCTTTGCGGATCAGCTTTTCATACTGCATCCAAACAGCGGTACCGCGGCCCCATTCAAATGGCGGGATCCCCATAAACATTTTATAATAAAAGCCCGCCGCAAAGAACCGCCCGAACCGATCCGACACCGCCCCCATATCAAAGCGGACATTTGGCCACGCATTCTGGCCCGCAACAGCAAGCCCGTCATATAGCTCTTGCATCGTGGCTTTGACGTTGGGTTCACGGCGGCTGCCCGACCCCACCGAGACGATAGCCCCAGATTCCTCGACCCCGGCCGACATGATGCCGCGCGGCCGGTGATATTTGAAACTGCGGCCAACGATCT
>JAYOFA010000022.1:0-26382 GCA_038116935.1 Puniceispirillum sp. (SeqCode) | reverse complement strand
CCGGCCGACATGATGCCGCGCGGCCGGTGATATTTGAAACTGCGGCCAACGATCTTTTGATTAGCCGCCATCAGCGCCGCCGCCACCGTGTCACCGGCAAAACCCTGAAGCGGCAGGCCGTCCCAGGTGAACGTCACCGGTTGGCGGCGGTCAATCCGGCCACCTTGGTCAAGACGGCGGGCCGTCATTTGCCGGTCTCCAACGCCTGTTGAAGACCCGGATGCGCCGGCCGCACCGTAAATATTTCATGGGTCATGGTGTCGCGCTCGACGATCAGCCACATACGGCATCCATGGATATGGTGCCAAGTTTCAGATTGCCGCCCACAGATATTCTCGCGCAAAAAAACGGCGTCATGCCACGCAGCGGCCGGCGCATCCAGCGGCGGATAGGTGATCGATGCATCCCCGCCATAGCTGAACTCGCTATGATCACGTTCGCCGCAAAATGGGCACTCAATCCGGATCATGTTAATCGCTCCTAGCCGTGCAGTTTAGGATCAGGGCCGGCGCCCCGCTCATCAAGTTGAATGCCACGTTCAAACCGCTTTAGATCATGATTTTCGATGATTGCGGCAGGTCGATCATTGGCAATCAGATCGGCAAAATACCAGCCCGATGCCGGACTGGCCTTAAAGCCACCGTAATTCCAGCCGGCATTGAGATATAGATTGTCAAGCGGTGTTTTGCAGATGAAAAAACTGCCATCCATCGACATGTCCATCACCCCGGACCAATGGCGTAACAGCTTTACCCGCCCAAGACAGGGCAACACCGACATGGCGGCTTCAGCCACATCCTGCACGATCGGCAAATTGCCGCGCTGGGCATAGGATTTATACCAATCCAGATCGCCGCCAAAAACCATGCCCCCCTTGTCGGATTGCGAAATATAAAAATGCGCGCCACCAACACCAAATACCACAACCTGGTCAAGCAATGGCTTCAAGGGCTCGGACACAAAGGCCTGCAATTTGTGCGACTCGATCGGCAGCCGCCCCAGCTCGGCCATCGTCCACAGCCGCGACGTGTTACCGGCAACCGCAAAGCCGACCTTGTTTGCCGTGATCAAGCCGCGTGAGGTATCTAACCCGGTAACAGATGTCCCCTTGCGCCGGACCGCTGTCACCTCGCAATTTTGCAGGATATCAACACCCAACCCGTCAGCCGCCCGCGCATAGCCCCACGCCACCGCATCATGGCGCGCGGTACCGGCGCGTTTTTGCACCGCTGCCCCGATGATCGGAAAGCGCGCATCAGCCGCATAATTCAGATGCGGGATAGTACGCCGCAGCGTTTCAAGACCCCACAATTCGGCATCGGGCGTGCCGGTTTTACGCATCGTGTTATAGGTGCGTGCCGCCGCATCCATCGCCGCCGGACTATGCAGCAGGCTGATATGCGCGCGCTGACTGAACATCACATTGTAATTGAGGTCGTGGCTCAAATTTTCCCATAATTTCAGCGAATGTTCATAAAACTGCCGGTTGCCGGGTTGGGCATAGTTGGACCGCACAATCGTCGTGTTGCGGCCGCCATTTCCACCGCCAAGCCAGCCCTTTTCGAGAACCGCAATATTTTTCAATCCATGCTGCCGTGCCAAATAATAGGCGGTCGCCAGACCATGCAACCCACCGCCGACAATCGCGATATCATAGTGCGGCTTTGGGTCCGGGTCCCGCCATTGCCGGGCCCAACCCCTCTGACCGGTCAGCGCATTTTTGATCACACTCCAAGTCGAAAAGCGGGTCATGACAACACCATTATCTGATCACGTGCAGCCATGTGGCTACGCCCAGCCGACGGGCCCTGCTTTCCATCGAAGCTGTGGCGAGGCGTGACCATCAGTTATCCTCCCCGGCCTCAAGCCGACCAGTTGACCCGCCTATCCTATGGACGAAAGACGCCGCAAAGCAAGCTGATAACACACCATCTACTGAAGAACAGGCGGCTCTTTACCAAGGATCATGTCGGCGCCCTTTTCGGCAATCATCATCACCCCTGCGTTCAAATTTGCCGATATCATCGTCGGCATAATAGACGCATCGACAACACGCAGATTATCGATACCGTGAACCCGCAATTGATCATCAACGACCGCATGCCGGTTATGTGACGGCCCCATCCGGCAGGTCCCCATAAGATGATAGATCGACTGTCCAATATTGCGGGCTGCATCAAGCAACGCATCATCGCTTATCACGTCCTTACCGGGGTAAGTCTCGGCCACAAAAAATGGCGCAAGCGCGTCGGTATGCATCAGCTGGCGGCACAGTTTCATCGCGGCAACAATCACCCGCTGATCATTTTCATGCGCCAGATAATTCGGCTGGATAACCGGCTTGGCGAACGGATCGGCGCTTGTTGCCCGCACATAGCCAGCACTTTCAGGCCGGTGTTGCCATGTCGCCAGCGTGAAACCAGGTTCCGATTCAAGGGTGGATTGCATCCCGTGTTGATGTGTGCCCGGCGTAAAATTAATCTGTATATCGGGTTCAGCCAGATCCGGGTCTGATTTCCAAAAACAAAAGACTGTGGTCGGCCCCAACTCAAGGATTGACTGACCGCCAAAACCATATTTCAAAACCTCCCACGCCAGCGCAAGGCCGCGGGCACGATCATTGATTGTTTTAACGCCCTTTACCCGTGCCGTCAGACGAGAGGCGTAATGGTCCTGCAAATTCTCGCCAACGCCGGCAAGATGATGTTTGACCTCAATGCCGAGACGTTGCAACAGATCAGCCGGCCCGATGCCCGAAAGTTGAAGCAATTGTGGGGAATTGATCGCGCCACCCGCAACAATCACCTCACGGCTGGCAAATATTTGTTTACTGGGTCCGGTGCGACCGCCAATCTGGTATTCAACCCCGATCGCGCAGTTACCATCAAATAGTAGCCGGGTCGCATGTGCATTTGTGATGATGTGCAAATTTTGCCGCTTTTTTGCCGGGGCCAAGAAAGCGCGCGACGCGCTCATACGGCGCCTGCCGCTGACCGTGCGTTGCAAATAGGACGTTCCGGCCTGCTGGGCGCCGTTATAATCAGGGTTCGCGGGAATGCCAAGACTGGCCGCCCCGGCGATATAGGCGTCACACAATGGATCACGCCACCCAAGATCGGTGATTGTCATCTCGCCGGTCTGTCCACGATACCGTTGATCTGCAGCCGATTGATAGCTTTCAAAGCGGCAGAAATAAGCCAGCACATCGTCAAAGGACCAGCCCCGATTGCCCTGTTGTGCCCAAACGTCAAAATCCATTTTCTGCCCACGATTGAACCCCATGCCATTGATCGAGCTTGACCCGCCAAGCACTTTGCCCCGCGGGGCCGGGATAATGCGGCCATTGGTGCCAGCGCTTGGTTCGCACTGATACATCCAGTTCAGTTTGGGATTGACCAGCGTTTTAATAAAGCCGGCGGGAATATGAATCATCGGATGCCAGTCTGACGGCCCTGCCTCAAGAAGACATACCGTGTATCGGCCGCAAGCAGTCAGACGGTTGGCCAAAATACAGCCGGCACTGCCGGCGCCAACAATCACAAAATCATATCGGTCCATTTGGTCACCTCTCCCCAGCCTGTCGGCAACGATTACGCCATGGGCGCCTGGCTATCAGCGCAACGAGAACCCCGGATATCCGTCAGCCGCGACCTGTTCGCAATGGGCGCGAAACACATCCAGACCTTTACAATAGGGCATAAAGACCCGCGGTTTTCCCGGCACATTCGCGCCAAGATACCAGGAATGCCCAGCCCGCGGTAACAATGTGTCATTGGCCACCGCAGTGACATGGTTAGTCCAATCCTGCATGGCCGATAATTCCGCCTCGACAAGGGTGATTGACCGGGTCTTGGCACGGTGCAATAAGGCGGTAATCCAGTCAATATGCTGCTCGATTGCCCGCGGCATGTTGGTCAGCACTGACGGGCTGCCGGGGCCGGTGATTGTCAACAAATTGGGAAACCCATGTATCGCCAGCCCAAGATATGTTTGCGGCCCTTCGGCCCATGCATCCGCCAAAGTCAGCCCGTCACGGCCCACTATACCCATTTTCAGCAAGGCCCCGGTCATCGCATCAAAACCTGTAGCAAACACGATGATATCCGCCGCAATATGGGTGCCATCTTCCAAACAGACACCGCTGGGCTCAATCCTGTTAATCGGATTATCGCGGATGTTGACAAGGCTGACATTGTCACGGTTATAAGTCTCGAAATAATCCGTATCAATTGGGGGCCGCTTGGTGCCAAACGGGTGATCATACGGCACCAGCATTTCCGCTGTTACCGGATCATCGACAATGCCCCTGATCTTGGCCCTGATAAAATCAGACATGATGTCGTTTGAACGCGAATCGAGCAACACGTCACAAAAGCTCTCGCGAAAGCCAAGACCACCAGCTTGCCATCCTGCTTCCAAAATAGCATTTCGTTCGTCTTCGGGCGTTTCATACAGGTTGCGCGGTGGCGCCACCCACGGGTGACCATGCCGTGATACCTGCATCTTTTGTCGCCACAAATCGATATTTTGCGTAAACGTCTGATGAAACGCATCTGCCAGCGGGGCATTGCGGGCCGGCACGCTGAAATTGGGCGTCCGTTGCAACACAACCAGATTGTCAGCGTGTCGTGCAATGACCGGGATAGCTTGAATACCGGTTGAGCCAGTGCCAATAACGACAACCGACTTGCCGCTGAAATCAACCGCTTGATGCGGCCATTCTCCGGTATGGTAGATGGCGCCATCAAATGAAGACACCCCATCGATATCCGGCATATTGGCCGATGACAGACAGCCAACCGCGGTAATTAGAAACCTTGATGTCAGCCGTAATCCGGCATCGGTTTCGACCTGCCAGCATTCTGCTGCCGCATCCCAGACGGCCGAATTGACACGCTGATTGACCCTGATATCTCGCCGCAGGTCGAGCTTGTCAGCACAGAAATTCAGATATTTCAAAATTTCTGCCTGCCCGGGATAGCGTTCAGACCATTGCCACTGCGTCAACAAATCGTCATTGAAATAATAGCAATAGGTATGGCTTTCAGAATCGCATCTAGCCCCCGGATATCGGTTCCAATACCACGTGCCGCCAACCCCGTCACCCGCCTCAAGAACGACCGCTGTCAGCCCTAATTTATCACGCAAGCAATGCAGCTGATAAAGCCCAGAGAACCCCGCCCCGACAATGATCGCGTCATAGACTCCCCGACCCGCAAATGTCTGCCGGTTAGACGCCGCGCGCGCCGCCGACGGGTTCTTGGCCTGTGAGTCGGACATCTGCGGATTGGACATTTCTGCCTCTGATTATCGTCTTGAAAGACAATCACACTAGCATTAGCCTGAAGATAATCAATCTGCAAAGACACATAACACTAAAGCTAAATTTGCCAAAATGATCACCGCGCAAAGACAGCAAGGGTAGAGACAATATCATGACGGGACTTGACCATAAATCAATCATCGTCACC
Organism: Puniceispirillum sp. (SeqCode); assembly: GCA_038116935.1. GTDB lineage: Bacteria > Pseudomonadota > Alphaproteobacteria > Puniceispirillales > Puniceispirillaceae > UBA3439. The sequence goes on along the minus strand of JAYOFA010000022.1, from coordinate 20,911 downwards.
GGTGGCGGCAGTGGCATCGGGGCGGCCATCTGCCGTGCCGCACATGATCAAGGCGCCACCGTTGGCTTGATCGACATCAACCAAGATGCGGCACAGATGGTTTGCCAGAGCCTTGGCAGCCGGGCCTTTTTCGCCCATGGCGATGTCACCGATGAAGCCTCGATGGACGCCGCCTTTACCTCCCTTCAACGTGATATGCCACCAATCACTAGCTGTGTTACCTCGGCCGGCATGTTGCCAACGCGCGAGCCGATTGCGGATATGCCCGTTGATGTTTTTCAACGTGTCCTGAACAACCATATCACCGGTACATTTATTACCTGCAAAATAGCTGGCAATTTTTTGCACAACATCGGGGGCGGCGCGATTGTAACCCTGTCGTCGGTGCTGGCCGTGCGACCCGGGCCGGTTTTGGGGTATGGGGCCGGCAAAGCCGCGATTGTCAATCTGACGCAATCGCTGGCGGTGCAATGGAGTCGCAAAAATATCCGGATCAATACCATCTGTCCCGGGTGGGTCGACACCCCCTTCATCCGCGCCCAAGAAGCCGCCGGCCGGGACCTGTCACCTATCATCAACATGACGCCGATGGGCCGTCTTGTCAGGCCGGAAGAAATTGCCAATGTTGCGCTGTTTTTACTGTCTGATCTGGCCAGCGCGTTGACTGGCGCCGCGATTGTGGCCGATGGCGGTATTACCTTGGCAGGCGGTTATCTTCCCTATGGAGACTTGCCATCATGACCCAGAAAATTGTGATGGTCGGCCTTGGCATGATGGGGGCACCGATGGCCCATAACATGTTGGCGGCTGGCCTTGATTTAGTGGTTTGTGACACCAACCAAGATGCCCTTCTCGCGTTTCAAAACAAATCTGTTTCCACCTTCACGGTTCCGGCCGATGCCGCAAAAGGCAGAAATGTCGTTATCACCATTTTGCCAAACAGTGACATTGTCGACGACGTCTTGTTTGCCGATAACGGTATTTTGCAAACCCTTGCTGCCGGCAGCCTGATCATTGAGATGTCGACCGGGTCTTATGTCAGATCGATGGACATTGCCAACCGCGTTAGGGCTGCCGGTCACCGGTTTATTGATGCGCCTGTTGGCCGAACACCGCGTGAAGCGGCCACCGGCAATCTGCTGGTGATGGCCGGCGGTAGCAGTGCGGACATAGAGGCAGCAACAGATATCTTTAATGCGGTTGCCGATACGACCCTCCATGTCGGGCCAACTGGCCATGGGCTAAAGGCCAAGCTGGTCAACAACTATATGGCGATGGTCAGCAACGCGGTGACCGCCGATACATTGGCGCTCGCGCACCATGTCGGCCTTGATATCCACGCCATGACCAAGCTGATGAGCACCACCACCGCCGGCCTTGGGCAACTGAACACGAACTATCCAAAAAAGATACTCGCTGGCGATCTGACCCCGGACTTTCCGGTATCAATGGCGATAAAGGATTTGAACATGGCGATAGAGCTTGCCAGCAGCTGTGGCGCAAGCGCTGCGTTTGGTGCTTTGGCCAAAAGCCTGTTCACTGAAGCGGCGGAAGGCGGATTGGGGCCGCTTGACCAGACAGCTATATTGAATCACATGCTTGACAGGTCCTAGGCGGCGCGATGGTTTTTGTAGTGGCTATCACCGGACAAATTGTTCAAATACATAAAGGATGCAGAACAGCAGCGCGAGGGCGAGTATAGTGCCATAAATGGTGTCAGCAACGGTTTTCGGTTTGGTCATTTTCTGCCAGCCCACCGTTAAAAGGCGCTCGATCTTTTTGCCAGCATTGTCCAAAATCATCGCTCTTAATACCCTGTTGGTCGGGGGTTGTTTGCATAATAATGACGAGGAGACTTTCATTGATGCCACGTTCTGGTTGTTATCTCCACTCAAAACTATGTGACCTTGTCCGGCTTGGTATCAGTGTCTTTATGTTGTTGCTGGCGGTTCCGGTGGTGGCTGATGATCTGAATAAAGGCTTTACAAGCCTTGCTGACGGCCGGCCTGAAGAGGCGGCCCGTTACTGGACACCGCTGGCAGAATCGGGCGACAAGGTCGCGCAGGCAAGCTTGGGGCTGTTGTATCAGACCGGCCAAGGCGTATCACAAGATCATTACCGTGCGATCGCGCTGTTCAGAGCATCGGCCCGGCAGGGATATCCGTTTGCGTTCACCGCGCTTGGCGCCAGCTATCATGACGGGCTTGGCGTTACGATCAACAAGCCCGCGGCGATGATGTGGTTTTTGCTGGCCGCCCCGTTTGACCCCAATGCGTCTTTCATGGCGCAAGCCGTGGCCGCTGAACTGCCGGACACTGTGGCTCAGATAGTGCGCGAAAAAGCCGATACATGCCGAAACAGTAACTATCAAGAATGTAGTTTTGATTAACCCGGGGATTAACCTCGAAATTGACCCGGGGATCGGTCCGGGCTTTTGCTGGACAATATACCGAATGAGTCGCATCATTCGGCCTTCAGCCTCCTGTCAGAGTGCCTTTGATGAGTGTTTTGAAGTTAGAATTGACCCGCGCGCGCGGCATGCAAATGATGGTTGCATCGGCAACGCTGGTCAGTATGTCCGGTCTTATTTTTCGAAATTTTGACACGATCGAAATCTTTGAAGTGGTTTTTTTCCGCTCCTTTGCCTTGTCGCTTGTGATGGGATGTCTGATCGGCGTGCTTTATCGCCGTCAATGGTTTCAAACTGTCAGACAGATCGGCCTGTGGGGTGTTGTGGGCGCCGCATTTTTTGCTGGCGCGCAAACATCTTATGTGTTTGCCTTTTCTCACACCACCGTCGCGAACATTACCTTCACCATTGCCGTAGCCCCCTTTATCACCGCCCTGTTGGCGCGTTTGCTGCTTGGTGAGACCATAGGCACGCACACAAAGATCGCGATGTTCATTGCCGCTATCGGTATTTCCATCTTGGTTTACAGCAATGTCCGGCTTGACTCGATTTACGGGTCTTTGTTCGCTTTGACGACCGCCTGCTGTTTTTCCTGTTTCGCCGTTATTTTGCGACGAAACCGCCATATTGAAATGTTGCCCGTGCTTCTTGTTACCGGCCTGATCACGTTGCCGGTTGGATGGTTTGGCGGATCGTGGCTTATTGATATTTCGGTTCGGGACGTTGCACTGTGTTTTATTTGGGGTGCTGTATTGCAAGGGGTCGGGCAGTCACTTTTGATCTTGTCGTCAAAGGTCCTCAAAGCAGCGGAGGTGCCGCTGATCATGCTGTTGGAATTTACCCTGGGCCCGTTATGGGTTTGGATCTTCATGGATGAAGTGATAAGCCGTAGCACATTCATAGGTGGCGCACTTATCTTGATCGCGGTACTTGGATTGGGCGTCTTCGAACTGCTCCACAAGCAAGACCGCGTCGCGCCAAGCATAAGGTAAGCCGATATGGATTTTCTTGACCTGTCGTTAACGCAAAGCCTTTACTGTTTGCTCGGCATTGCGGCTGGCGGTTTTCTGCGCGGCTTTCTGGGGTTTGGCGCCGCTTTGCTGATCGTGCCGGTGCTTAGTTTTGTTGTGTCCCCGGTTGCGGCAATCGCCATTCTGGTTTTGATCGAGATTCCCAATATCGTCTATCTCACGCCGCAGGGCCTTCGTGGGTGTGATGTTAAAACGATTACCCCGATGCTGGTTGGTGTTCTTGTAGCGGTTCCGATTGGCACCACGATTCTGGTGTCAGTCGATCAAACGAAAATGAAGCTGATCATGTCAGCCGTGTTGCTGATGGCAATTGGTTTGCTGTTGTCCGGCTGGCGCATAAAAGGGCCCGTAAACCGCCTGACCATGTTTGTGGCCGGGGTCATCGGTGGTGGCTTGCAAGGCACATCCGGCATGGGCGGGCCACCGCTTGTGACAACCATTTTGTCGCTTCGTGACGACGAAAGTCGGACCAGAGCCAACATCATCACCATGCTGAACACGATGTCGGCGCTGAATGCGATGACCCTTGCCGCCTATGGAAAGATAACCGCTGACCTTGTCCAGTTCAGTGCGGTTGCCGCGGTTATCTATGTCGCATCAACCATGCTTGGCGCCAAATTTTTTCGACATGGCGGCAACTTATATTTTCGGCAAGTTGCATTATTGATACTTGCGGCAATCGCCCTGGTTATGGTCTGGTCGGCACTGAATTGAGTCCGGCAGCACCCTGCCGCACTGCAAATCACGGCGTGGATGGACATCCTACGGGTGAGCGACAGCCCCTATCGATAGAAAATTGAAATTTAATCTAACATTAAAACGCGGTAATTTTTCTTTTTATGTAAAGTTTATTTACATGGTTATTAAGTTTTAGACTTGAAAGACCGGAAAAGATTTGGAACTGTTTTCAATGATGATAGCGGACCTGACAGCTGCCTATCGACCAGTGTTTGACTCGCTATCCGTTTAGACGAAGCTGATGGGCTGCGGTCGCCCTAAACGACAGCACCATTATTGGTAGGGAGGAAAACATGAAACTACTCAGACTATTGGTAGCGCCGTTGTTTGCCGGATTGCTGTTCGCAGCCGGTTCGGCCAACGCGGCTAAAGTTACCATGAACATTGGTTACTCGGTAAACGAAGGGCACCCATACGGGACATTTATGCATCTGTTTGCCGAGCGCTTTGAAACGCTGTCAGGTGGGACGGTGCGAGTAAAGGTGCATTGCTGCCACAAGATGGGCAGTGAACAAGAACAGTTCAAAAAACTGCAGCTTGGAACTCTTGACGGCACCATGATCGCCCAGAACAACGCTGGTCCCTTTTTTCCAAAAATCGACCTTCTTGTTCTTCCATACATGATCCAGAACTACGAGCATGCGGTGAAGATCGCCGATGGCCCGGTTGGTAAAGAGATCTGGGGTGATATGCCAAAAGAGGTTGGCGTGCATTTGTACTCGATCCCACTGTTCTCATTCCGGCATATCTACAACACCAAAATGCCAATCAACAATCTTGCCGACTTTGCGAAAATGAAATATCGCGTCCCGAAAAACAAGGTGATGGTCGCAACCTATAAGGCATTTGGGTCAGACCCTGTGCCGATTGCTTGGTCAGAAGCGCTCACCGCAACGCAAACTGGAACTGTCGATGGTGGTGACTTGCCGCTTGACGTGCAATATTCGCAAAAGTTTCATGATGTTGCCAAGCATGTGGCGATGACCGGACATTTTGTTTTGGCGCCGCCATTCTTTGTCAGCGACAAGTTCATGTCAAAACTGGATGACAGCCAGAAAGAGGCGATGGATATGGCAGCAAGAATCGCGACCGCTGCATCACGTTTCCACACCAATTACGGCATGTCGATTGTGCAGAAAAAAATGGAAGCTGCCGGGGTTACATTCACCCAGCCTGACATTGGGCCTTGGGTTGAAAAAGCCAAGCAGGTTCATGCTGATTTTGCCAAAGAGCGCGGCCCTGAATATGCCGCTATCATGGACAAGATCTATGCTGCTGCCAAATAAGGCATAATAATAAGGCATAATATATGTCCTGACCCCCGGTCCTATTCGGGGGTCAGGTTTACCATCTCGTGCAACGGGGGGCGGATGGATGTGGCCGTTTATCGAAAAACATTTTGAAGAAATTTTAGCCGGCATACTGGTTATGTTAATGGCAAGCATGGTTTTTTTTCAAGTTATCATGCGCTATGTTTTTAGCCTGCCGACATCTTGGTCCGACGAACTCGCCATCTATGCGATGTTATGGTCGGTTTACATTTCTGTAGCGTGGGCAGTCCGCGAACGCGCGCATATTAGAGTGATGAATTTTATCCAGCTGTTTCCGGCCAAAATAGCATTGGGATTAACCATTTTCAGCGATTTCATCTGGTTTGTTTTTGGCATATTTCTCACATACCAGAGTGTGCTTCTCGACCTCTCTTTCTGGAAAGATGAATATCGTTCACCCGCATTAGATATTGATCAGAAATGGCCTTACATGTGCCTGATTCTTGGTTTCGGGCTGATGACCTTGCGGATTGTTCAAATCTACTATCGTTGGATCAAATATGGCGAGCCGCTATTAACGCCGCGTGATGAGGAGGACCTACCTCATGCATGAATGGCTAATGGATATTATTTTTGACCTGAGCGAGGTTCAACAAGCGCTGATCATGTTCGGCTCGATGCTGCTAATGATTGTTCTGGCGGTTCCAATTCCTATTGCGGTAGCCATCGGTACGGCGATTGGTTACTTCATGATGGATTTGAATTTGGTTCAGGTTGCGCTGTCGATGTATACCGGCGTCGAACCATTCCCGCTGGTAACAGTTCCACTTTTCGTTTTTGCCGGATCGCTGATGGAGCAAGGCGGCATGGCCAAGCGGATTGTCGATATGGCGCAATCGATGATAGGCAATTATACCGGCAGCCTCGGACTTGTCGCGGTGTTGGGATGTGCTTTTTTTGCTGCGCTATCAGGGTCTGGGCCAGCCACCACCGCCGCCATCGGCGCGGTGATGATCCCGTCAATGATCAAGCAAAAATACGACCCGGCTATGGGCGGCGCCATCGCTGCAGCGGGTGGTGCGCTTGGCAGCCTAATCCCGCCAAGCAATCTGATGATCATCTATGGCATCGTTGCTGAACAGTCGATACCGCGGCTGTTTTTGGCCGGTTTTATTCCCGGCTTCATTGCGACGGCAATGCTGATGTTTACAGTGTATTTGATCGCCAAGCGCCGTAATTACATCGGGGTTGGTGATGAATTTTCTTGGGCGCGGGTCCGTCAATCCATGCTAGATGGAAAATGGGCCATTCTTGCCCCCTTCATTATCCTTGGTGGTATTTATAGTGGCGCCTTCACGCCAACTGAGGCTGCATCAGTCGCAGTATTTTACGCGTTATTGATCGGCGGCGTTGTCTACCGCGAACTGACACTGAAGAAAATATTGGTGTGTTTGAAAGTCACCGCGATGATTTCGGGCGCAGTTCTGATCATCGTTGGCCCGGCCAAGGCGTTTGGTGAGTTGATGAGCCTTTTGTCGGTGCCTGACATGATTGGTGAAGCCTTGTCAGATGTGACCGAAAGCCCGTTTTTGTTGCTGATGATCATTTCGGTGATTTTGATCATCACTGGCATGTTCTTGGAGTCGATTGCTCAGATTATTCTGCTGACCCCATTGCTGTTGCCGATTGTGCAAGCGCTTGGCATCGACCCGATTGTATTTGGTATCGTTATGGTCATTTCTTGTGAGGTCGGGTTCCTGACGCCGCCTGTTGGCGCCAATCTTTTTGTCGCCGCGCGTATTACCAATCTTGGTATTGATAAAATTTCGGTTGCGGTTTTGCCGTTCCTGCTTGCCTATATCGCGGTTCTGGTTTTCGTCTCGGCATTTCCAAGCGTTGTCACATGGCTGCCTGATCTCATGTACAACACACCTCGATGACCCCAGCCGAACTAGGAAATAGCCAGAGGGCAGATGACTGAGCCAATGGAATTCGATTTTGTCGTTGTCGGCGCCGGCTCGGCAGGATGTGTGATTGCCAACCGCCTGTCAGCCAACCCCAACCATCAGGTCGCCCTGCTTGAGGCTGGCGGGCCAGACCGGTCGCCGTGGATTCATATTCCGGTTGGCTATTTCAAAACGATGGGCAATCCGGCAACCGACTGGTGCTATATGACCGCGCCGGATCCGGGGCTAAACGGCCGATCCATCAAATGGCCCCGTGGCAAGACGCTTGGGGGCAGCAGTTCGATCAACGGGCTTTTATATGTGCGGGGCCAGCCACAAGATTTCAACCACTGGCGGCAATTGGGCAATGCTGGCTGGGCGTGGGACGATGTTCTCCCCTTGTTCAAACGGGCGGAAAATTGGGAAGGCGGCGGCGATGACGTGCGCGGCGAGGATGGGCCGCTGAGCGTGTCGCGCAACAAGGTCAATCGCACCATCGTTACGGCATGGCTTGAGGCGGCGGTGGCAGCCGGCTATCGGTGGACCGACGACTATAATCAGGAAGACCAAGAAGGTGTCGGCTACTTTCAGATGACCATGCGCAATGGCGTGCGATGCAGCAGTGCGGCGGCCTATCTGAAACCGGTAATGGGCCGACAAAATCTGCACGTCTTTACCCGGGCCCATTCACACAAAATCGATGTCAAAGATGGCCGCGCGGTTGCGGTGCAGGCGATGATTGACGGCAGGCTGCAGACGGTGCGTGCGCGCCGCGAAATTATCCTATGTGCCGGGGCCATTGGCTCACCGCAATTATTGATGCTGTCCGGTGTCGGGGCGGGTGCGGAATTGCGTCAGCACGGGATCGAGGTGGTGCGCGCGTTACCGGGGGTGGGCAAGAATTTGCAAGACCATCTTCAGGCACGCCCGGTCTATAAATGTACCGCCAGCACCATCAACACCGAAAGCCGCAACCCGATCCGTCTTGTCGCGATGGCGTTGCAATATGCGGCGCGGCGATCAGGGCCGATGGCAATGGCGGCCAGTCTTGGCACCGGGTTTTTGAAAACAAGACCTGAATTGGAAACGCCGGACATCCAATATCATATCCAGCCCTTTAGTGCGGACAATCCTGCCGACGGCGCGCATCGCTTTTCCGCCTTTACCGCCTCGGTTCTTCAGTTACGCCCGGAAAGCACCGGCTATTTGACGCTGGCGTCATCGAACCCCTATGACCATCCGGCCATTCACCCCAATTATCTGGCCACCCGAACCGACTGCGACACCCTTGTTGCTGGCCTTAAAATGACCCGTGCCATTTGCCGACACGAACCGGTTGCATCGCTGATCACCGCCGAACATGCCCCCGGGCCGGCGGTGGCCGATGATGATGCGGCGCTGCTGGAATGGGCCCGCAATACCGCCACCACCATTTACCATCCAACCGGCACCTGCAAAATGGGGGATGACAAGATGGCCGTTGTCGATGCCAAATTGCGGGTTCATGGCGTGGCTGGCCTGCGGGTCGCCGATGCGTCAATCATGCCGACCATCACCTCGGGCAATACCAACGCACCAACCATTATGATTGGTGAGAAATTGTCGGATTTGGTGCGCGCCGAACATCGCTAGCCGGCATCACATGACCAGCCTATTTGGTGCCATACATACGGTCGCCAGCATCACCAAGACCTGGCAAAATATAGGCATGATCATTCAATTCGCGATCGACAGCCGCGGTATAGATCGGCACATCGGGATGGGCGGCGGCAAAGGCTGACAGCCCTTCTGGTGCCGCTAGCAAGCAGACAAATTTTATTTTCTTGGCGCCAGCATCCTTGATGCGCTGCACCGCGGCCGCCGCCGAATTGCCCGTTGCCAGCATCGGATCAACCACCACACAAAGCCGTTCGTCCAAATGCTCAGGCAATTTGAGGTAATATTCAACCGGCGCCAACGTCGCCGGATCACGGTACAGCCCGACATGCCCGACACGGGCCGATGGTACCAAATCAAGCATACCATCCAAAAGCCCGTTACCCGCCCGCAAGATGGAAATGAAACACAGCTTCTTGCCTTCCAATTTAGGCAGTGCGGCCACTTCCAGCGGTGTTGTGATGTCAACTTGGTGCGTTTCAAGATCACGGCATACTTCATAGGCGAGAAGCAGGCTGATTTCGCGCAACAACTGACGGAACTTACTGGTCGGTGTGGCGACATCGCGCATCAGCGTCAGCTTGTGCTGTACCAACGGGTGGTCGACAATCGTGATAGGGGGCGTGGTCATGAACAAATCCTTATGCTTGAATTGTAAAATGCAGTTCGGTCGGCGCCGTATTATGGCCATTGATCGGGTTTTTATCTTGCGGGCATGCCGACATCACCGCCACACAGTCAGCCAGCGCGCGCATTGCAAACCGGTCCCCCGATGCGGCGACCGTTGGCTCAAAACTGGTTTGACCGTCGCCTGTCACCGGAATATTCATCCATAAATTGAACGGGTCAGGCACATGCGGCGGGGCCAGCCCGATCGCGGCCAGTGCCATGCGTAAATTATCAGCGCAATTATCGTGATAGGCGGCGCATCCCAACAGCTGATAGCGCGGCCAATCGCAACAGGACATCAAGGTATCATGCACCCCTGGCGATGAATCATCAACAATGGCAAGCAACGGCTGGCGCTGGTTGGTGACAAGACTATCCCCGACTTTCGGCGTGATTGATTGCAGCGATGTCCGGCAATGCGCCATCGACAGAAATTGGCCCATATCGCTGGCCAAAAAAGCCCAAAAATCACAAACCTGCGTCCCGTGGGTATTTTCGATCGAGATGATTTGACCCGCCAGTACCCGCACGGCAACGCCGCAGCGTGGCGGCACCCGATAGCGCACGCCAAGCGCCGGCATACCATCAGCTGATATCGCGCTTGTCAGGCTGGCATTGGTGCCGTCGTAACGGGCAGGATCATAAACCTGATCGGCCATCTATCATTCCCCAAGGATATCTTCAGCGATATCTTCAGCCCATAGTTCTGGCTTTTCGGTGATGAACCGTTCCATCAGGGCGATGCAGTCAGGGTCATCTGCGATGATCACCTCGACCCCATGTTGACGCAAAAATTCTTCATTGCCGCCAAAGGTCTTGTTCTCGCCAATAACGACACGCGGAATGCCAAACTGGATAATCGTTCCACTGCACATCATGCAGGGGCTAAGCGTTGTGTACAGCACCGTGTCACGATAGGTCTTTTGCCGGCCGGCTTTCCGCAACGCATCCATTTCACCATGCGCGATCGGGTCACCTTGCTGCACCCGTTGATTATGGCCGCGTGACACTTCCTGCCCGTCGCGGGCCAGCACTGAACCGATGGGGCAGCCCCCGGCATCAAAGCCGGTCTTGGCTTCATCATAGGCAAGCCGCAGCATTTGTTTATCGGTTTCGCTAAGCATCACATATCTCCTTTACTCTGAACGCCCCACAGGGGCCGTATAATAAGGTAACGTGTCACGGCGCGGCGTGTAGTCACCACGCGCCACCAGCTGGTCAAGATGATCGGCGATCTGGTCAAGGCGGGCAAACCACACATCCTTGGTTGCCAGTGTTGTTTCCAGCCAGGTTTCAACCTGTTTCCACCGCGCCAGACGCCCGGTCAGGAACGGATGCACAATCAACATAAAAAACCCGCCAGCCGCATAGGCGGCGTCAAATTCTTCCCAGAATGCGGCCAGCCCTGACGAGGGTGATTTCACCGGCATCATATAACCGATTTCGGCGTAATGGGCGAATGGTGGCCAATCGTCGGTACCCCAATGTACCGGCATTTCCCACAAGCCCCCGCCTTTGGTCTGAAGCCGATAGGGAATATCATCGGCCATCATTGATGAATCATATCGAAAGCCATATTCGATCAGCAAATCGACAACCTGCTGGTTGATATTATAGACCGGCGCCCGATACCCGGCCGGCCTGCCGCCGCAATAGCGCTGGTAAGACGCCAATGCTTTTTCGAACCAAGCACGTTGGTCGGGGGCATCAATTGGGTCTTCGTGAAGATAACCATGATGACCAATCTCGTGGCCGCCTTTCAAGATAGCCTCGACCGTTTCAGGATAGGTTTCAATACACCAGCCCGGAATAAAGAAAGATTGCTTGATGCCAAGCCGGCGATAGGTTTCCAGTATCCGCGGCACCGCCACCGTTGGGCCATAGCGGCCCATGCTGATCGGATAGAGCCGGTCATATGAATCATCCGGGCGGGCAATATGAATGAGACTGTCAGCATCCATGTCAAACGAGATCACACAAGCACAGCGCGCCCCGTTGGGCCAAGGAATGGGATTGCTGATCATCGCTTGCTCGTCTCCGTTCTATTCGGCGCTGATGTAATGCGCCCGTTCAGATGCCCAACTCACAAAAACTTTGCCCATATGTTTGATATCGATATCGGCAAGCTCGCGTTCTTGGATTTGTACCTTAAATTCACTGCCATCAGGCGTTTCCAAGAACAGCGTCACAACCGAGCCGATAAATTCTTCAGAAATGACCGCGCATTCAATCACATTGACCGCCTTTGGCCGCGTCGTTGACAAATGCACTAAATCGGCCGCGATAACAAATCTTGCCAGATCGCCAACCGCCGGTTTGGGCCGGTTGCCAAGCTGGACCTTGAACCGCCCAAGGTCACTATCAATCGTCACCGTTTTGCCGATAGCCGATGCCACCTGACCACTGATGATATTGTTCCGCCCGACAAATTCGGCAACAAACCTGTTTTCCGGTGTGCGGTAAATATCTCGTGGCTTGCCGATCTGGGCGATATGGCCGCGCGACATGATCACCACCCTATCGGCCATCGCAAAAGCTTCAGATTGTGAATGCGTCACATAAACAAAGGTGATCCCAAGCTCACGTTGCAGCCGGGTCAACATCGATTGCATGCGAATGACAAGATTTGCATCCAACGCCGACAGTGGCTCGTCAAGCAGCAGAATTTTTGGTTCGGTGACCAGTGATCGTGCCAGCGCCACACGTTGTTTTTGACCGCCTGACAGGCTGGCAATATCGCGCTCGGCAAATTCACCAATTTCCAGACGGTCAAGCCACTCAAGCGCTTTTTTCTTGCGCGTCGGCGCATCAACGCCGCGCATCTGCAGGCCGAATTCGACATTTTCTCTGGCATTCAAGAACGGGAACAGCGCCAGCGACTGCCACACCATCGGCGTATCGCGTTCATGCGGTGGCACATCATTCATCACCCGGCCCTGCATGCGAATCTCGCCCTCCGACGGCGCTTCCAGTCCCGCCAGCATACGCAAGGTGGTTGTCTTGCCGCATCCTGACGGCCCCATGAAGGCGATGAATTCACCCGCATCAATCGTGAAGTCCATCCGCTCCACCGCCGTGAAGTCACCAAATCGCTTGACGACAGACTTAAACTCTACCAGCGCATCAGCCATGATATGCCTTTTCCTTTTTTTGTCTGGTCATCAAAACAACTTGGGCAATCACCACCAAGGTGATCGATGTCAGGAAAACAAAACTACCAATCGCGTTAACCTGTGGGTCGATATTACCGGTCACAATTTCCAGAATGATCACTGGTATGGTCTTATTCAATCCGGAAATGAACCAGGCAATTGCAAATTCATCAAACGAAACCGCCGCCGTTAAACAGAATGACGAGATAATCGCCGGGCGGCAAAACGGGATGATCACTTGCCGCAAGGCCCGCCATTGGTTGGCCCCCAGATTCCACGCCGCCCCTTCAAGGCTGGGGTCCATCTGGTTAAGACGAAGCCGAATAATGGCCATCGCAAAAGGCGCGGTCAGCACAGTATGGGCGATAATGATCGACGAGATTTGTCCGGCAATGCCAATTTTGGCGAACCAGGCCAGCATCGCCAACGCCATGATGATCAGCGGAATGGTTGGCGGCAGCAAAATAAGGGCCAGATAAACCGGCTTGAATCTGAACCGATACCGATAATCCGTATAGGCGGTGGCAAATCCCAAAAATGTCGCCAATAGCGCCACCGAACAGGACACGATCACGCTGGTCCGCGCCGCGTCCCATACATCCGGGTCCTGCCAGACAGTCTCATACCATTTCAGGGTAAAACTACCCAGCGGAATGGTTGGAAACCGGTCCGAATTAAACGAAAAGGTAATGCTGAAAATAATCGGCGCAAAAATAAAGGCCAGCACCAGCAGCAAATACCCATAAAGAAATAGCTGTAAACGGCGATCAGACGTCATGCATGTCTCCGCCGATATGCAGCAGCAATGCCGCCGAACGCCACGATGAACAAGGTCACCATCATCACCACCGCGACCACCGCGGCACGCGGCCATTGCTGTCCTGATTTGACTGTATCGACAATCAGGATTGGTAAGGTTGGAGGCTTGGACCCACCAAGATAATAAGGGCTGACAAAATCGCCAAAAGACAGAATGAAGCAGAACACCGCGGCAATGATAAATCCGGTTTTGGCAAGCGGCAGAATCACCCGATAAATCGTCCGCCACGGCCGGCAGCCAAGATTATGCGCGGCCTCGACAAGTGACTTGTCAATATTGGCAAGCGAGAATGTTTGCAGAATGATCACCAGCGGCAGCGTCAGGGTCATATAGCCAACGAGCGTGCCAAATTTGGTGTTCAGCATCACAAACGGGCCAAGCCCGATATAGCCAAGCATGGCGTTGATCACCCCGCTTTCGGCCAAAATTACATACCAGGAAAAAATCCGCACAAGATAGCTGGTAAAGAACGGAATGATCAGCAAAAAGACAATCCAGCGGCGGGCGGTTTCTGACAGCCTGAAGGCCAGCATATAAGCCGCCGGGAATGCGACCACCATCACCACCACGGTCGCCAAACTGGCCAGCCCGATCGTTAACAGATAGCTGTCCCAAAAATAATCACGACTCAGCATTTTGAGCCAGTTTTTCATCTCGAACGCTTCGGTCATCCGGTAGTTGCGAACGATGAAGAATGACATCGCCACCAAGAATGACAGCGGCGCGACAAAAAACAGCCCTTGCCACAAAATGATCGGCAGGCGCATGGTGTTTTTGAACAGAACCGGCCTGTCGCTTTTTTGCGGCGGTGGCAACGTCACCGGCGCCGGTGACGGTGGATTGGTTTGGACGGACATCTACCGCGATCCTTGCACAAGTATCTGGCCAAGAGAGTACAGGACAGAAAGCCGGCCTTTCTGTCCCGCACAATCAAGGTCGGTGCTGGTTAGGCGTTTTTATATTCAGACCAGAAATCGTTCCAATCTTCCAGCGATTGCTGCACCGGAATATTGCGGTAATGGATACGGCCCTCTTTGATCAAGGCAATCGGATCATTTGACATGCCGTCAATTTGTCCGGTGCGTTCCGCCTCTTTGCGGTCCATCTCGATCAGTTTGGCGCGGCCCGATTTGGTGATCGCAAAACCGGGATATGCGGCCATCTGCGCCGATTTGACCTGACCTGCCGGTGACAGCATATATTGGATGAATTTTTTGACGATATCGGCTTTTTCAGACCCTTTGCCAATACAGTAGGATTCGGTCCACTGGATACCGCCCTCTTTCGGTACCACCGAGGCGACCGGCGCGCCGTCTTTTTCCAACACGCCGGTAATCCAGTCACCGATACCGCACATTGCCAGCATTTCACCATTCTTCAGCGAATTGAACGTGCCGCCATAATCGAAATAGCCGCCAACCTGTGGCCGCAATGACAAGGTCGTCGCTTGGACCTTTTTCCACTGGCTATCTGATAAATCCCACAATCCGGCACCGTTGCCATTATAGAGGCTCATCATCCCGAGGCTTGGCAAGTGCCAGTCAAAATGGCCAACCTTGCCTTTCACGTCCGGCTTCCAAAAGCAGGAATAGCTCATTGCTTCTTCAGCGGTGATCGCATTTTTGTTGTATGACACACCAAGATGGCCAAAGCGCACCATCATCGAGAACAGCTTGCCATCTTTCCAATGGCCGGGGAAATTTTGGAAGTCCTTATACAGCATGTCATCAAACGGATAGTCGGCAGCATTCAGTTCTTCGATATAACCGGCCGCATTCAATTGCTGAACAAATTCACCGTCAGACAGGATCAGATCATAGGTACCTGGCGGCGATTGGGCGATCAGCCCCAGCATATTGTCACCGCCAGCGTAATATTTCGGCTTGAATTTGACATTGTTGGCGGCCTCAAACTCGGCCACAATATCGGGCTCACCATGACCATACCATGCCAGCATATTGATTTCTGTTGGCGCCGCCCAAGCACGCGAAATAAAGGGGGTGGACAAGGCCGCTGCCGCGCCATAGGCCAAGATCTGGCGGCGTGATGGCGTCAGGGTAAGGTTTGATTTTTTGTGCTTCATGTCCCGGGGTCTCCCTCTTACTTAAAATGTGCCCTTGATGTTTGACTAGAAATGTTTGGATGTGAATTTTTGACCAGATCCTTTCGGATTGCAAAATATTCATGTAAAAAAATGATGGTTGGCCAGATGCGGGCCATGCTGACCGCCCCTGCCGACCTATTCCCGGTCCCGCACGATAGGGCCCACCCTGCCGATCAAAAAAGGATGCTGTCAGGTGAAACGATCTGAATTTAATAGTTTTTTTGGGGCGAACCACCCAATCATTTTGCCTGTCATCCATGTTTTGGATCACCAGCAGACAGCATCAAACATCGACAAGCTGCGTGATGCCGGCATTAAGGGATGCTTTCTGATCAATCATGATTTTGACGTCGAGACTTTTTTGCCAATCATCCGGTCGATTCGCCGCAGCTATCCGGACTTCTGGATCGGGTTGAATTTTTTAGCGGTTACCGGGTTGGCGGCCTTCCCGATTTTGGCAGCACTCGAACAAGATGGTTGCCGTGTCGACGCCTATTGGGCGGATGATGCGCGGATCGATGAACGGGTTGCGACACAGGCTGAAGCCGCGGCGATTGCCCACGCCCGCCAGGACAGCGGCTGGACTGGCCTGTATTTTGGTGGCACCGCCTTCAAAAAACAGCGGCCGGTAAAGCCGGAAGATTATCCTGTGTCAGCAACAGTTGCCGGACACTATATGGATGTCGTAACCACGTCAGGCATTGCGACCGGCAATGCGGCCGACGTGTCCAAATTGGCGGTGTTTCGGGCGGCCCTCCCCGATACGCCAATCGCCCTTGCCTCGGGGATCACCCCGGAAAATGCAGCAGATTACGCGATGGTCGATTGCTTTATGGTCGCAACCGGTATCAATATAAAGGATGATTTCTATCATATAGATCCAGCGCGCCTTCGCGACTTGATAGCGCGCTGTAAGGCTTTGGGAGACGACATATGACAGCTAGTAATGCCGGTGGCGGTGCATCGCGTCAAGCCGAGCGATGGTATCTTGACATCATGTCGCCAAACACCAAAGGCGATAAATTCGCGTGGCTTGACCCGACCTCGATCTACATCAATGGTGATGCCTTTCACGATTTGCTGGACGATCTTGTCGCCGATTTGGCTGATGTGCGATGCGATGTTGTCGCCGGGCTTGACGCGATGGGGTTTGTCCTTGGCGCAGCGCTCGCAACGCGTCTTGGGGTTGGGTTTTTGCCGGTTCGCAAAGCCGGAAAATTATGTGTCGACACCGACAAGGTGACATTTTCAAACTATTCAGGCCGCACGCAGGATATGGAAATGCGCCAACCAGCCTTTGCGCCAGGGACCAAGGTGTTGCTGGTAGACCAATGGATTGAAACCGGCGGCACGATGGATGGTGCGATCAGGCTGGTTGAACGCCAGCAGGGTACCGTTGCTGGTTTGGTGGCGATTGCGATGGAAGACAATGACAAAACCGCCAGCTATCGCCAGCACTACCCATGCGTAACCGCCGTGCAACCCGGCACCGACCTGCAACTGCAATGCAACCGTCAACGCCTCGACAGCTTTGACAGCTATACCGCGGACATGGCGTTTCCGCGGGTCAGATAACGAAAATGGCTTTATCGAATTTGTAATCAGAAGACAGGTTTGCTTAATTTTGACCATCGACAGCCAAACATTCACGCATATCATTATTGGCGCCGGGTCAGCCGGGTGCTTGCTGGCCAACCGGCTGACAGCACAGGCCGAGAACAAGGTTTTACTGATCGAGGCGGGCAGCTGGGACCGTGATTTTTGGCTAAAGCTACCGGTTGGCTATTTTCGGTCGATCAACAATCCAGCTGTTGCCCGCCATTTTGCGACTGAGGCCGGACCAGGCACTGCCGGCCGATCGATTGTCTGGCCGCGCGGCCGTGTTGTTGGGGGATCAAGCAGCATCAATGGTCTGATTTTCATCCGGGGCCAAAAGGACAATTTTGACCGCTGGGCGGCCTTGGGTGCGACCGGGTGGGCCTATGATGATGTGTTACCCTATTTTCGCAGGCTGGAACAATTTTCCGGCCCACCATCGCAATATCATGGTCATCATGGCGATGTTCAGGTGTCGATGTTGCGCAACAACCATCCACATTGCGCCGCATGGGTAGCGGCGGCCCAACAAATCGGCCTGCCCAAGAATGACGATTTCAACGGCGAGACAACATTTGGCGTTGGCGCCTATCAACTGTCGATTGGCCATCGCTGGCGCAGCAGCTCAGCCACCGCGTTCTTAAAGCCAGCTTTGCACCGGCCCAACCTTGTGGTCATCACCAACACGATGGTCGAGAAAATCATCATTGCCGATGGTCGGGCAACTGGCGTCCAAATCCGGCAGGACGGCGACAGCCGCAAGGTTTTTGCGTCAGCAGAAACGATCCTGTCTGCCGGCGCCATTCAGTCACCGCAGATTTTGCAATTGTCCGGCATCGGACCAGCCAAGCTGTTAACAAAAATGGGGATTGATGTTCTGATTGATCGTCCGGAAGTGGGGGGAAACCTTCAGGACCATTATCAGATGCGTACTATCGTGCAGATGCGTGATCCGATTTCCCTGAACAATGCGGTGCGCAGCCCGCTGTCGCTGATGAAAATGGGCTATGAGTGGCTGTTTCACGGGCGCGGCGCATTGACCGTTGGCGCCGGTCAAGTCGGGGGAGCCGGACGCACCGAACATGCGCCAACCACAGCGCCCGATGTGCAGTTTAATGTGATGCCGCTATCGGTAGATAAGCCGGGCGACCCGCTTCACAGCTACCCGGGCTTTACCGCGGCCGTTTGGCAATGCCATCCCGAATCACGGGGCCGGGTTGATATCGCCTCGCCAGACCCACTGGCCGATCCAAAAATCCAGCCCAATTACCTATCCACTGCGCTTGATCAGAAAACGATGATCGCCGGGGTCAAGATGCTGCGGGCGATTTACCAGAAGCCAGCCTTCAGGCCGCTATGGACAGACGAGATTGTCCCCGGCGCGGATGTGCAGGATGATGAAGGTCTGCTGGCGGCGATCCGGTCTGGCGGCGGCACGGTCTATCATTGTGTTGGCACCTGCCGCATGGGATCCGACAAACAGGCGGTGGTGACGCCTGATCTGAAATTGCGCGGCATCGCGGGCTTGCGTGTTGTCGATGCGTCAGTGATGCCAGAGGTCACCTCGGCTAACACCAACGCGCCAACCTATATGATTGCAGAAAAAGCCGCCGATATGATCCTCAATGGTCATTAGCCGCAATCAGGCGTGTTGGCCCAATGAAAAGGACAGTCCAGCATGATCAAAATTACCGATGTTGAGGTTATGGTCTACCGGTTTCCGCTCGACAATCCGGTGCAGACCTCGTTTGGCCTGATGCAGGACCGCCCCATGGTGATTGTCAAACTGACCAGCGCCACGGGCATAATCGGTTGGGGTGAGGTCTGGTGCAATTTTCCGAATGTTGGCGCTGAACACCGCGCGCGGCTTGTCACCAGTGTCTTTGCGCCACTGCTGTTGTCACAGCCTTTTGACAGCCCCGCCGCCGCCTTTGATTTTCTGACCACCAGCACATGGGTTCTTGGTCTGCAAACCGGCGAGGTCGGGCCACTGGCCCAATGCATTGCCGGCATTGACATTGCGCTGTCGGACATTCACGCCAAACAGCAAGAACTGCCACTATGGGAACTTTATGGCGGCACAGCCGATACCGTGCCAATCTATGCCAGCGGGATCAATCCAACCAATGCCGAACAAACAGCGCGCGCCGCGCTTGATGAAGGCTACCGAGACATCAAACTGAAAATTGGCTTTGGCCGTGACCGTGATGTTGCGAATATCCGCGCCTTGCGCGACATCGTCGGGCCGTCTGGATCACTGATGGTTGACGCCAATCAAGCATGGAGCGTCGATCACGCCGCTGAAATGATATCGGATTTGGCGCCATTTGATCTAACCTGGCTTGAAGAACCAATTGCCAAAGACAGGCCAATCGCCGAATGGCAAAAACTACGTAAAACAGCCACAATGCCGCTTGCCGGCGGTGAAAACCTGCAAGGTGACGATGAATTTACCGCGGCGATTGCCGACAATGTTCTGGCGGTTATCCAGCCGGATTTGGCGAAATGGGGCGGGCTTAGCCGCACCATCCCGGTTGCCCGGAACATACGCGCCGCGGGCCGGCGATATTGCCCGCATTATCTTGGCGGCGGTATTGGTCTGGTCGCGTCGGCCCATGCACTTGCCGCGGTTGGCGGTGACGGTCTATTGGAAGTGGACTTTAATAGCAACCCGTTGCGGTCTGCTCTGGTTGGAGACATGTTGTCGGGCAAAGACGGCATGGCGCGGCTTGGCCACAAGCCCGGACTTGGCTACGAACCCGATCTGGACGCGGTCAGCGCATATCAGCTCGCCTGACGTCGCTATCGCTCTTTTCCTATGATCCGCACCGCCATATATTGCTATTCACATAACGCAGGATGGAAATAACTCTTCAGGCGCAACCAAACGGTTAGCCAAATATTGCGCAACCGAGTATTGGCAGGCGGTCTCTAGTTCAGCGCGGTTTTGCGCATAACCATAAGGCCAGTAATCAGCGCCCATCGCGGCAATGGTTGTCTCCATCGCTTCGTTCAACCACGGCAGCGACAGCCGGTTGGCCGACCCCAGCCAGACATCGCGAAGATCCTGCACAGCAATGTCCCGCGCCGCGGTGAAGGCGCGCAATAGCGCAACCGGCAGATCAGGATGTGCCTCGACCAATGACTTGCGCACAGCAATCAGATGCATGATCGGAAAAAACCCGGTTTTTTGATGATAGTTCCGTTCAGCCGCCCCAAAATCTTTGACGATACGCACAATCTCAGGATTACCATCGAGGAACGCCTTGGGGGGGTTGGGGGCGAGCAATGCATCAATATCGCCACGAAGCAACAGCGCCTGCAGCGTTTCCCCGTCCCTGATCGGTTCGACGACCATACCGTCGGGTAGGTCAAGTGACAGCCGTTCGTGCCGCACACCTTTGTCCAGTGCACCGGTGCGCCAATGGATGCCAGCCGGATCAACACCATATTCATCAGACAACAAGCCCCGCATCCATAATGCGGCGGTCATCTGGTACTCAGGGACGCCAACGCGT
>JAYOFA010000021.1:0-29621 GCA_038116935.1 Puniceispirillum sp. (SeqCode) | reverse complement strand
CTGTTCCGCCACTTTGTGCGGGCGTGCTAGTAACTGCCTGACCATTAAAGGTACCATTGAAAAATCCTGCAGGACTCAGAGTGGATGCGCCGCCGGCAGCTATCTCAGCCGTGCTATTCAACGGTACGCCAGCCGCGATTGAACTCAACTCGTTGGCTTCGCTGGTGGCTAGGTAATTCAACCATGACGAGCCCGATGCATTGCTTGTAGCGTCAATATCAAGGTTTGATGTACCTCGGGCTATGTAATTGCCGGTAGCGGTCTGTTTTGGAGTGATTGAAACATTCGAATATGTTGCAAAGTCAATTGTCGATGTTCCTGAAGCATCTGATAAGTCTGGCGTGTCAAAAGCCGAGCTGCCAGTGCCAACTGTGTTTTCGAGGTAATTCAGTGTTGATGTGCCAGATGCGAAGCTGCTCGCCTCAAGGTTCTGCTCAGAGTTACCAAAGACTTGCTCTGTTCGCTCTTGCAGGGTGGCTTCTGAATTTGAAGGGATTAAAAAATTTGAAGTTCCTGCGCCGTAGCTTTGCGCAGCCAATACACTCTCTGACACACCTAAGGCCTCGTTAACAGCGGCGATGCCGGTAAGTGAAAGCGGGTTATCAATCTCAATGGTAAGGCTTTCAGCAAGAGTGTTGCCGATCATCATTGATTGCCTGAAAGTCCCATCGAGTAATTTTATGTTGTTAAAAGTCGTTTGCGATGAAATGCGATCAATTTCGAGGATAAGATCATTGATTTCAAATTGGGCGTTTTCGCGATCTTGTCTACTGTAGGTCCCGCTACTCATCTGAACCGCTAACTCTCTAATTCTTTGTGATATTTTTATTCCTTCACCGGTGCCGCCCAAAGCTGTGTCAATTAAAGAAATGGCATTGGCACTGTTTTTGATTGCTGTCTCCATACCTAAAATTTCTGATGAAATTTTGTTGGCGATAGACAAGCCGGCAGCGTCATCTGCCGCACTCAAAATACGCAGGCCTGAGGAAATCCTTTCAATGGATTTCTGCAACGTTCTTTGGCCTTGGCTTGCGTGGGATATTGCAGCCAAAGCGCCAAGGTTTGTATTGATACTTGTCATCGTTCCGAATCTCTACAATTAGAACGACTGAAAAAGTAATAAATTAAAAGTTTTAAGAAGATTTTTAGGATAGGTTTATGCCGAGTTTTCTAACCTTAATCGAAAATTTGATTTAGGAGTGAAAGCCTGAAAAGCATTCATCTGATTTGCTGGATCTCACCCAACTGGCTTTTCGATCATGAATTTCTTCATTTTCTCGATCAGAGTGGTCCGGCGCAATTTTAGTGCATCGGCAGCATGACTGATCATGCCGTTGGATTTTTTGAGCGCGGCTTCAATCAGCACAATCTCGACATCCTGTAAATGGCGCCTGACATCAATCGTGTCAAAATAGGCAAACCAGTCGCGGTAATGGCTAGGCTGGGGCAGCGGTGCCTCACCGGACCCCGCGCCGTCATCCACGGCAATCGCATCAAAATCGGCCGATGCTTGCCATAGCGCGTCTTGTTCTTCTACCGGATCCGGGGCACGCAGCCGCAACAAATAGTCCCGTACATGCTTGCCATCAAGCACTTTGCCCGGAAACAGTAGATAGGCGCGCTCAATCACATTGCGTAACTCACGCACATTGCCAGGCCACGGATAGCGCATAAATTCCTGAATGGCGCTATCGTCAAATTTTGGTGACGCGCCAATGTCATTCGCTTTTTCAATCAATTTCAGCAAGGTGCTGATGATTTGTGGAATATCAACCGCGCGCTCGTTCAGGGCCGGCAGTTTGATCGGAAAGACATTGATCCGGTAAAATAGATCAGCCCGGAACTTTCCGGCCTCAATATCTGCCTCAATATTTTGATGGGTCGCGCAGACTAGCCGCAAATCGATCGGAATATCTTTGCCACCCCCAACACGCTGGATAGTCCGCGTTTCAATGGCCCGCAGTAATTTGGCCTGAAGGGGCAGCGGCATGTCGCCGATTTCATCCAAAAATAGGGTGCCGCCTGAAGCCATTTCAAACCGGCCCTGACGGGTTTTTTCAGCGCCGGTAAAGGCGCCTTTTTCATAGCCAAATAATTCAGATTCAAGCAAATCTGCCGGGATAGCCGAACAATTGATCGATACCAGATCACCGTCACGCGCGGAATATTTATGAATATTATGGGCAACAAGTTCTTTGCCGGTGCCGGTCGCACCCTGAACAAGGATCGTTGTGCGCGCAGGGGCCGCGATCTCGATCAGCCGCCTGACATCGCGCATTGCCGCCGATTGGCCAATAAGTTCGTTCGCGCTCACCTAAAATCCCATCACTTGTATCTTTCCGCGACCCGTTTACCTGTCAAAACTAGACGAAAGTGTCAGAAAATTGAACAAAAAAATGACACTATTGGCACGGGATGTCAGAAAAATGAAACTGGGTTTGATACCTGGCAGAACATATAAAAAATAAATGAATACAATAAAATAAATAAATATTTTCAAGGTTGCCCAAATGTTGGCCCGGTTTTTGCCTTTCCTGCTTTGACTTATTTCGTCGGGAGACAAGAACAATGGTTAAAGTTTGTGTTGAAAAACAGTTTCTGGCCGCTGCGGATATGCTGATAGAGATATTCGAGATGCGGATGGCCGCTGTCGCTGTGCGCGAGGCACCAGAAACGGGCGCGAAACCTTGCCGGAGCGCTGACGGCACAACCGGCCCGGCAAACAAAATTCCCCCAACCTATGATGTGTTTTTGTGTTCGGGCGCGTTCGCCGAAGCGCAAGGTGGCAAAAATGGCCTTGTCGACATTGCACGGGGAATGAAGGCCAAAAAATTGGTTGTCATTGGCACAGATGATACGGATCAATTTTTCGTCACCCATGAAATGAACGGTAAATTTGTCCGGATCAATCTGCCAAAGGCGGCGGCTAACGCACCGGTGGCACAGAATTATAGTTTGCAGATGGTTGCGACCTTGTGCCTTGAGGACGATCACGTTGCCGTGGCCGATCCCAAAAGTCGACAGCTGATGGCGTTGGCAAATCGTGTTGCAGCGACCGACGTTACTGTCTTTATCAATGGGCCGACTGGTACTGGTAAAGAGGTTCTTGCCCGTTTCATTCACAACCAATCAAGCCGCAAAGACAAAGCCTTTGTTGCGGTGAACTGCGCCGCTATTCCCGAAAATATGCTCGAGGCCATTTTGTTTGGCCATGAAAAGGGGGCGTTTACCGGCGCATCAACCGCCAACAAGGGTATTTTCCGTGCAGCCGATGGTGGCACCTTGTTGCTTGATGAAATTTCTGAAATGCCATTGTCATTGCAAGCAAAATTGCTACGTGTCTTGCAAGAACGCAAAGTCACCCCGATTGGTAGCCAACGCGAGATTGATGTTGATGTTCGGGTGTTGGCAACAACCAACCGTGAAATGCTGGGGGAAATCCGCGACGGTAGATTCCGCGAGGATCTTTTTTACCGGTTGAATGTGTTCCCGCTGACCACACAAAATTTGGCCGATCGTCCAGATGATATCATTCCCATCAGCAGTATTTTGGTTGCCCGTCACAGCAAGCCTGATGACGACCTTCCGTGCATTGATGACGAAGCCAAGGAGATTTTGCTGTCCTACAATTGGCCAGGAAATGTTCGTGAATTGGAAAATGTGTTGCAGCGGGCCATTGTGCTGTCGTCAGGCGGAAAAATAATGGCTGCTGACATCATGGTTGACGGTGTTCTGCAAGAGCGCATGGCAAGCAGTTTGACAGCCGAAAATGCGCTGTCGCGTGACGCTAAACAAGCCGCATCGATGTAAGGGAGGGCCTGAACAATGACTCAGATACCATCAATGACCGGCCCCGTTTCTTCGCTCCGCGCGCAATTGCGTGCCCAGGCTGAAGCGGCATTAGCCCCACAAACCAATAGCACCGCGTTTACCACGCGCATGGGCGATGCGTTGAAAGAGGTGGCCCATGCGCAAACAAACGCCGCGAATATGACCAAGGCCTATGAGCTTGGTGTCGAAAATGACCTGTCCAAAGTCATGGTGAGCCAACAGGTCTCAAGCCTTGGGTTTCAACTGACATTGAATGTGCGGAACAAGATGCTGAGCGCCTACAAGGATATCATGAATATGCCGGTTTGATCCGGCTGGACTCTTGTGGGTTTAGACATAGTTAGACAGTTTTCAGGGTGTAAAAGATGGCGGACGCAGTAGCAAATCAGACCAATCAGATGGTCGCCCAAGAACCGGGTGTTTTATCGCAGGCCGGCGCCTTGGCCTCGCAAGTCCGCCGGGTGTATGGACAGCCGGCGTTTCAGCGTTCCTTGCCGACAATTGTCGCCCTAGCTGTCGCCTTTATTGGGCTTTTTGCCTATATCTCGATGCAGCAACCAGACCGCACAACGCTTTATGCCGGATTGCCGGAAAGCGAAAAATCACGCGTTCTTGACGCGTTGAAAAATTCAGGCGTGCAGGCCGTTCTTGACCCGGTGACCGGTGATGTGCTGGTGCCGACCGATGCATATCATGCCTCGCGCATGACATTGGCGGCACAGGGCCTGCCATCGGCCGCTGCAAGTGGCTATGAGCAGCTTGATACGATCCAGATGGGATCAAGCCGATCGGTTGAAGCCGCCAGATTGCGTCAGGCGCAAGAGGTCGAGCTGGCGCGGTCGATTGCCGAGATTGATTTGGTCATGTCGGCACGGGTACATTTAGCGATTCCCGACAAAGAAGTGTTTGTTCGCCAGCAGGCAACGCCGACCGCCTCGGTGTTTTTGCAATTGGCGCGCGGACGCACCTTGGGCCGTACGCAGGTTGAGGCGATTACCCATCTTGTCTCATCGTCTGTGCCTAACCTGACCAAGGAAAATGTATCAGTTGTCGATCAAAACGGTCATTTGCTGTCACGCGCCAACAGCAGTGCCGAAGGGCAAATGTCTGATGCCCAATTAGAGCATCGGATACGGCTTGAAGAAATCTATCGGAACCGATTGACATCTTTGCTATCGCCGATTGTCGGCCTTGGCAATGTGAATGCGCAAATTAGCCTTGATATCGATTTTACCCGGTCTGAAGTTACCGAAGAAATCGTTGATCCAAAGGGTAATGCCTTGCGGAGTGAACAAACCACCTCGGACAAGACAATGGCGGCAACCGCCAAAGGTATTCCGGGGGCGGTCGCCAATACGCCGCCGCCGGCGGCTGATCTTGCGACCCAGTCCCAGGCTAGCGGCGGGGCAGAAGAATTACGCTCGCAATCTTCAAGCGAGGTAAAAAATTACGAGATCAGCAAAACCGTTTCCAGCACGATGAAGCCGTCGAATATCATTCGCAAAATCAATGCGGCGATTCTGGTGCGCGAACCGATTATAACCGATCCCGAAACCGGCGTTGAAACCACCCGCAAGCTGACTGAGGGCGAGTTACTGCAAATTGAAAAGCTGGCGGCGGATGCTATCGGGCTTGATACGGCGCGTGGCGATCGTTTGACCGTCTCAAGCGCGCCCTTCATCGAAGAATTGAGCGGCGGCGTTGAGATTCAATGGTTTGAAAAGCCATTTATGCGGGCGGCTATCAATCAAGCTGGTTTTGTGTTGATCCTGGCGATTGTCATCCTTGGTGTGGTGCGGCCGTTGATCAACCGCATTCTGGTACCGGTCGCGGTGCCTGGTGTTGAAGGTGCGGCTGGCGTCGATGAAGATGTCGATCTTGATCAGATTGAGGTTGGTGAAGGGGAAAGCCTTGAAGATATCAAGGCTAAGCTAAAGCCGAAAAAGGCGAGCATTTCAGCCGAGATGCTGGATACTGCCAACACCTATGATGACAAGGTTGCGGTAATTCGTATGATAGTGTCTGACGAGGCAGGGCGTGTGTCCAACGTCTTTAAGGCAATGATGTCGAAGGATATGAACACCTAAGGAAACGCGTTGGTCATCGGGAAAAATCGGCGGTACAGCGCCGCCGTGATCTCGGTAATCGCAAAATGGCGCTGAATGGCAAGATGACGAGGTAACGGTTATGGCGGCTGCAGAAGAAGACAAAACGCAAGAAGGCGGATCGGTGTTTGACCAGCTTACCGGTACTCAGAAATCAGCGATCTTGATGATGTTGATTGGCGAGGATGAGGCATCGGAAATTTTGCGAAACCTGTCACCGCGTGAGGTGCAGCATCTTGGTAGCGCGATGTATTCTGTGCAAGGCCTTGATCAGGAAACGGTTAATCTGGTGCTTGATGAATTCTTGGCCATCATCAAGGCGCAAACAAGCCTTGGCATGGGGGCTGGCAATTACATTCGTAATGTGATGGTCAAGGCGCTTGGTGAGGATAAATCTCAATCGGTGTTGAGCCGGATTGCCCCGACGTCAAGCTCGCGGCCGATTGAAATTCTCGACTGGATGGATGCGCGTTCGATTGCCGAATTGGTAGCTGATGAACATCCGCAGATTATCGCGCTGGTGATTTCCTATCTTGACGCTGGGCTTGGCGCTGACGTGCTTGGCTTGCTTCCTGAACCGATGCAGGCTGAGGTGATCCGCCGCATTGCGACCTTGAAAACGGTTGGGCCTGACGCGTTGCGGCAGTTGGAAGACGTGATGCAGCGCAAATTCAAGGCAAATACATCGCTTCGTGCGTCACAGGTTGGCGGTGTCGACGCCGCGGCCAGAATCATGAACTTTACCCAGCAGGCCATGGAAGGCCGCATCATGAAAGAGATTGCCAAGGGCGACAAATCGTTGATGCTTGCCATTCAGGAAAGCATGTTCGTCTTTGATAATCTTATCATGTCTGATGACAAGTCGTTGCAAACCTTGCTGCGGTCGGTTGATACCGAATTGCTGATCTTGGCGTTGAAAGGCGCTGATGAGCCGCTTCGTGACAAGCTGTTCTCTTGCATGTCAAAACGCGCAGCGGCCAATATCCTTGACGAGATGGAAGCTCTGGGGCCGGTGCGGTTAACCGAGGTTCAGGCCGCCCAGAAAGAAATTATCAATGTCGCCCGCCGTCTGTCGGATGAAGGCAGTATCGTTCTTGCCGGCCGTGGCGGTGATGATTTTGTCTAAGATCAGCGCAGGTGACAGCCTATGAGCAACGCGGCTTTGGATTATACGGAAAAAGACAGCGACCAGCTGGCTGATAGCGAGGTGGCGCGTATTCTGGCGACCTTGCAATCGGCCTCGTTTCGCCCGTCAACAACGCATAATCTGAAAACCGACAAGGCGTTTCGGCCGCGAAGCTTGATGGAAATTGCCGCTGAGGCACAGAAGAAAGCCCAGCAGGAGGCTGACCAAAAAGCCCAGCAACAAGCCCAGCAGCAGCGCGAAAAAGTGGCCCAACAGCAGGCCCAACAGCAGGCCGTGCAACCGCCGGCAGATGATGTGCCGGACCATGACACCTCAAGCCGCGAAGCTGGCGATGAAGCCGTGCTAGAACAACCGTTACAGACGAGCGGCGATCCGGGGCTATCACCTGTTGCGGAAATGCCGGCGGCGGCTAATGCGCCATCAGCCCAACCGACCGATGTGCCGGTATCTGCTGCTGTTGAACAGCCCGATAGCCCTGCCGTGTCAGCACCGGCCGCACAACCGGCTGAACAAAATGCTGATGGGCCGCCCGCTATTGACACCACGTCAAATGCCGTGTCGCCGGATGCGGTGCTAGATGATCATGTCGATATGACCGACGATGTGACGGCCGATGTGACGGCCGATGTGACGAAAGCGGCGGCTTTTGAGACTGCCGAGGCCGCTTTTGAACGCGGGCGCGCGGCGGGCATTGATGAAGGGCGCCAAGCGGCGACAGCCGAAATTACCGCCGCTGCCAAAGCTGACGCCGCGGCGAAATTAGCCGCGGCTATTAACGTATTTGAGGATATGGCAACCGGGTTGCGCAGCGTATCGGCGGTTGAGCGTGGCGCGCTAGACGCAACGATCAGGGCCGCAATATTGCGGCTTGCTGCAGACCGCGCTGGCCTTGCGATCGACAGCGCACCTGACGCGTTTTTTGCCCGAATTGATAAAATGGTTGGCGCGATTGAGGCCACTATGGCGACGGCCAAGATCAAGATAAACCCCGACGATCTGGCCGCGATCAGCCCTCATCTTGCGCAACAGGCCATAGATAAATCGGCGTTTATCGCCGATCCGGGCCTAGCGCGCGGTGATGTGATGGTCAGCGTCAACGGCATTGAAATGCGCGATATTGCCGCGGACCGTATCGATACAGGTGAGGCGTTAGTCGAAACCACATCACTGCCAGATGCGGGTCCTGAAACAGACGGCACAATGGCTGACCTAACCAGCGATGCGGGGGACGCGTCCGATTCCGGTGAGGTTGATAACCGTGATGCGGCTGAACATGCTGAACATGCTGAACACGCTGATCATCCGGGCCAAAATACTGACGATGAGCCAGCGACATGAACCAGCTTATTCGCGCTATCGCTACTGATATTGACCGGCTGGCGGTCTCTCGGCCGACTGCCTTATCCGGCCGTGTGAGCCGGTTTGACGGGCATATTGTCGAATGTGACGGTTTTCCGTCGACCATTGGTACATTATGTAAAATTGACACCACCGCGGGCGAGACCGTCAATGCCGAAATCATTGGCTTTCAGAACAACCGGAATCTGTTGTCGGTTCATGACCATGATGCCCAGATCAGCGTTGGGGCCAAAGTGGTGGTCAGCGATAACGGCCATATGGTGTCGGTCGGGCCAGAATTGTTGGGGCGCGTTATTGATGCGTTAGGGCACCCGCTTGACGACGGGCCAGCCTTACGGCTTGCCGACCAATGGCCGCTTGCCGGCAAAAAAACCAACCCACTGGCCCGCCGTCCGGTCGACAAGCATCTTGACGTTGGCGTTCGGGTGATCAACAGCATGCTGACCGTTGGGCAAGGGCAGCGGGTCGGTATCATTGCCGGGTCGGGTGTCGGTAAATCGGTGCTATTGGGCATGATGACCCGCTTTACTGCCGCCGATATTGTGGTGGTTGGCTTGATCGGCGAGCGGGCGCGCGAAGTGGCCAGTTTTGCTGCCGAAATTTTACAAAGTGAAGCACGCCATCGCACCGTTATTGTCGCCGAACCGGCAGACCGGTCACCATTATTGCGGATCAGGGGCGCCAATCGGGCGACGGCGATCGCTGAATATTTCCGGTCGCACGGCAAGAATGTTTTGCTAATCATGGATTCACTGACCCGGGTTGCCCATGCCCGCCGCGAGATTGGCTTGGCGCTTGGTGAACAACCGACATCAAAAGGCTATCCGCCATCGGTTGTCTCGATGATCCCCAGCCTGATCGAGCGCACCGGCAATGGTGCGGAGCGTGAAGGCTCCATCACCGGCTTTTATACGGTTCTGGCTGATGGTGATGACACCAATGACCCGGTTGTCGATACCGCGCGGGCCATCTTGGACGGTCATATCTTACTGTCACGCCAGCAAATGCAAATGGGTATCTATCCAGCGGTCGATATCACCTCGTCAGTCAGCCGGGTGATGAATGATATTGCCAATCGCCCGCATATTCAGGCGGCGCAATATTTCCGGCGTTTGGTATCGCTTTACATGGAAAATCGGGATTTGATCTTGATGGGCGGCTATGCACCGGGGCAAGACCAAGATCTTGATCTGGCTGTCCAGCTATGGCCACAATTGATGGCGCATATCCAGCAGCCATTCAACCAGTCGGCGCCCTATAAAGACAGTGTTAAAGCCTTGACTGATCTGTTCAATCTTGAGGCTGGCTCATGAACAAAAAGGCGACGGTGTTTGATCGTTTAGCGATGAAAGAGACCGTCGCGATCAATCGTCAAATGCGCTCGTTCAGCGCTCTGCATGACGAATTTCAATCAGTCGAAAAAATGCGGCAAACATTGCAGGAAATGGCTGATGAGACAGCGTCGAAAGATGGGCTGCAAAATGCCGGAACCTTGCGCGCCAATGCGGCGATGGGACACCAGATCCGCACCCAACTCGAAACCGCCGGCAACCGATGCGATCATTTACAAGATGAACTGACGCATTTGCGGCAACAAATTGCCGCCGCTGGCCGGCGGCGCGATAAATCATCTGAAAAGGCTCGTGATATTCGTCGCCAAACCCGTGATCAGCGCGAGGCGCGCCGGGAGGATGATGACGCATCCCGGCGACGACCGAAGTCGCGGTAAATATCTCGCATCTGGACAAGACTGGCATCCGATTTGCATCACTGTTGATGCGATTATGCGTCCAAACCCTTATGCGGGCCCAAAATTTATGTCGAAAATAGAGCCGAAAACCCTGCAATCCGCGCCGCCCAAAATGGCTGTTGCCGCCGCGTCATCGCGCGGTGAAACGGCGGCAGACGCCGCCTTTGCAGCGCTTTTTGGTGGTGTGATGCTTGCCGAAAAAGCGGCTGACGCGTCAGCAAAGACCGACCCTGTGCTTGATCCAATGCCGGTCGCTATTGCGGAAAATGGACAGTTTGACGAACAACCGCATGACGATACCTTACCTGTCATTGTGCCGCTAAAGATGAAATTTTTGGATGATTCGGGTGAGACGAGTGATGACGATGTTGCCTCATTGGCCGAGGATGTGGCGGAGATTATAGCCCCGGCAGGGTTGGTTGCGGCGGATGCCCAGCCCGCACAAGGGCTAAGGGGCAAGACAGCCAACGCCGGTGAAATAGCAGCCAAAACACCACCGTCACTGATAGCGTCGATGGCGTATGAAGGCGACAGTGACGGTGAAGTTGACGTTGATGTTAATAATGCAGGTGCCAAGGTCAACGCGGCGTTGGCGCGCCCCGCATTGGCAGGCCAAGCGGCCAGCCGCAGCTCGGCACACCCCGCAGCAGCACACCCCACAGCACCGCACAAGGCTGATACTGGACCGGTATCGCTGACATCGGCCAAGACGGACGCCGCGCCTCGCGGACAGGTAGATAGTGAGGTAAAGCCGGTTTCCCTTAGCAAAATCGCTGACGGGTTGCCTGACGGGAAATCATCACCAGTTATGCGCGGTCAGGATTTGAAATCCAAAATTGATGCAGAAATCGCGGCGCGTCTCGATGCCAAGGTCAGCGGGGAAAAAGCTGGTGGTGGCGATCAGTTGGACCAGTTCAAGATGCGTCAGACGCTGGCAGACAGTGCGCTTAAGGGGACGGTCAATTCCCCAACCAAGGGGGCTAAAGCAGCCGACCTGGTTTCGGTCAACCCTGTATCGCGTTCACCTGCAGCCAGTATGGTCGATGATTCACGTTTGACACCAACCTCGTCACAAACGGCAACCATTGTTGCGAGTGCGGCATTAACGGATAGCGGTCAATTTTCTGGTCAATCATCTGGTCAATCGTCTGGCGGGCAGTCAAACGGTAGCGGGTCGATGGGTGGACATGCCGGAACTGCATCTGCCACAACCCAAGCCAATTTGATCGAATTGCTTGATACGGCGCAAGACAATTGGACTGAAATGCTGTTACAGCGGGTCAAAAAGGGCCTGTCGGGCGGTAAAGACGCGATCGAATTTCAATTAACCCCGCGTAGCCTTGGTAAGCTGAAAATCAGCCTATCGATGCAGAATGACCAAACCAGTTTGAAAATTCTGACAGAAACCGCGGCGGCAGCCAGCCTGCTTGGCGAATCCGAGGCCAAATTGGCACAAATGATGGAAACATCAGGCCTTCGGCTGGCTGGCTTGACGTCTGATCATAATCCGCGATTTGGGGATGATGGCGCCAATCACCGTGGCCAGCAGCAGGCTGGCGCATCAGACAAGGCCGGCCATGGCGACCAAAAGGATGAAACAAGCGAGGCGCGTGCAGAAGAAAGCACTACAGGGTCGTCAGAAAATTTGATAAATATTCAAGCCTGATACATTAGCCATGTATTAGGCTGCTAGGTCCATTGGAGGATGAATCGATGGCAGATGAGGAAAATACCCAGCCCAAGAAAAAAGGTGGATTGCTGAAAATCCTACTGTTTGCCTTTGGTGGGCTGGCGTTGGTTGGCGCGGGTCTTGGGGCCGGATATTTTGTATTTGGTGGCCCGCAGGCTGATCCATCTGAAGAGATTGAGCAGATCATCGAGCGCAAAATGACCGAGGCCGCTGAAAAGAAAGCTGCCGAGGAAAAGGCCGCTGAAGGGGCAAGCAAGGTAGCCAAGGATACCCCTGAGGTGAAAACCTTTATGACCACCTATTTTGAATTTCCCGGCACTTTTACCACTAATCTGAAAAGCTCACGCAAATTCTTGCAGGTCGGCCTTGGTGTGTCCACGCAGTATGACAATGAAGTTATGGGCAATGTGGATTCGCACCAGCTGGCGTTACGATCAGAAATTCTGAATGCGATGAGTGAATTTGCCGAGGCGGATATCCAAGGCAAGAATGGCCGCGAGGCCTTGGCCAAGGCTTTGGCTGAAACGATCAATAAAAAACTGGTTGACCTTGAGGGGTTTGGCGGTATTCAAGAGGTGCATTTCACCTCATTTGTGTTGCAGTAAAGCCTCTTAAAGTCACGGGGCAAATCAGGTCGGTTATGTCGTCACGCAAATTATCAAGTGAAGAAGTCGAAGCGCTGATGGATGGGCTGCAAGGCTCAAGCCATGAGGTTCAGGCCGATGTGTCGGCCTCGGCTGATGTGCGCGATTTTCAGTTTGGTGAAGATGATCTTTCGCTGATGGGCGATTATTATGCCCTCCGCTTGATCAATGAGAGATTTGCGCGCCAGGCCCGCGGCGTGTTTTTGCCAATGCTCCGCTTGCAGCCGCGGATTTCATCCTTCCCGCCGGCGGTCAAGACCTTTGATGAATATTGTGAAAGCATTGGCAATTTTATGAATCTCAATATCTCACGCCTTGAAGAATTGCGTGGGCCGATGTTGATGACGATTGGACCAAAATTTATTTCAACGCTGACCGCGTCATTTTATGGTGGATCGATCATCCAGCCTGATCACAAGCGCACCGAATTCACCTCGACCGAAGAACGGGTGATCGAGATTGTGCATGACGGCTTGAGTTCTTGTTTGGCGCAAGCCTGGAATGATTTGATGCCGGTGACATTAACCACGCAAGGCCGCGAGGTGAACCCGCAATTTGCCTCATTTGTTGATGGGGGCGAGCTGGTTATTATTTGCTCGTTTCTGATTCAATTGCCGAATGCAGAGGCGGCCAATCTGGATGTTGTCTATCCCTTGCAGACGCTGAAACCGATCGCATCGCAATTGCGGTCCAGGGTGCAGTCGGATAGCGGTGATGATGATGTCAGCTGGCGCGAAAAAATGGAACGGGCCATTTTGAATGTGCCGCTGAGTGTGACCGCCCTGCTGGGGCAACCGACGGTATCATTGGGACGGCTTATCCGGTTGCAAAAAGGCGACGTGGTGCCAGTGCCGGTCAATGATGGCATTGAGGTCAGAGTAGAAGATAACCCCATTTTCCTTGCCGATATTGGCGAGGTGTCCGGGCAGGCAGCGGTTAGCCTGTCACGCCGGATTTAACATCAGGATTGTGAAAGCCGCCTTGGCGGCAAGCGATAGGGAAGTACGTTATGGCAGAAGATACTGAAAACCCAACGGGCGACGCCGCATCAACGCCGGCAGACGCCACCACGCCACAAGCCGCGGCAAGTGCCCCATCATCCAAGGTAACGGCAGAAAATCTGCGCGTTCTGGAGAATGTTGAAGTTCAAATGACCGTTGAAGTTGGCAGTACCGAATTGAAAATTCGTGATTTGCTGCGGCTGAATGAGGGGGCAGTTGTCGAACTTGACCGGCTGGCCGGTGACCCGCTTGATATATTGGTCAATGGGACGATGATTGCCAAAGGCGAGATTGTGATGGTGGGTGAACGGTTCGGTGTGCGCTTTACCGAAATTGTTGATCCGGAAAAACGCGTCGAAAACCTGTAACAAAAGGCTGTCAGGCCGGCGATTTGGCTGGCTGACACGGCCGTCAATGGCTTGACAGTGCCCACCAAATGATCCGTTTCGTGCTTTTGCCGCAACCCTAAAAAATCATCAATAAACAGATAGTTAGATATTAAGCGCCATGTCGGTTTCCGGCTTGGCATGTTTTTTGCCTTTCTCGTGTCAGAGATAGATTTGACGGAGGATGGCTGATGCTGAATTCAATTGTCGGCTTTCAACAGATTGGCATAACAGTCGCGTTTCTTGGAGCGATGCTGTTGTTGCTGTTTGTATTGCGTAAGAAAAGCACCGTGATCCGGGCAAGCCTGAAGGCAGGCAAGCGGATCCATGTGATTGAGGATAGCGCTGTCAGTCCGCAAGAACGGCTTCTTCTAATCAAAATAGACAATCGTGAATTTGTGATGGTTTCGGCCAAAGGCACGGCACCCTATCTAATGCCACTGGTCCCGCGACCAACGCAACCATCAGCCGTATCACCAAGTGAAACGGCAGCGGCCCCAACACCAAAAACCACAAATACGGCCACAAATATGGCCACAAATATGGCCACAAATATGGGCAGTGATGTGGGCGCAATGCCGGCAGATGCGCCGCAATTTCCATCTGATACGGAACGTCAGGCGTTGGCTGCCAAGTTCGAAAACTGGAGACAGCAAAATGCGGGGAGATAGCCTGTTCCGCTTGGCCGAATGGCGGCTTGTGGTACTGACCGGGATCGCGATGCTGCTGCCGGCCAGTGCTGCGATGGCACAAGATGCTGTCAATACGCTGTCGGGTTTGGGGGCCGGATTGCCGGCGCTGATCTCCAGCAATGGCGATGATGGAACAACCTCTTATTCGCTATCATTACAGATTCTGGCGTTGATGACGGTGATGACCGTGTTGCCATCACTGGTGCTGGGGATGACGTCCTTCACCCGCATTATCATCGTTTTGTCAATCTTGCGGCAGGCCATGGGCACCCAGCAGACACCCCCTAATCAGGTGTTGATTGCGATTGCCTTGTTTTTGACCTTTTTCATCATGTCACCAACCCTAACAACGGTCTATGAGCAGGCGGCTGAACCCTATCTGAACGGAACCGTCAGTGCCGAAAATGCGTTGTCATCGGCCACTGGCAGCATGAAAGAATTTATGGTGCTGAACACGCGCAAGGACGACCTTGGCATGTTCATGGATCTGGCCGAACAAAAACCGGTGGCCGAACCACGTGATGTACCGCTGTCGGTTTTGTTACCGGCGTTTATCACCTCCGAACTGAAAACCGCTTTCCAGATCGGGTTTCTGCTGTTTTTGCCGTTTCTGGTGATCGATATGGTGGTGGCGTCAGTGCTGATGTCGCTTGGTATGATGATGCTCAGCCCGATGCTGGTCGCGTTGCCGTTCAAACTGTTGCTGTTTGTTTTGGTTGACGGCTGGAGCATGACAGTCGGCTCGCTTGTCGCCACGTATGCGGTGTCGGGTTAGCGCGAAGGGAGCCGGAAAATGGGCTTTGATGCAAATGTTGAATTTATGCGTATGGCGTTCTGGCAGATTGTTATGGTAGCCGGACCCGTGCTGACGGTGGCGTTGGGGATCGGCCTTTTTATCGGGATCATTCAGGCGGCCACATCGATCAATGAGCAAACCCTCAGCTTTGTGCCCAAATTGATAGTCGTTCTGTTGACCTTTGGCCTGCTGGCCAATCTGATGATGATCCAGTTAAGCGATTATTTCAAATTCATCTTTGATCAGGTTACGCAGGTGGGATAGCCGCATGGATTTAGGGCTGACAAATCCGGCGGTTGGCGCATTGCCAGGCTTGGGCCTGCAATTGGTCATGGAAATGATCGTTGGCTTGTTTCTTGTCAGTTTACGGATTGGCGCATTTTTGATCGCCTCGCCGTTTTTTGGCGGTAGTTCGGTGCCGCTGCAAGTCCGCATTATCATGGCCGTTTTGCTGGGTGTGGCGGTCATGAATAATACCGCGATCCCAAACTGGCAGGATTTTGACGCGTTGACCGGCATTCAGGTTATTGTGACTGAAATCACCATTGGCATTGCCGCCGGCTTGATCTTGACCATCTGGTTTTCTGGCGCGCTACTTGCCGGTGAAAAAATCGCCAGTTCCGCAGGTCTTGGTTTTGCCGCGCAAATTGACCCGGACAGTGGCGGGCAGACGCCGGTGATCAGTAAAACTCTGTCGTTGTTTTTGACCGTGGTCTTCTTATCGTGGAATGGGCATTTGCTGGTGCTACGGGCGATTGCGGATTCCTATGCTTTTGTGCCCGTGGGTAGCCTGCCGGCTTTTGCCGAGCTGGTGCAAGGCGGCATTGCTGCGGCAGGCTCGATGTTTGTGGCGGCGACTATCATCATGTTGCCACTGACCACATTTTTGCTGGCGATCAATTTGGCGATCGGGGTGATTACAAGGTCAGCGCCACAACTGAACCTGTTTTCATTTGGGTTTCCGATCAGCATGCTTGGCATCTTCTTGCTGCTGTATCTGTGGGTGGATGTGCTTGGTGGCGCACTTGACGATCTGTCGCATGCCGCGGTTGAGAGCGTGCAACAGGTCTTGGGAGCAATGACAAATGGCTGAAGAAGGTGATAACGGCCAAGAAAAGACTGAGGACCCCTCCCAACGAAAGTTAGACAAAGCTGCCGAGGAGGGGCGGGTCCTGTCATCAAAAGACATGTTTGTTTTTACCGGTCTTTTTGGTGGGTTGTTGATGATGTTGGCGGTGCCATCGGTGATTGAGCCAACACTTGGTAGTTGGCGCGGTTTGTTCAGCATTGACAGCGGTGCCGATCTGGATGTTTTGATTCAAGACCATATTGGCGCGGTGATCCGTATGGTGGTGATTGCCGGTGTGGTGATTGGCCTGCCCTTGATGATTGTCACAATTCTTACCCAAGCCGCGGTTGCCGGCAGTTTGAATTTTGCGCCCAAAGCAATGGCGTTCAAAGGCAATCGGATCAATCCGTTGTCAGGTTTCAAGCGGATGTTTTCAGTAAAATCACTGGTCGAGCTTGGTAAGGCCTCGTTGAAGGTGGTTCTGCTGTTTGGCGTGGCGTTTGCGATATTGTATATCGAGGCACCAAAATTGCTGCAATTGCCGTTTCGCTCGCTTGGGCAAAGTGTGGCCTCTGCGGCAGGCACATTTCCGATTGTTCTTGGCGGCATGCTGATCATGTTGGCGGTTATCGCCCTGCTTGATTATATGTGGCAGCGCCACACCCACATCAAATCACTGAAAATGTCCAAACAGGACCAGAAAGAAGAATATAAACAGACCGAAGGTTCGCCCGAGGTAAAGGCAAAAATTCGCCGGATGCAGATGGAAAGCGCGGCCAAGGCGGGCCGGCAACAGGCTGCCTTGCAGGATGTACCAAACGCCACTGCAATCATTACCAACCCGACGCATTTTGCGGTCGCGCTAAAATATGACGTTGGTAGCAGGGACGCGCCAAAAATTCTTGCTATGGGCCGCGGCAAAATGGCCGAAATGATCATCGAAAAGGCGAGTGAGGCCAAAGTGACGATTTTCCGCTCGCCATTGCTGGCGCGGGCGCTGTTTTTTAGCGGCGACATTGGTATGGAAATTCCGGAACGGCTGTATCAGGCGGTGGCTGTGGTGCTGGCTTATATCTACCGGCTGGACCAAGGCGAGGATTTGCAGAGGCCTGATGTTGAATTGCCTGAAGACATGCGGTTTGATGAATATGGCAAGCCGTTATTGGCAGAGGTAGGAGACTAGGATGCGTCGCAAACAGTCAATTGGCGAGATGATCAGTACGGTCAGCTTTGCCGGCCTTGCGGTCTATTTGTTACTGTTCAGTCTCGATTTGATGGATCGGGGCGAGTCTGGACGCGGCGCGCTTGGTGTTGTTGCTGCCGCATGTTGTGGCCTTGGGGCTTTACGGTTCGTGATTGCGCGCATTGTTGAAAAATGGCGAGGCAGCTGATGGGCGGTCCGGATGAAAACAGGGTGCGTTGTCATGGGTGCGCCCATTATTTTGTCACCTATGACCGACATCGGCCTTATGGCTGCGCGAAATTCGGTTTCAAGACAAAATCGCTGCCGTCGCAAGTGGTCATCGAGACAACTGGCATGCAATGTGCATATCGGGAACAACGCGCCGTGGTCGCGCAAAGCCGAAAACAGGACAACCAAGGAACAGTCTGATGGCGAATGAATTAAATTCGGTTCAGGAAAGCATAAAGCTGGCACTGGATGCCGCCGATGCAGCAACTGATGTCACCTCGGAATATAGTCAGGTCAAACGCGAACATAAAAAACTGGAAGCCAAAGTGTCACAGATTCACCGTTATACCACGATTACCTTTGTTAGCGCCATTTCGGCAGCGGTTATTGCCCTAGCGTTTTCGGCAACACTCTATTTCAGGTCGATTGCCGAACTGAAATTGATGACCACAACCAACCGCGAAGGGCTGATTGTGTTCTCGGAAAATATCGAAAAGCTGAATACGGTTCTGGCCGAATTGCAGGTCTCGCTGTCAAAGCAAGAAGAGCTGGTCAAGCTGAGCCGGCAGTCAACCGAACAGATTGCCGAGCTAAAAGCAACCATCAATAGCAGCAGTGCTGCCGTTGTGGCGCAGCTCCAAAAGACCGGTGAGATGATGAAGACCTCGAACGAGGCTATGGGCAAGGAGATCAAATCCGCTGTTGGCACGCAAGGGTCGACGATCACCAACAGCATCAAGGTCAATATGGCGAGCCTTGAATCGTCGTTGACAAAAATGGTCGGGGATCTGGACCAGAAAATTGCCAGCGATAAGACCGTCAGCACCGTTGTCGCGTCACAGCGCAAGACATCTGACGAAATCCAAGCGTTGAAAAAGCAGGCGGCAGAGATTCGCAAGCTTCTTGAAACACAGCAAAATCGGATCACCTTCCCCTGATCACCGGATAGATCAGCCGACAAACAGAGGATATTGTGAGCGCAGCCGATCAGGACAGCACCGAACAGAACGAGGCGACCGGCCGGCAGGCTGGTGCGGTCTGTTTCAGGCTGGGGCAGTTGCCGCGGCGGGCGCTAGCGCGTGACATTCGGTTACGCGAAAATGACCTGATCGTCGCCATTGATGGCAAGCCAATTGACAGCGACCTTGCCGAATTTGCCAAGCTTTGTGATGAAGCCAGGCATGCCGATGTTCCGTTATTGCTGACCATCGGCCGTGTCGATTATCTCTATGACGTGCTTGTTGCTGGCCCGTTGGGGGTCACGCTTGACTATGCCGATGCCGCTGAAACCGCGGCAGCAACGACACTTTTTGCCGATCATGCGATGGGACCAAAAGAATCCTATCAAGGCTATGAGGCGCTTCGCGATATTAACCGGCATGTTGTGCTGTATAATACTGGTTTTTCACCACTCGCGGTGATTTGTCCGCCGGCCTGGCTGATCCAGCATCGCGCGTGGGAACCGCTGGCCGCGGTCATAGCGGCCTATCTGTCGGCTTTTGTGGTGCATTGGGGGGTTTTTGCCGTCACGGTTTTGTTGCTGGCGGCCTATTTCAAGCGCGCGCAATATCGGCTTATCCGTAATTACAGTTTATTCACCGAGCATTATTTCTGGCTTGTCTGTGCCGCCAGAAGCATGGCCGAGGCACAAATGATATGTCGCAAGCTTGATCCGCGTGCGCGGTTCGATTTCAGCTATGTTGGGCCGCCAGCCGAGGCGCCGCCGGTCAAATTTGCAGAACGCACAGCAGACACTGAAGCGGCCGCCTGATTTGTGTGCGTCGGCAAACGGCCGGTCTTTCCATTATGATAGCCTAGATGATAGCCTAGATGATAGCCTAGTGAAAAGCCGCACCACCGCATAACGCATGCGGCTTGCCACATATCTGCCGCGATATGTCGTTCAGGTCGGTGGTCAGGCGTGATGGCCTTTTCTTTTACTAATGATATCGATAATGCTAGCGCTGATCGTGTGATCGGATGCTGTTCGGTATCCTCATGCGGCACCGCTTGTTTTACCCCCGCGCAACAGGGCCCGGGGGGCGCCAATGGGGATGCTAACGGAGCCGCCCCTATCAGTAATTGATTTCGATCTCGATGCGGCGGTTCTTGGCGCGGCCTTCAGGGGTATCATTACTGTCAACCGGGCGCGACTCGCCAAAGCTGATGGCTTCAAGCCGGTCCTCGGAAATGGTGCCATTTTTGGCAAAGGCCTGCACCACGCTGGCCGAGCGTGCGGCCGCCAAATCCCAGTTATCACGATAGTTTGACCCGAAAATCAGCGGCACATCATCCGTATGGCCGGATACTTTGATCTGGCTGGTGCCGGCCTTGTTGACGGCGGCGATGCGGTTCATGATCTCAATTGCTTCAGGGGTCAGTTCAGCCGAACCAGAGGCAAAGGCGCCCCCCGCGCCAACGGTGACAATGACCTTGTCATCCTGACGTTGCACATCGACAAGGCCCTGACCGATTTCCTGCTTGAGGGCGACTTTCAATTCATCCTCGGCAATTTGTGCCTTTTTATCAGCCTCGGCCTTGGCTTCGGCCTGCTGCTTGCTTGACGCGGCCGCATCTGCGGCGGCGGCTGCCAGCTGGGCCAGCTGGCCTTCAATGCCGCCAAAAAGCACATCCTGTTCCGATTTGCCGGTTGCGGCTTTGGCCTTCTCAATCGCATTTAATGTTTGTTGCAGCAATTGCGGCAGGTCTTTTTGTTCGGCCTCGGTCGGGGTGAAATTGACCACAACATTTTCGCCTAAGGTTTCGACCTTTATATCGCCGCGGGCGACAGCCTCTTCCAAGGCCTTGACCAATTCGTCAGCATCGCTTTGCTTGTCACCATTGCCGTCACTGTCTTTGGTTTTGGTCTGGCTTTCGAGTTCAGGTTTGGTGGTATCGGTTGTCTGCTGGGTCATTTCATTGGTCACCGATTTGGCCGGTGACGGGCTGAAATTCAGCGACAGCACTGTGGTGCCTTTCGGCTGTTCAACGATTGGCACAATTTTTTGGACACCAAAGGCGTTTTTCAATGATCCCGAAATCTGTTTGAATTTCGGCACATTAAATTCGGCAAAAGACAAAATCAGAACGAAAAACGCCATCAACAAGGTTGCCATATCGGCAAAGGTGGCCATCCATGCCGGCGCCCCAACGGGCGGGCATTTGGGACATTCCTCGTCTTCCTCTTCGATGACTTCGTTTTCTGTATCTTCAGCCATTCTTTAGTTCCTATGCCGACATTACATGGCGAAAGGGGGAGACCCCTTTACGCTGCTTCGAGTTTTGCCTGCATTTTAGGCGGCAGGGTGGCCACCATCTGATCTTGAATGTTGCGCGGCGATTCACCGCGGGCAATGTTGCGTAAACCAACCACAACCAATTCGCGATACACCACCTCATAGGTGGTATAGCCTTCCAGCTTGGTCAGCATCGGCATGAACAACACGTTGGCGATAAACGCCCCATAAAGGGTGGTCAGCAACGCCACCGCCATCGCTGGGCCAATGGCTTTCGGGTCGGCCATATTGCCAAGCATCAAAACAAGACCAATCAAGGTCCCGATCATGCCCATCGCCGGCCCAATATCAATCCAGCCTTTGATCACGCCTTGGTTAGCCTCATGCCGGCCCTTCATCGCCTTGATTTCCTGATTAAGCTGGGTCACCAGTTTGTTTTCATCGGCGCCATCGACCAGCATCTGCAGGCCTTTTTGAAAAAATTTGTCAGGCACATCCTGACCTTCGAGCGCCATCATGCCGTCTTTACGCGCAATCGCCGCCAATTCGGCCATACGTTCGACAAGTTGATCCATCTTTTTGACAGGGGGCAAAAATGCCTTGGCCATGACCCCAAAGCTGCCCAAAAACACCGGCAATGGCGCGGTATACATAACCGCAAAGAAGGTGCCACCAAACACAATCAAAATTGACGGCACATCAATGAAAGGGCCGACACCGCCGCCCGAAACCATCGCCCCGATGATCATACCAACGGCACCGATAAGTCCGATAAGTGACGCTATATCCATGGCTTACCCGCTCTCTTCGTGATCCTGCCTGTAAACTGCTGTTCAAGCCTTAAGCAAAAACAATACCAAACCGACTATGGGATAAAGTTTTGTCCGGAAAAACCAAAAATATTAGTCTTTGGTAATGTTTGCATATGAATTGGCGCAATATATGCTTTATCGGTAGGCCTATGCTGGTTTGACACCGCATCTTTTATAAGACGGAGCCGGAAGCAATGACACAAGAGCGAACGGGATGGCGCCTCACTTCAGAGGGGTCCAAGATAACGGCCCGCTTTGGGATGCTGGCGATCGGCATCATGTTAGCGGTTTTCGCTTTCCAGCAAACGGCCAAGGCGGAAACCCCGCCACAGATGGTTATCGCGCCGCTGGTCGCCAAGTCAGGACATTTTCTGGTGCGCGACCATATCGTGGTCGATCTGCAAAGCGGTGTTGAATGGATGCGTTGTTCGGTTGGTCAGCGATGGGATGGTAAAACCTGCGCCGGTGAGGCGGTGGCGTTGAACCATGACGAGATCGCCAAAGCCATTGTGATCGCCAATGAACAATTGGGGCCGGGCTGGCGGCTGCCAAGCCTTGCCGAGCTTGAAGGTTTGGTGTGCAAGACATGCGCGCCGGTGAAGATCGAACTGGACAGTTTTCCAAATACGATGGCCGAGCCCTATTGGACCGGCGAGGTCAACAGCTTTGCATCACGCCATATCTGGTCGGTGAATTTCATGACCGGTCATACCTATGGCCGCTTTTTTCCGACCCAGCGCATTCTGGTGCGTTTGGTGCGCGACCGTTAAATAATCTTGTTGAATAGTTTCCAGCTGATCAGCTTGACAATAAATCCAACCAGCCCAATCCCGACAATGGCTGTTGCAAACCATGCGGGGGTCAGGAAATGGATCTGGCTGAACCGGTCACCGGCAACAAGGGCCAAAATCACTAACATCATAGTGAATAAGATATAAGACCGGATGATCCGGCAACGGTGGCATGGGCCTGATTTAACATCTGTCCGCGTCTGTAACATGATTATTGTGCCGTATTTATCGCTCATATTTTTTGCGTTAACGCTGAAATTTTATGCCTGAAACAACGCCAAATCAAGCGTGACATCGGCTGTTTTGGCTGTCTGTTTTTTTGACAGGTGATAAACGCTTCTGCGTGACTGAAATTAGTAACATATTGAAATTTAATGGAATTTAATGTCATTTTGATGACTATTTACCTCGTCAAATAGATATTTTGCAAATTCTGTGCCGACTGCACAGAGTTTGTTCCGAGGAGGGCAGCACAATGCAATTGTCTCAATCGGTAAAACTAAAGCAAAAGCAGTCGCTGGTGATGACGCCGCAACTGCAGCAGGCCATCAAGCTGTTGCAACTTTCCAATCTGGAGTTGAGCCAGCATTTGCAGGAACAGGTGGATGAAAATCCATTTCTGGAGCTTGGCGAAAGTGATGAGGGTGCGCCGGTAGCGCAGACTGACGGCGACAAAGACACAAGCGCTGCCGATCACAAAGGGGACGCACACGAGCTTTCCGGGATGAGTGAAAGTGCTGCCTTGGCCGAGGATCCAACCGAACATGCCGATTTTGAGAACCGCTTTGACCAGTCACTTGTCGAGGCGCCGCGATCCAATAATGCGGCAGCGCCGTTTGACGGTGACTATGATGCGATTGCCAATGTGTCGTCATCCGAAGGGTTTTATCCGGGCCTGTTCCGGCAAATGAATTTAACGATCGAGGACCCAAAGCAGCGGCTGATTGCCGGCCATTTTGTCAACGCGCTTGAG
The DNA here is from genome assembly GCA_038116935.1 of Puniceispirillum sp. (SeqCode). GTDB lineage: Bacteria > Pseudomonadota > Alphaproteobacteria > Puniceispirillales > Puniceispirillaceae > UBA3439. The sequence goes on along the minus strand of JAYOFA010000021.1, from coordinate 5,928 downwards.
CCAACAGGCTGGATTGGCATGAGCGTTGAAGACGTCGCCGCGGCCAGCGGCTGTACGGTTGAAGAGGCCGATGCGGTTCTGGCAAAATTACAGACATTCGAGCCAACCGGCCTGTTTGCCCGCAATCTTGCCGATTGCTTGCGGTTGCAGCTTGTTGAAATGGGGGCGATGAACAAGGCGTTTGCGATCTTGCTGGATAATCTTGAATTGCTTGGCAAGGGCGAGGTCAAGCGTCTGGCCCGGCTGATATCGGGTACGGTTGACGATGTTGTCGAGATGCTTGGGGTGATCCGCACCTTAAATCCGAAACCGGGCGAATTTCTGGGTATTGACCATCTCGAAATGCCAAGCCCGGATGTTATTGTCCGGCGCGGTGCCGATGGGTGGGTGGTTGAACTGAACCGGTCAACCCTGCCATCGGTGGTGATCAATGAAACCTATGCCGACCTTGTCAGCGGCAAGAAAATGGATGAGGAAACGCAATCCTATTCGGCGACCTCATTGAATAATGCCAGATGGCTGAAACGCGCGGTGGAACAGCGCAATGCGACAACGCTGAAAATCAGCGCCGAGATTATCCGGCAGCAGACCGATTTTCTGGATAAGGGGTTGGATTATCTCAAGCCGCTATCCTTGCGCGATGTTGCCGAGGCTGTCGGGATGCATGAAAGTACCGTCAGCCGCGTGACCACAGGCTTGCTGATCGCAACGCCGCGCGGCGGCATGCCGCTGAAATCTTTCTTTAGTGTTAATATTGCCTCTAGCGACCCTGATAACGACACATCAGCGGCCGCGGTACGGAATATGGTCAAACGGCTGATCAGCCAAGAAACCCCGGGAAAACCGTTGAGCGATGAAGCGATCTGTAAAGCGATTGCCGATCAGGGGATCAATCTGGCACGCCGCACGGTGGCTAAATATCGTGAAATGATGCATATCCCATCATCATCACAGCGCCGCATGCAGGCGCGTCTTGCCAATCTTGGCTAGGTCTTTTTACCTCTGATTTTTGGCTCCCTTGGCATGGCCGTCAGTTCTTTTATGAACTGGCGGTCTTGTTATTGCGGTATCCGGTGCTGCCTGTTGGGGCGCGGCGCGAGACAGGCTATTTACCAGCGCGGGCGGCAACCAACGAACGGGTGATGAAATATTCCTCGCTGCTAAGCGGCGTATCACTGATGAATTGGCCAAGCGGCATAGTGTGTTGATTTTCGATATTGCCGTCACTGTCAAAATGGACAAATTCAATGCCAAGATCCTTAGCTTTGATATCCTTGGCATTCATATCCTTGGCACGCATATCTGTGGCCTTCATATCCAACGCGTCAGCAAAAACGGTTTCAGTTTTCTGGCTGAATACGGGTTTTGTCTGCCGGGTCATGGGGTGTCTCCTGATGTTGGGTCAACGGTTTTTTGACAGATTGCTGTCCTTATTCGGTTATACTGCATGTCGCATGCCATAACCGGTCGGGCGCATCACAAATATCGAAAAACTGTGCGGAAGTTTCCCTTCAGGGCGGGTCTTGTTGGTGGTTTTGATAATGACCGCTGATGGCTGGTGATGCCAAATGGTCATCCAAGTGGCCATCCAAGTGGCCATCCAAGGTGGGCGAGGCTAGTTGGCGGCGGTCTGGCGTAATTCGCCCCCAACGCTGATCTGGCGCCCGATGTCCATAAAGCGTTCGGGGTTAACCGATGTGCCATTAACGCGAATTTCGTAATGCAGATGGATGCCGGCGGTTTTGCCGGTGCTTCCCATTTTTCCAATCACGCTGTTTTCGCCAACATAATCACCGCGTTTGACGGTAATGCGGGCAAGGTGGGCATAGGTGGTGACAATATTAAAATCATGCTGGACCCGGACCACCTTGCCAAATGAACCTTCAACCCCGGCAAAGATAACCGTTCCCGGTGCGGTCGAACGCACATTTTCCTGCCATGTGCCGGCCAGATCAAGCCCGTGATGAAAGGTGAATTTACCGGTTTTTGGATGTTTGCGTTTGCCATAGGGGCTGGTGACGTAGAAATAATGCATCGGCGATTTGAATGGGATTTTCCGCAAGGCGGCCCGATGTTCGGCGAGACTGATCATTAAATCCTTGAAAGCGCCATCATCATTATTGGCCGTGTCTAAACCGGCAATAGGCGGCAAACCGGCCGCCGCCACGCCAAGGTCGGTCACGGTGGCACGGATGAAACTGATCTCATCGTGGGCTGATAGTTCCAGCTTTCGCGCCCGTGCAGCTTCACTAACAAAGGGTAGGGTCGGCCCGTTGCCCAATGCGCGCGATGCCGGTTGCGGCGGTTTTGCGCTGATGGTGGCTTGCTTGTCTGGTTGATCAGCCATTTGGTCTAGCGCGGTATCATTCTCAGGCAGGTTTTGGCTGTTGTCGAACTGACCACTGCCAGTCATCGGCGCATCGGATAGGGGTGGTTGCGGTGTGTTTAACGCCAGATTTGCCATATTTGCCATATTTTTAGGTGGCGTTTGGCTGGCTGGCGGGGTGTTTCCGCCGAGGAACGACGGCAGCATGGCCACTGTCAGGTCGCGGGCGCGTGCAATCAAACCAGGGCTGGTCTCGGCCTCTTGGGCGCCGGTTTGGATATCAGCAGGGTGAACAGTACGTGTGTCAACACTGTTTGATGGGGCGCCACCTGATGGGGTGACAGGTGATGGGGTGACAGGTGATGGGGTGACAGGTGTTGGGGCGACGGGTGTCGGGGCGACGGGTGTCGGGGCGACAGATGCCTGCGTGCTGGTTAGTTCAGCGGTTAGCGCGGTGGCGGTGGCGGCGTCTGTGGGTATTCTGGTCGCTTTTTTGCGGGCTGATTCTGGCAAGATCCGTTTGCCGCCTTGAATGATGATCGGACCGCCGGCTGTGACTGCATCCGGCGCGATATCGACGCTCTGCGGGGCGCGCACATTAGGGCGGCTTGTCAACCGCGAGACCAGGGGCTTTGTCTCGATAGCTGTTTTGCCGTCAACAAGACCGAAATGGTCGAGCGTACCCGCATTTCCAAGCGGATTGGCCGTTGTTTGCGTCCAATTTTCGATCGGCTGGTCACTGGCTTGGTTAGAACGCGCCGCGCCGATGCTGGCCTCGGCCGTCTGGATGGTCTCGTCGCGGATTACCTCGATGGCGCTGTAGCTGGCAATCATTGTTGAATAGAATATTGTCGCAATACCGGCCATGCCGACGATGACCGCTGCCAGCACATAAGATGGGCGCAACGTCACCTCGACCGGCCCACCACGGGTGAAGAACAAAAAACGGTTTTCGCGAAGGAACCACAGCCGATCATGGGTGATCATTGGCATGTCAGGCTCGTTGCCACGTTTTAGACCGGGAAATAGCCGTGCCAACAGCCGTTCACGCCACGATGGGCGGGCTGGCTGTTCTGGGGCTGATCCGGTCTCGTTCATAATGTTCAGCCCACTTTCATCCATAAAATGGCGATAAGAATGATATTGGTCACGATCTGGATGCCGACCATAGTCAACAACAGACGATTGGAAATCTGATTGCGGACATTCAGCTGGAAAGCGGGCATTTTTAGGGCCGATTCAAGGCTTTTATAGGCGCCGATCGTGGTCTTTGAGGTCGCGCCCTGAACGGCAGGGTCATTGTCCGGCGATGATGTGGCCTCATCGCTTGAGGTCATCGTGATGTCGGCATGATTGCCAAGGGCGCGCGATGCCTCATATAGGTCGCGATTAGACACAATCGCGGCTGACACCTCGTTTCGCATTTCTTCTATTCTTTTCCGAATATCAACAACTTGATCAGCCATTTCGGTTTCCCTGTCAGTAACAGTCAGACAAAATGGGTCGTTTAGCTCTCGGCCCGCTTAATATTCTGGTGCAAAGACTATGCCATTCAGTTTATGTGCCTATTACAATTGCGTTGATAATATCTTATAAATCGCGTTTTGATGAGGTAAATGAGAATGTTACAAAAGCGCGTAATAAATTTAATGAAAAACAGAGGGTTATGATGTTTGGGTCAAGCGCGCAGCCGGCGCCGGAAAAGCAAGATGTTAGCCATATTGGCACTGATGTGCGAATCACCGGATCGATCATGGCCACCGAGAGGCTGGTTTTTGCCGGCCATTTGGATGGTGATCTTGATGGTGCTACAATCCACATCACCGCCGAAGGTCAGGTAAAAGGGGATGTTTCGGCCAAAGATCTTGTTGTTGATGGGCGGATTGAGGGTAAAATCACGGCTGTTAAGGTGCGGTTGACGCCAAGTGCGGTTTTTCGTGGGGAAATGGTCAGCCGTGGTATCACGATCGATGAGGGGGCCAACATAGAGGCGACCTTTTCCAAATCATCTGACAGCCTGCCACTAGAGTAAGATGGGTAACCTGAGCGATGGATAATCTGATCGGACGAACCATTATCAGCGCCGGCGCCAGTTTTACCGGCAAGATCAGCAACGCCCGCGCCGTTGAGGTAAATGGAATCGTCAAGGCCGATATTGACGCCGAAAAAATCACCATCGGCAAAAATGGCAGTTTTGAAGGCAAGATCAAGGCCGGGCTTGTGGTGGTGTCTGGAACATATGACGGCACGATGGACGCCGGCAGTGTCTGGGCGACCGCGAGCGCTCGTATTTCTGGAAAAATCCAGTATCAAACGCTGCAAATGGATCGCGGTGCTGCGCTTAATTGCCGGGTTGTCCATAATTGGCAGGCCGATGAGGCCGCACAGGATGCCGGCTCTGAACAGGATGATGACGGGTCTACGCTGTCCGATGGGGATAGTGATCTGGCTGACACATCGACCAATGATCAGGTCAAGGAGTAAGCCGCGATGAAATCACCGTCCTTTAGCCAAAACGTCGGCAAACATGATGCCGCAACGCATATTCTTGACGGCATCTTGATGCAAGGCAGTCTCGATGGCGGTGACAACCCGGTGATCGTCGATGGACGGTTCGAGGGTGATATCACCGCGACTGAACTGACCTTGCGTGAACATGGCAGCATCGACGGCAAGGTCAAAGGCGGTGCGGTGACCATCGCCGGCACATTCAAGGGTGAGTTGGAATGCGACAGCCTGACGATCGCGGCGACCGCGCTTGTCGAGGGCAATGTCCGCACCAATGCCTTGTCGATTGATATGGGCGCTGAAGTATTGGGGTCGATCAGCCGGATAAGCTGATTTTGCAAAGCGTCAGATGTATCGATGCACGCCCCGCATCAGTCATATCAAAGCAGCCTAGGCGTCCTCATCAAGCTGCCGCGAAAAATCATCCCACAATTCGGCGGTCACGATACATTGGTCGATAAAGGCCATGGTTTCGGCTCGGCCCTGTAACTGAAACAACCGCATCGCGGCGTAGCGGCCGGCCGCCATTGCAACGGTCAGCGGCATGTTTTCTCTCGCGGCCATCGATTCGAGCTGTGCCTCGATATTGTCACGCACCGCTTCAACCTTTTGTTTGTCAAATGATGTTGGCGCGGGTTCTGCCGCGTCGATCACGCTATCGCGCCGGTAGCTGCTGAAGTGAATAATATCGCCCATGCTCTTTTTCCTTTTTGTTGGCGCTGTTTAGTTGCCGCGTGCCAGTTTGATCGGGCACCGCATCATCCGCGCCTCGATCCTGATCTCGTTACTGCCAGCCCCCTTGGACGGGGTTCTGCTTGCTTTGATCGGCACCAGCAAATTGCTGTTCATCCGGTAGGTTTCGTTCCGCAAAACGATCAATGCGTCCTCAAGGCTGCCGGTATGGTGAAGCTCGATCACACCAAGAGTGCTGCACCCACCAAGCTGGCTATTGGTCCGGTTGCTGAACGGAATTGATTCAGATCCCTTAATCGGCTGGATACCTTTTTGCGGGGCAGGCTCGGGCTTTACTGTGGCAGCTGCCTTGGCAGCTTCGGCTGCGAGAATAGCCTTGGTGGTGCGGGCCTCAACCTCGT
>JAYOFA010000020.1:0-31135 GCA_038116935.1 Puniceispirillum sp. (SeqCode) | reverse complement strand
CGATTGCGCGGATGCTGGCGGCGGTGGTCAAGACCGTCCCGCCAGCCCAACTGGCTGGCCATTATCATGATACTGGCGGGCGGGCGATCGACAATATCCGGACCAGCCTAGATTTTGGATTGCGCTGTTTCGATGCGTCGGTTGGCGGATTGGGCGGATGCCCATACGCGCCCGGCGCCGCCGGCAATGTGGCCACCGAGTCGGTGCTATTGATGCTAACAAAAGCGGGGTACAGCACCGGCCTTGACCCGGACCGGGTAGCCGCTGCTGCACAGTTTGCCAACAGTTTGCGCCCCGGCGCCAACGGCACCACAGAACAGGCAGGATAAGAATGACCGATACCCCCCTGATGCTGGATCGTGATGACCGCGGTGTGGTCACGCTGACGATGCATGACCCGGACCGCCATAACGCGATGTCGCCGGCGATGATCGCGGCACTTGGCGATGCCTTTGCGCGACTTGCCGATGAGACGGCCTGCCGCGTTGTCTGTCTTGCCGGTACCGGACCGAGTTTTAGTGCCGGCGGTGACCTTGCCTGGATGCAGGCACAAATTGACGCCACCCGCACCCAGCGCATGGCCGAGGCCGGCAAGCTGGCGGCGCTGTTGTGGCAGATGGATCAATTTCCCAAGCCGTTAATCGGCTATGTCACCGGCAATGCCTTTGGTGGTGGCATCGGGTTGATGGCGGTGTGTGACGAGACCATTGTTGCCGATACCGCCCGGTTTGGATTGACCGAGGCGCGGCTTGGCCTGATCCCGGCCACCATTAGCCCCTATGTGATTGCGCGGATTGGGGCGGCCGCGGCGCGCCGGCTGTTTTTGTCGGCGCGTATGTTTGACAGTGCTGAAGCGGTACAAATCGGGCTTGCCAGCCTTGCCGCGCCGGCTGATGATTTGCCGGTGCTGCTGGCATCGCGCCTCGACTCCTATCTTGCCGCCAGTCCGGCTGCCGCGGCGGCGGCCAAGGCGTTGGTCCGGCAGCTGACCCGGCCGATCGATGATGCGGTGATTGCCAAGACGATCGACGCCCTTGCCGATTGCTGGGAGCAGCCTGACGCCCGCGAGGGTGTTGCGGCGTTTCTTGCAAAACGCCGACCCGCCTGGCGTCGCTAGCCGGTTATCCATCTATGCAATGAAAGAGCCACGATAATGGATTTCACCCTAAGTCCGACACAGCAATCAATCCGTGATGCACTCACCGCAATCATGGCTGATTTTGGCGATGATTATTGGTTGGCCGCTGACCGCGATGGGCGGTTCCCGGAAGAATTTTATCAGGCTATCGCCGCGGGCGGCTGGCTTGGTATTGCCATGCCCGAGGCCTATGGCGGGGCCGCCCTTGGTATCGCCGAGGCCGCTATCATGATGCAGACGATCGCTGAATCGGGTGGTGGCATGGCCGCCGCATCGGCGGTTCACATCAATATTTTCGGCCCGCATCCGATCGTTGTCTATGGCACTGATGAACAGCGGGCCGCATGGCTACCGCCGCTTATCGGTGGCCGTGTCAAATGCTGTTTTGGTGTAACCGAACCCGATGCCGGCCTTGATACGGGGATGATCCGGACCCGTGCCGAACGGGTGGCGGGTGGGTACCGGATCAGCGGTCAGAAAATCTGGACCTCGACAGCGCAAGTGGCCGACAAGATATTGCTTCTGGCCCGGACCAAAGCGCCCAATCCTCAGGGCCGCCGGACCGATGGTCTGACACTGTTCTATACCGACCTTGATCGCACCAAAATTGAAGTGCGAGAAATTGCCAAAATGGGGCGGGCGGCTGTTGACAGTAACCAGATTTTTATCGACGGGCTAATGGTGCCGGAAAGCCACCGAATCGGCGAAGACGGCAAGGGGTTTTCCTATTTGCTTGACAGTTTGAACCCGGAACGGATCCTGATTGCGGCCGAGGCATTGGGGATTGGCCGGTCTGCCTTGCAGCGCGCGGTCGATTATGCCGGCAGTCGGGTGGTGTTTGGCCGACCGATTGGTCAAAATCAAAGTATTCAGCATCCGCTGGCTGAAAATTGGGTTGAACTGGAAGCCGCCGAATTATTGATTGCCAAAGCGGCCTATCTTTATGATACGGGTGCGCCGGCCGGCGGGCTTGCCAATGCCGCCAAATATTTTGCCGCCGAGGCCGGTTTCGAGGCAGCCACGCAGGCGGTGATGACGCATGGCGGCATGGGCTATGCCAAAGAATATCATGTTGAACGGCTGTTGCGCGAATCACTGATCCCGCGGCTGGCACCGGTTAGCGCGCAGATGGTGTTGAACTATATCGCCGAACGGGTGCTTGGCCTGCCAAAATCCTATTGACCAAAACCGATCTGGTCCAAATCATATCTAACCGAAATCATATCTAAGCTAAATCATAAAGGCCCAAATGCGATCTGGGTATCAACCGCCACTATCGCTGGCAACTATCGTGGGCAACAGGAGAACGTCTTATGTCAACAAATCCGCCACTATTTGGTGCCCATGCGCTTGATGGCATCCGGGTGATCGATTTGACCCGGGTTCTTGGGGGGCCCTATGCGACACAAATTCTGGCCGATCACGGCGCCGAGGTGATCAAGATTGAATCGGCCGCCGGTGACGAGGTGCGCGGCTGGGGGCCGCCTTTTGCGCGTGACATGGCGTCCTATTTCATCAATGTGAACCGCAACAAGAAATCGGTGGTGATTGACCTTGCCAGTGATGCTGGCCGCGCGTTGCTGTTGCGCTTGTTGGATGAAGCCGATGTGCTGATCGACAATTTCAAAACCGGTACTTTGGAAAAATGGGGCATTGGTTATGAAGCGGTGTTGAAACACAGATTCCCGCGCCTGATCCATTGCCGCATTTCCGGTTTCGGCGCAGATGGACCGCTTGGCGGTGCGCCTGGCTATGATGCGGTGGTGCAGGCGATGACCGGCATGATGTCGATCAATGGCATGGCCGAAACTGGTGCGGTCCGGCTTGGCGCGCCGATTGTCGATATGGGCACCGGTCTTTATTGCGCGATCGGCATTTTGATGGCGTTGCAGGAACGCCACCGGTCGGGGTTGGGGCAATATATCGATATGACGCTCTATGATTCGGCGCTGGCGCTGATGCATCCGCATAATGCGAACTATTTTCTGACCGGCAAGCCCGGCAAGGCCAGCGGCAATTCGCATCCGAATATCTCGCCCTATGACAAATTTGCCACCGCGACCAATGATATTTTTATCGGCATCGGCAATAACCGGGCCTTTGCCCGCTTTTGCACGGCGCTTGGCGTTGCGGAAATTCTTGACGATCCTCGCTTTGCCGACAATGCCGATCGGGTTGTCAACCGGGCGGCCCTCACAGAAATTCTTGAAACGGCATTGGCCAAGGTCGATGGGGCGGCTTTTGCCGAACAATTGCTTGCCGCCGGTGTGCCGGCCGGTCCGGTGCGCGATGTTGAAGAAGCCTTGCTGCATCCGCAAACTGCGGTGCGGGGGATGGTGATTGAAAAGGACGGGTATCGCGGCATGGGATCGCCAATCAAATTCAGCCGGTCGCGCGATGTTGGGGTGGCTTGGTTGCCGCCACAATTGGGCGAACATAGCCGCGAGATATTGCGGGTGGCAGGGCTTGATGAGGCGGAAATTGACGCGCTTGTCGCTGCCGGAACGGTTGGCGAAATGACCGCCGCGCCGCAGGATTAACCGGGGTAAAAGAGGACAAAACGCTGATGTCGACAATTGATTTTAATCCGGCCAGCCCACCGCGCATTGCGGTGATCGGGGTTGGGGCGATGGGATCGATCTATGCCGGCTTTTTTGCCGAGGCTGGCTATGCGGTATCGGTGGTTGATGTGTGGGCAGCACATATCGCCGCCATTGCAACCAACGGGCTACGGCTTGAAGGCGGTAGCGGTGACCGTGTAATTGCGGGCATCACCGCCTGTGATCGCATTGCCGATCTTGGTGATATCGATCTTTATGTGATTGCGACCAAGGCCGATGGTGTGGCCGCGGTCGCGGCCGAACTGGCCATGGTGATGAAGCCCGGATCATTGGTTTTAACCATTCAGAACGGTCTTGGCGCGGGTGAGAGGATCGGGCGCCATATGCCGGTGGATAATGTGCTTCTTGGTGTCGCCGAGGGGTTTGGTGCCTCGATCAAGGGGGCGGGCCATATTCACCATAACGCGATGCGGCAGGTGCGGATCGGTGAAATGAATGGCGGCATGACCGACCGGCTGCAAAAGGTCGAAGCACTTTGGCAGCAGGCTGGATTCAAGGCCAAGGCGTTTGACGATATCCATCAGCTGGTATGGGAAAAATTCATCTGTAATGTGATGTGCAGCGCCCCGACCACAGCGTTTGATTGCACAATCGGGGAATTATTTGCCGATGAAGAGCGGCGGCGGGTGGCCCTTGGCTGTATGCGTGAAGCCTATTCGATAGGCCGGGCCAAGGGCATTGCCTTTTCGTTTGATGATCCGGTGGCTTATGGCCTTGAATTTGCCGCCGGCATACCAGACTCGATCCCGTCAATGCGGCTTGACCATTTGGCAGGGCGGCGCTCTGAAATAGATGCGATCAATGGTATGGTGCCGCTACTGGGCCGTGAATTGGGCATCGCGACACCCTATAATGACTCGATGGTGGCCGTGGTGCGGGCGCGTGAGGCTCGCTTTAGCTGAGCTTGGGCGGCGCGCGGCTAGAGTTTCATCGGCATGAATTTGGGGGCGGCCTGCCCGTCGATCAGCACATTCAGCACCGTCGGACCGTCATGCGCGACAGCCGCTGACAGCGCGTCATCAAGATCATCATCCGGCCCCACGGTTTGGCCAAGAAGACCAAGCCCGCTGGCGGCGGCGGCATAATCAGCGGTATCGTCAAGATCACAGCCATAGACCCGGTCCGGGCCGTAGGTATCGATCTGGATCTGCACTTCAGCATTCCAGCGGAAGTCATTGCCGATCATCGCCACGATTTTACATCCGGCGCGGACCGCGCTGTTCAGTTCGGCGAAATAGAAACCGGCGGTGCCGTCACCCATCACCAGAAATACGGTGGCGTCAGGACAAGCAATGCTGGTGCCGATCGCATAGGCAATACCGCCGCCAATCGCGCCGGACGGGCCGTTGATCAGGCGGCGCGGGGCGACGCATCCGGCCTGAACCCATTGGCAAAACTCACCCCCGTCAGCCACCAAAATGGCATTGTCGGCATGGCGAATCGCATCTTGCAGGCTGGCCGTTACCCGGGCTGGATGCCGGCCGGCTGGCCCGTCCTGCCACGGCAAACGGCGGGTGATGTCCGCGGTTAGCTGTTGCAACCAGCCAGCGCTGGATTTGGTGCGGTTGTTTTTGGCGGCGGCGGCAAGCTGGGTCATTGCGGTCGGGATATGCGCTGTCCGCACCAGTGTCACCTGGCGGTCAGGCTGGGCTGGGTTTGGAGCTGGTTGGTCCGGCGTCAGAACCGAAATCAGCCTTGTTGCTGCGGGGATCCGGCCGGCCGCATGGATACCGGTTGAATAATCGGCCTGCTTGCCAAGATGGATGATCAGGTCGGCGGCCTTTAAGGCGGTGCCAAAATCGCCGTAAAAACTGTCCGACAGGCCGCGCGCCGATTCAAGACAGATGACCGGCATGCCAAGCGCGGCCTCAAGCGCGGCGGTGGCGTCAGGCTGACGGGTCCGGTTGGCTTGCGGGCCGGTGATCACCAGTGGCCGTTCAGCATTGGCAAGCGCCTCAATGATCGTCGCCAGATCCGCGTCAGCCAGCCCGGCAGGTGCGGTTGGCGTGTCCGGGTGGACGGCCGCCACATCGGCATCGCCAGCCAGCACATCAAAGGCAAGGGCCAGATGCACCGGCCCCGGCGTGCCGCTACATGCGGCGGCGATGCACGCCCCAAGGCCGGTGATAATGCCGTCGGCAGTGCGTGGCCTTACGCCATATTTGACGATCGGGCTGGTCACACTGATCTGGTCCAATTCCTGAAAACCGCCACGGCCGTCCATCGACAGGGCAGCGTCACCGCTGATCAAAAGTACCGGGCTTTCAGACCGGGCGGCCGAATAGAGGGCCGAGACCGCATTCAGCAAACCCGGTCCGGCGGTGACCAACGCCACGCCAATCTTGCCCGACATTTGGGCATAGGCCTCGGCCATATAGACGGCGGATGCTTCATGCCGTGTGTGGATGATTCGGATATTCGAGTCGATACAGGCGTCATAGAGCGGCATGATCTGGTTGCCGGACAGGCTGAAGATGACCTCGACACCGTGGTTGGCCAAGGTTTCAATAAGGGCGGAAGATGGCGATGACATAATGATAGACCTGTGACCAAGGGATAAAGGTGACTGCGGCGTATAACCGATGGCCGGCGGGGTGGCTGGCCGGAAATATCGCTCAAATCTGCCGTATCGCGACATGGCTATCAAGCAAAATCAGGCGACCACAATCGATGGGGTAGCGGCGATTTGTCAAAATAAATCGAGCCATCACGCCTGTTTTGGCCTATAGCTGCTGGATGCTGTTTGAGAAAGGGACAAGATAATGCAGGACTGGCACAAAGGCATGAAACGTGGTTTGACCCGCTATGGTGACGAGGATTTTGCACTCTATCTACGCAAGGCCTTCATCAAGGCGATGGGCTATAGCGATGATGCGCTGGCGCGGCCGGTGATCGGTATTGCCAATACCTATTCCGATTATAATGCCTGCCATGCGACTGCGCCAAAACTGGTCGAGGCTGTCAAGCGTGGGGTGATGCTGGCTGGCGGGTTGCCGATGGAATTTCCGACGATCTCGTTACATGAGTCTTTTGCCTTTCCGACAAGCATGTATTTCCGCAATTTGATGGCAATGGATACCGAGGAAATGATCGGTGCCCTGCCGATGGATGCGGCGGTGCTGATCAGTGGCTGTGATAAAACCGTGCCAGCGCAATTGATGGCGGCGGCCAGTGCCGATGTGCCGGCCATTCAACTGGTCACCGGGCCGATGTTGTCGGGCACGGTCGAGGATCAACGGGTTGGTGCCTGTACCGATTGTCGCCGCTTTTGGGGTGACTATCGGGGCGGCCGCATCGATGCCGACAAGATCAACCAGATTGAAGGCCGGCTGGTACCGACCGCAGGTACATGCGGTGTTATGGGCACGGCCAGTACGATGGCCTGCATGACCGAGGCGCTTGGTATGATGCTGCCCGGCGGGGCGACTATTCCGGCGGTGGCAGCGGATCGGTTGCGGCATGCCGAATTGGCAGGGCAGCGCGCGATGGGGTTGGCCAAAGAGGGCCTGCGCCCATCACAGATTATGACCCCTGCCGCGTTTGAAAACGCCCTGCGGGTGCTGCTGGCGGTTGGCGGGTCAACCAATGGTATTGTCCATCTGGCAGCGATGGCCGGCCGGCTTGGTATTGAAATTGATATGGCGGCCTTTGACCGGCTTGGCGACACAACCCCGGTGCTTGTTGATCTGAAACCAACCGGCCAGTTTTATATGGATGATCTTCATCGTGCCGGTGGTATGGCCCCTATTTTGCGGGCCTTAAAACCGCTGCTGAACCTTGATTGCCTGACCGTGACTGGCCGCACGCTTGGTGCCGAAATTGCCGATATGCCAGCCGCCTTTCCACAAGATGTGGTGCGGCCGCTCGACAAGCCGATTTACCGCGGCGGCGGCATTGCCTTTTTGCGCGGCAATTTGGCTGGCGACGGGGCGATTATCAAACAATCAGCTTGTACGCCTGAATTGCTGCAACATACCGGTCCGGCGATGGTGTTTGACTCGCTGGAAGATTTAGCCAACCGGATTGACGACCCCGATCTTGACGTGACCGCCGACAGTGTGCTGGTGCTTCGCAATGCCGGGCCGAAAGGCGCACCAGGCATGCCCGAGGCCGGCTACATCCCGATCCCGAAAAAGCTGGCGACAAAAGGCGTCAAGGATATGGTGCGGATCTCCGATTGCCGGATGAGTGGGACCGCCTTTGGGGCGATCGTGCTTCATGCGAGCCCTGAGGCCGCCATCGGTGGGCCGTTGGCGTTGGTTGAAACCGGCGATATGATCTGTCTTGATGTGCCGGCGCGGAAACTTGAAATGCTGGTTGACCGCGCCGAAATCGACCGCCGCCGCGCCGCTTGGACGCCGCCCGCCACCACCCGTGCTGACCGTGGCTATAAAAAGCTCTATATGGATCAGGTCAATCAGGCGGGTGAAGGGGTCGATTTTAATTTTATGACGCAGCGTCCCTACACCGCCAAAACACCCCAAGGCTAAACCTGGGGTGTGGTCTGTCAAAATCTTGGGGGCACCTGACCCAGGGTTTGACATGCCGCGCGTTTGTCCCAATAGTATACAATAATGGGATTTTGAAATACAAAACTGCCGTGAGACTGAGGTATCACACCAAAGACGCCAAGATCATCACTAGGGGCACCGCAAAATGGTGATCCTGTGAGAATGATGACTTCTTGAAAATGATGACGCCTTGAAAATGATGACGAGGGATGGAGAGAGATCATGAGCAACGGTGCAGCCAGTCATGCCGGCCAATTGGGGCCCCGCACACCAGCCGCCAGTTCGGCCCTAAAGGATTATGTGGTGCTGGATTTGACACGGGTCAGGTCGGGTCCGACCTGTGTGCGGCAATTGGCTGACTGGGGTGCGGACGTGATCAAGATTGAAACGCCGGTCGATGGCGCGCAGCTTGGTGGTCCGCGCGCCGGGCCAGATTTTCAAAATCTGCACCGCAACAAACGAAGCTTGACCTTGAATTTGAAAAGCGAAGACGGCATGAAGATTTTTCGTCAGCTTGCCGATAAAGCCGATGTGATTGTTGAAAATTTTCGGCCGGATGTGAAAAAGCGCCTCGGCATTGATTACGACACGCTGTCTGCAACCAATCCGCGGCTTGTTTATGCCTCTATTTCCGGCTTTGGTCAGGACGGCCCGTTGAGCAAACGTCCCGGCTTTGACCAGATCGCCCAAGGGATGGGCGGCTTGATGTCAATCACCGGTGCCCCCGGCGAAGGGCCAATGCGGGTGGGTATCCCGATCGCTGATCTATGTGCGGGGCTGTTTGCCGCCCAAGGGGTGTTTATCGCCCTTCTTGAACGCGTCCATTCGGGCAAAGGGCAATGGATTCAGACCTCGCTGTTGCAAGCGCAAATGTTTATGCTAGATTTTCAGGCGGCGCGGTACCTGATGGATGGCGATGTTGCCAAACAGGCTGGCAACAACCACCCCACCTCGATCCCGACCGGGGTGTTTGAGACCAGTGATGGGTATATGAATATTGCGGTCGCCGGCGAAGAAATCTGGGTGCGCTTTGCCAAAGAGTTGGGCCGCGAGGACTGGATCACCAATCCGGCCTATGTGACCAGTCCGGACCGCTCTAAAAACCGCGCCGCGCTAAACGCCGAAATCAACGATATCACCCGCCATGACAGCACCGCCACTTGGGTGGACCGGCTGAATGCTGCCGGGGTACCAGCTGGTGAAATCAATGATATCGGGCAGGCATTTGAAAACCCGCAAGTCAAACATCTGGGGCTTGCCCAGCCGGTGAAAAGCCATGAACGCGGTGACACCCATCTTGTCGGTCAACCAATCATGATGAGCCGGACGCCAAGCCATATTGCGGCCCCGCCGCCGCTTGCCGGAGGGGATGCGGATGATATTCTGGCCGCACTTGGCTATAGTGCCGATGATATTGCTGCGTTACGCAACGCCAACGCCATCTGAGCGACACGCCTATAGATAGAGGAAAAACAGGTCCATGACTGATAAAATTATTGTCGAACAGGCTGGTGCCATTGCCCGCATCATTTTTAACCAGCCGGAAAAACGCAACGCGGTGTCGCTGGAAATGTGGGAAGCGGTCGAGGCAGCCCTTGATCGGTTTTCGGCTGATCCGGCGGTACGGGTGCTGATCCTGTCAGGCGCCGGCGGCAAGGCGTTTGTTTCGGGGGCCGATATTTCAAAATTTGAAAGCGAGCGGGCCAGCGCTGAAGGCGTGGCCCATTATAATGCCACCACCAAGCGGGTGTATGACAAGGTCGAGGCATTCCCAAAGCCGACCATTGCCCAAATTGACGGTTTTTGCGTTGGGGGCGGTGTGGCGCTGGCGGTCTGTTGTGATATCAGGCTGTGCGGTGATGGCTCAAACTTTGCCATTCCAGCGGCCCGTCTTGGGCTTGGCTATGGGTTTCAGGGGATCAACCGCCTGACCAATCTGGTTGGGCCGGCCTTTGCCAAAGAGATTTTCTTCACCGCGCGGCGTTTTACCGCTGAAGAGGCGCGGATTATGGGGCTGGTCAACCGTGTTGTTGACGATGGCACCGTTGCCACGGCGGCCGAGGCGATGGCGGCGATGATCTGTGACAATGCGCCGTTAACGGTCGATGCGGTCAAATTTATCACCAACCAAACACGCATGGATGAAAGCCAGCGCGACCTCGAATCATGCGATGCTATGGTCAAGGCGTGCTTTGACAGTGCCGATTATATCGAGGGCCGTCGTGCGTTTATGGAAAAGCGCAAGCCGGTGTGGACAGGGCGCTAATATTGCAACACCACGCCCCCATTGATTTGCAGCATCTGGCCGTTGACGAAACCACCAACGTCTGAACAAAGATAGGTGATCATCCCGGCGATATCATCTGGCGTGCCAAGCCGACCTGACGGGTTGGCTGCCAACAGCCCGGCAAATCTGGCATCGGCATCGATATCGGTGCCGTCGGGCGGGAAGGTACCTGGCGAGATGATGTTGGCGGTAATGCCGTATGGTCCAAACTCGACCGCCAAGGATTTGGTCAAGCCCCAGACCGCATGTTTGGCCACCGATACCGCCGCTGCACCGGGATAGCCGCGCTGGGCATTCATGCCGGAAAAGCTGATGATGCGTCCCCATTTGTTGTCAACCATGCCGGGGATCACCTGACGGGCCAACCAAACAGCCGCATTCATATCGACATCCATCACCCGCTGCCAATCGGTTTCGGATGTCTCAAGAAACGGGGCATGCGGCCGGATGGCGGCATTGTTCACCAGAATGTCGATGCGGCCAAAATGGGCGATGCCGGCGCTGGCGACGGCTTCAGCCTCGGCCTTGATCCCGACATTGCCCATCGCGACCAGCGCCTCTACCCCATGCGCCCGCACTTCCTCGGCAACCGCGTCGGCGGCGGCCTGATTGCGGCTGCCATTGACCACGATATTAAAACCGGCTTTGGCCAGCTGGTTGGCGATGCCGCGCCCGATATTTTGGCCGGACCCGGTGATCAATGCTGTTTTTCTGTCGCCTTGCATGATGCGTGATATTCCCTGATGATACGTCTATTGGATGATGCGTGGATTGCCGCATCTTGGCGCCAATTGGCCTGCTGATCACACTAAGCGGCGAACACCGGAAAGGCCAGCCCTATCTTGTGCCGGTGGTGCCAGATTGCCTCTGGACAAACAACCGGGCCGATGCAATGCTTTGCGCGGTTCATATGCCATCTGTGCTTGGCTGGCCATGCCGGTTTTTAGACAAAAAGACGCTGACAATAATGACGAGATAGTGAGATGAACGTAACCCCCCTCGGCGGTGTTATCGCCGCCGATATCAATGATATTGACCTTCGTCAACCGCTTGATCGGGGCGCGGTGGCCGCCCTTCAGGAACAGTGGAATCAGCATCTTGTTTTGCGGTTTCGCGGCCAGCAATTGAACGATGACGATTTACTGCGTTTTAGCCGGTATTTTGGCGAGCTTGATCCGCCCGGGCCCAACCCGTATGGCGTAACATTTTTACCGGATTATCCGGAAATCAATGTGATCTCGAACGTCAAAGATGCGCAAGGCACCCCGATTGGTAATCTTGGTGACGGCGAGGCGGTTTGGCATGCCGATATGACCTATATCGACAACCCGCCCGAGGCCGGTATTTTATATGCGCTTGAGGTCCCGGTTGGCCAAGGCGATACATATTTTGCCAATATGGTGGCCGCCTATGCCGCCTTGCCGGCTGATCTGAAAGCCGCGGTCGACGGCAAAACCTTGATCCATGATGCGGCGCATAACAGCGCCGGCATGTTGCGTAAAGGCTATGAAGAAATAACCGATGTTACCAAAACACCGGGCGCCCGACACCCGCTTGTCTATAAGGATCAGGCCGGGCGCGCGGCCCTGTTTTTAGGGCGGCGTCCGCATGCCTATATCATCGGGCTTGATGTGGCAGATAGCGACGCGCTGTTGGATGCGCTGTGGGCGCATGCGTGCCAGCCAGAATTCAGCTGGTATAATGAATGGCAGGTCGGCGATCTGTTGATGTGGCAAAACCGGATGGTATTGCATCGGCGCGACGGGTTTGACCCGGCAGTGCGCCGTATCATGCACCGCACCCAAATCAAGGGCGCCAGCCCAATCGCCGCGTAAACCCGCCCGCGCGGGACCCGTCTTGTTGGCGTGCCGGTCCGGTGTGCCATCGTGGAAAAACTGTGTGAAAAAAAAACTTTGTGGAGCCGTTTGCCGTGTTACAACAACGCCGGATTGACGCCGATCAGATGCGTGATCATTTCGAATCAGTTCTGGGAAGCTATGAACAGGTGTTCGAGAAATTTTTTCTGGCCAAATTGATCGGCCTTGAGTTTGAATATTTACCCCTAGAGGCGGCTGATGCAGACAAGGAGGTCTCGCGCCTGACCTTTACGGTCAATGAAATGTTGATGAACCCGCAAGGCACGTTGCATGGCGGTATCATGGCGACGGTGATGGATATTTCGATGGGGCATTTGCTCCGAAAGACCATTGGCCCCGGTATAACTGTTGAAATGAACACCCAATTTTTACGGGCCGCCCCACCGGGCCTTGCGCGGGCCGAAGCGCGCTTTGTCAAAAAGGGACGTAGCCTGTCTTTCATGGAAAGCCGGTTGTGGGGTGCTGATGATAAATTGGCGGCGCTGACAACGGCGACCTGGAAAATGCTGTAGTGAGGAAAGGCACGATTTGATGACCCAGTCAGCCCTGCTGTCGCATATCATCGAGGTAGCCGGATTGCCGGCAAACCGCCTGCCGGCGGCGGCGCGGCAGATGGCGCGCTTGTCGCTGTTTGACTGGATCACCGTGTCAGTGGCCGGGGCCAACCAGCCGTTGGCTGGCATGATCCGTGATTTTGTTGGCGCCGACGGTGGCACCCCGACAGCAACTATTGTCGGCAGTGATGTACGGTTGCCGGCGCGGGCGGCGGCACTGGCGAATGGCACAATTTCGCATGCGCTTGATTATGATGACACACATTTTGCCTATATTGGCCATCCGTCGGTTGCGATCTATCCGGCTGCCTTGGCGGCTGCCGAAGACGTTGGGGCCAGTGGCACCGATCTTGTTGATGCGTTTTTGGTTGGGGCCGAGGCCGCCTGCCGCATTGGCATGGTGCTGGGGCGCGATCACTATGATGCCGGGTTTCACCAAACGGCCACATCGGGGGCGTTTGGGGCAACGGTAGCGGCAAGCCGGCTCTATGGGCTTGATGCGGCCGCGCTGCGCGCCGCGCTGGGGCTGGTCAGCAGTCGCGCATCCGGTCTGAAATCGCAATTTGGCACGATGGGCAAACCCTTTAATGCCGGGGCAGCGGCGGCCAATGGTATCGAGGCTGCTGGCTTGGCGCGGCGCGGTTTTACCGCGGCGGATGATGCGTTTGACGGGCCGCAAAGCTTTCTAGTCTCGCATCATGCGCGCCCAGATGGGGCGGTGCTGATCAATGATCTTGATAGCACGCAGTTTGTGTTTGCCGATGTCCGGCACAAGCTGCATGCCTGCTGTCATGGGACGCATGCGATGATCGAGGCGCTGTTGCTGTTGCGGGCGATGCCAGCCTGCCATCGTGATCAGATAGCCCAGATCCGGGTTCACACCGCCCCGCGGTGGCTGAATGT
Organism: Puniceispirillum sp. (SeqCode); assembly: GCA_038116935.1. Classification (GTDB taxonomy): domain Bacteria; phylum Pseudomonadota; class Alphaproteobacteria; order Puniceispirillales; family Puniceispirillaceae; genus UBA3439. Next base: position 17,244 of record JAYOFA010000020.1, on the reverse strand, counting down.
ATGCGATATCAAAACCCCGCGGACTGGTCTTGAGATTAAATTCAGCTATGTGTTTTTGGCGGCTATGGTGATGCGCGGGGTCAATCTGGCGGCTTATGAGAGCTATGATGATAGGGCGTGTGATGATCCGGCGTTGCAGGCGCTGGCGGCGCGTGTCGAAATTATTGGGGACGACACAATCGCCGATAGTGGGACACGGGTAGAGATTGTATGTGACGATAACACCCATCTAGAGCAGTCGTTTGATTTGCTGGCACCGCTGGACCCGGACCAGCTTGGCCAGCGGCTGTTGGCCAAATCCGCGGCGCTGCTAGGCGATGAACGGGCGGCCGATCTATGGGCCGCTATCACGAATTTGGATCACCTGTCGGCGGCCGATATCGCCCGCCAGTTGCGCCGCTGACGGCGCGGAATATTCACTTTGACAAAGGACCCGGACATGGATTTCTCGGATTGGATTGGTAACAGCGTAACCAAACAGGATGTGATCACGGCACGGATGGTCGATCATTTTCGGCACACGCTTGGCGCCCATTGCTATGACGGGGTTGCGGTGCCGGCCGGCCTGCATTGGTGCTTGTCACCCGATGCGGTAGACCCTGATGAATTGGGGCCGGACGGGCATCCAAAACTGGGCGGGTTTTTGCCAAATATTCCGTACCCGCGGCGTATGTGGGCCGGTGGCTGGTTGGAATTTCATGGCGATTTCAACATTGGCGACAGCGTCCAAAAGCTAAGCCGGATCGATGATATCGCCTTCAAAAGTGGGAATAGTGGCAATCTGTGTTTTGTCGCGGTCACCCATGAATTTTCGGTCGATGGGGCGCTGAAACTGCGCGAACGGCATGATGTTGTCTATCGCGAAACGGTGACCGCCCCGCCAGCGCTTGACCCACAGCCCGGGACCAGTGCCGCCCACCGGTGGCATGTGGACAGCAATGAAGTGATGCTGTTTCGCTATTCGGCCCTGACCTTTAACGGGCACCGGATCCATTATGATCTTCCGTATTCGACCGGCGTTGAAGGGCATGGCGGGCTGCTTGTGCATGGTCCGTTGCAGGCGACGTTAATGCTGAATCTGGCCGCTAGTGCGGCGGGTAAAATGCCGTCACACATGGCCTATCGGGGGGTCCGGCCGCTGGTATGTGACAAGCCGATCATGATTGATGCCACCCCGGATGACGGCATATTGGAAACCTGTGTGCGCGGCAGTGATGGTCATATCACGATGCGCGGTACAGTGACAATTTAACCCGCCAAGGACCTGCTGCCATGACCGCTATAAAGCCACTTACCCTGCCGTTATTTGCCCCTGGCCATCGCCCTGAATTGCTGCCCAAAGCCGCTGCCAGTGGCGCGGATGCGGTGATTATGGATTTTGAAGATGCGGTCGCCGAGGCTGACAAGCCCGCCGCGCATGCGGCCCTTGCCAGCCTGCCGGCGCTGCCGGTGCCGTTGGTGGTCCGGGTCAATGCGTTTGATTCAGACTGGTTTGCGCGGGATCTTGAGCAGCTTGTCAATCATCCGCCGCAGCTGGTGATGTTGCCAAAGGCGGAATCGGCACACCATATCGCCCATATTGCCGACCGGCTTGCTGGCGTGCCGGTGATCCCGATTGTCGAAAGTGCCGCCGGGCTGGCGGCATTGGCAGAGATGTTGGCGCATCCGGCGGTGCTGCAATGTGCGTTTGGGCATCTTGATTATGCGCTTGATATCGGCGCGGCGCCCGATTGGGACTGTCATTATTACAGCCGCGGCAAGATTGTTGTCTTATCACGGCTGGCCGGCAAGGCAGCGCCGCTTGACGGGGTCGCGGTGCGGTTTGATGACGCCAGTGTGGTCGAAGCCGAGGCACGCCGCGCCCGCGATATGGGATTTGGTGGCAAATTGCTGATCCACCCAAAACAGATTGCGCCCGCCAAGGCGGTGTTCAGGCCAAGTCAGGACGAATATGACTGGGCCTGCCGGGTGATCAAAGCGGTGGCCGAAAGCGCCTCGGCGGTACAGCTAGACGGGGCGATGGTCGATGTGCCGGTTATCAAGCGGGCCGAAGCGATTATCCGCGATTTTGAAGCCTTGGCCTGAACCGGTATGCAGCAGGCAATTGTCAGATCGATAAAGAAAGGGACAGATGATGGCAGGTGATCTTGACGGGCTATTGGTGGTTAGTTTGGAACAGGCTGTCGCCGCGCCTTATGCCGCCAGCCGGCTTGCCGATGCGGGCGCGCGGGTGATCAAGATCGAACGCCCTGAGGGCGATTTCGCCCGTGGCTATGATGCTGATGCCAAGGGCCTTAGTTCATATTTTGTGTGGCTGAACCGTGGCAAGGAATCGGTAACACTGGATTTGAAAGCGCCCGCTGATTTGGCCATTTTCAAAAATATTCTGTCGCGCGCCGATGTGTTTATCCAAAATTTGATGCCCGGTGCGCTGGAACGGCTTGGGGTGTCGATGGACGTGTTGCGCGCCGCCGATCCACGATTGATCACCTGTGATATCAGCGGCTATGGCGCAACCGGACCGTTTGCCCAGATGAAAGCCTATGATTTTCTGGTACAGGCCGAGGTCGGGCTGGCCCAAATCACTGGTGCGCCGGAAGAACCGGGCCGGGTTGGGGTGTCGATTTGTGATATCGCCGCCGGCATGACGGCACATGCGGCCATTTTACAGGCATTGGTGGCGCGGGCCCATACCGGTTTGGGCCGGGCGATTGAGCTGTCGCTGTTTCATGCGCTTGCCGACTGGATGAATGTTCCCTATTTGCAGCATCATTATGGCGGCCGGCATATCCGGCGGCCAGGGCTGCATCACCCAACGATTGCGCCTTATGGTGCCTATTGTTGTGGTGATGGCAAAATGCTGCTGATCTCGATCCAGAATGAACGTGAATGGGCCCGCCTTTGCGCCGAGGTGCTGGACCAGCCGGGCTTGCCGGATGACCCGAAATTCAACACCAATGTCAATCGTGTGGCCAATCGTGCGGCGCTTGACGAGATTATGAACAAGGTATTTGCCCGCTGTTCGATCGATCAAATTGCCGATCGCTTGCAGGCCGCGCAAATTGCCTTTGGCCGGTTGAATGACATGGAGGAATTCACCCGCCACCCGCAAAACCGGTTTGTCGCGGTGCGTACCTCGGCCGGTGATGTGCAATTGCTGTCACCCGGCGCGATCATCAATGGCGAGACGCCCCAATTTGGCGCGGTCCCCGATCTTGGCGAACATAGTGCGGCGATCCGCACCGAATTTGCCGCTACCAGCTAGCCGTTGGGGTCGGACGGGCTAAAAGCCCCGATCGATACCGCCGTTTCAAGCGCGGTGCCAACCGCATCGACCATCCGTGGCCGCGGATTGTCTTCGCGCCAGACAAGGCTTAGCCGCCGCACCGGGCCATCCGGCCCCAAAGATAGCTGCTTTACCGGCATTGGGTTCATTTCACGGACACAGCGGGCCGGTACGATCGACACGCCAAGACCGGCGGCGACCATGCTTGATATCGCCTCCAGCCCTTCAAGCTCCATACTGTCATTGACCCGGATATTATGATCAAGAAGCCAAGCCTGGATCATCTGTCCGACCACCGCGTCGCGGTCAAACCGGATAAAGGGATGACGGCGTAGCAACAAAAACGGATCATCGCTTTCGGTTTGCTGGGGCGCCAAAAGATGTAACGGTTCATCGGCGATAAAGCGGCTTTTCATCTGCCGCGGCAATTTTGCTGGCTCGGTAATCACCGCCGCATCAAGATTACCGCGGTCAATCTGTTGCAATAATTGTGTCGACAGGCCGGGTTGGATCACCACCCGCACCGCGTCAAAGCGCAACTTCAAGCGCGATACCGCCAATGGCACCAGCCCGGTCAGGGTGGTTGGTACGGCGCCAAGCTGGATATCGCCTTGAAGCGCACCAGCATCGCGCACCGATGGCACAATTGCGTCATAGGCGCGAACCACCGCTTCCGCCTTGGCAGCCATCGCTTTGCCAAGTGGCGTCAGTTGCGGGCTTCGCCGCCGCCGGTCAAAAAGCTGGATATCCCAGTCGCGTTCCAGCACTTTCATCTGCTGGCTGACTGCCGCATGGGTGATAAAACATGCCTCTGCCGCGGCGCTGAAAGAACCATGATCGCGCACCGCAATCAAGGTGCGTAGCTGACGAATAGACATCTTTCTAACTCCTGCGCAGACGAGTGTTTTTAGTTAACAAAACGTTACATAAAAAGTAAATTTAATTTATTTCATTAAAGAAAAAATTGACCTTATGATAGGCGCACTTATTGGCGCAAAGGTGATGACTGTGACTGACAGCGAACGCGAAATGGATGTATCGATCTGGCGCGAGTCCGATGGGGCTGGGCGGTTTGAACGCTATCAAGTGCCGGCCCGGGAAAACCAGACTGTGCTTGATGTGGTGGCTTATGTTCAGCAGGAAATCGATCCGACCTTGTCGTATCGGTATGCGTGCCGTGTTGGTATGTGTGGGTCTTGTGCGATGATGGTCAATGGCGCGCCGCGGTGGACCTGCCGCACCCATGTGAGTAAAGTCGTCAAAGATGGCCGGTTGGAAATCGCCCCGTTGCGCAATCTGCCGGTGATCAAGGATCTGGCCACCGATATGGACCCGTTCTTTGAAAAATGGGTGGCGGCCGAAGCGGTATTCAAGCCAAGCGTTACGCGGCATGACCCGATGGCGCCGATCACCCCGGATGATCCGGCCCGGCTGGCGGCCAGCGCCGCAATTGAATGTATCAATTGTGCGGTGTGTTATGCCGCCTGTGATGTGGTGGCGGCGAACCCTGACTATTTTGGGCCGGCGGCGTTGAACCGGGCGTGGACGCTGGTTAATGACAGCCGCGATGGCGGGCAAGATGACCGGCTTGCGGCGGTGGCCTCGAATGGGGGCTGCTATAATTGCCACGCCCAGCAGGGGTGTGCGCAATATTGCCCGAATGAATTGAACCCGACATTGTCGATTGCCGGGCTCAAGCGGGCTACGGCCAAAAGCCTGCTTGGACGGGGGCGCTAGATGTTGAACTTACGTCTTTATATGGCGCAGCGTTTGTCGGCCTTGGTGATGGTGCCGCTGACCATCGGGCATATTCTGGTGATGATCTATGCGGTGCAGGATGGCCTGACGGTATCAGAAATTCTGGCCCGGACCAGCGGGTCGATCAGCTGGTTTTTGTTTTATGGCACATTCGTGCTGGCGGTGTCGGTGCATGCGGCGATCGGTTTGCGGGTAATCGGGTTTGAGTGGGCCGGGATTCGGGGCCGGATGCTGGACCTTATCTCATGGCTGGTATTTGCCGGGCTGCTGTGGCTTGGTGGGCGGGCGGTTTATGCGGTGACGGTGGCAGGAGGCGGCCTATGATACGACCACATCGTTCCCATCCGCTATGGTATGCGTTTTTGCTGCACCGGCTGTCCGGTTTGGGGTTGGCGCTGTTTTTGCCATTACATTTTTACATGCTGGCGCTGGCCTTGACCGACCCTGTCCGGCTTGACGGGTTTTTGCGCTTTACCGAGATGCCGCTTGTCAAGCTGGCCGAATTTGGGCTGGTGTTTTTGTTGGCGGTGCATCTGTTTGGCGGGCTGCGGCTCATGGCACTGGAAATTCTGCCGTGGAACAACCGGCAAAAGACCTTGGCCGGTGGCGCGGTAGCGGCGGCGTTCTTTGTGGCCGGCTGCTTTTTTCTGAAAGCGATATGATCTGATGAAACCAATAATTGACCGACATGATACCGATATTTTGATTCTTGGTACCGGCGGCGCTGGCCTGTTTGCGGCCCTGCATGCCCAGCAAACCGCGCCCGACCAGAAAGTGACCATCGCAGTCAAGGGGTTGATTGGTAAATGTGGCTGCACCCGCATGGTGCAGGGCGGATATAATGTGGCGTTGAACCCGAAAGATTCGGTTGAACGGCATTTTATGGATACCATTATTGGCGGTAAATGGTTGCCGGACCAAGACATTGCCTGGAAGCTGGTTACCACCGCGGTCACCCGCATCCATGAGCTGGAAAACGAGGTTGGCTGTTTTTTTGATCGCAATCCAAACGGCACATTGCATCAAAAGGCGTTTGCCGGCCAAACCTTTGACCGGACCGCGCACAAGGGTGATCTGACCGGCATCGAGATTATCAGCCGGCTGATGGAACAGGTGCTGTCGCGGCCTGTTGAAAAGCTGCAGGAACATCGGGCCATCGGGCTGATCCCGTCACAGGACGGGTCGGCCTTGGCTGGGGTGTTGTTCATTGATATGCGTAGCGGCAGGTTCCGTATGGTGCGGGCGAAAACGGTGTTAATGGCCACCGGTGGCGGCCCGACCATGTATAAATATCACACCCCGTCAGGCGACAAGACGATGGATGGTCTGTCAATGGCGCTACGCCGCGGGTTGGCGTTGCGTGATATGGAAATGGTGCAGTTCCATCCGACCGGCCTGTTGGCCGGGGCCGGTACCAAAATGACTGGCACGGTGTTGGAAGAAGGCTTGCGCGGTGCGGGCGGCCATTTGATCAATGGCGATCAAAAGCGCTTTATGTTTGATTATGACGACGCTGGCGAACGGGCGACACGCGATATTGTCAGCCGTGCTATCTATGAAGAAATGCGCCAAGGACGGACCTCGCCCTATGGTGGTGTTTATATTTCGATGGCACATCTTGGCCCGGATATTGTGGCGGAAAAATTTACCGGCATGGTCAAGCGCTGTGCCGATAGCGGCTTTGACTTGGCCGGCGGCCTTGTCGAGGTGGTGCCGACCGCGCATTATTTTATGGGCGGTGTGGTGGTTGATCCTGATACCCGCACCAGCCTGCCCGGCCTTTATGTGGCCGGCGAGGATGCAGGCGGGGCGCATGGCTCGAACCGGCTTGGCGGAAATGGCGTGGCCAATTCAACCGTTTATGGGGGCGTTGCCGGCGAGGTGATGGGCCGCGATGCTCAAAAAATGACCGCCTTGCATGACCCCGATGAGACAATTCTTCAGGCGGAACTGGAACGGGCCATGTTGCCGTTTGCGGCCAAGCCCGGCAATGTTCAGGCGTTGCGCGACCGGCTTCTTGATATCATGTGGGATGATGTCGGGGTGATGCGGGATGCGACCGGCCTTGCCCGTGGCATTGACCGGGTCGCCGAACTCAAAGCTGAAATGCTGACAGTTGGCGTGGCGGCGGACAATCTGGCATTTAATCTCTCATGGCATGACTGGCTGAATCTGCAAAGCCTGATTGACATATCCGAGGTCATCGCCCGTGCTGGCCTGTGGCGTGAAAATTCACGCGGCGCTCATTTTCGCGAAGACTTCCCCGATGCGGGGCCGATGGAAGAGTCGTACTTTACCGTCGCCCGCGAAAAGGACGGGGCGATTGATGTCAGCCGTGAAAAGGTGCGCTTTACGATCGTCAAGCCGGGTGAAACTTTGTTACGGCCGGACGAGGCCGAATCATTGGTAGGGGTGGCGTGATGATCAAGACGGCCGTGATACAGGCGACCGCTGAAACCTTGATGAAAAAGGCGGCGATTGAAATCCCGGATGATTACCTGACCGGGCTGAAACAGGCGGCCTCGGCCGAGGATGGTGACCTGTCCAGTTTTGTGCTGGAAGCGATGCTAGAGAATTATCAGGCCGCCAAAGAGGACAGCCGCGCGATGTGTGGCGATACCGGCTGCCCGCGCTGGTATGTCAAAATGGGCAATGACGCCCGCTTGGAAGGCGGGCCGGTGGCGCTCGAATCGGCATTGCGCCGGGCGACCGCCAATGCCACCCATTCGGTACCCTTGCGGCCTAATCGGGTGCATCCGCTGTGGCGGACCGACCATGATAATAATGTTGGTATTGGCGCCCCGGAAATCGAATATGGGTTTGAGCCGGACGGCGACTGGATTGACCTGATTACGGTGCATAAGGGGGGGCTGTTTGGTACTGACTATCGGATGCTGTTCCCAAGTGATGGGATCGCTGGGATCAAACGCTTCTTTCTTGATTCGTTGGTCGCGTTTGGCAAGCGCGGCCTTGCCTGTCAGCCGGCGATTATCGGTATCGGGCTTGGCGGGTCGAAAGACAGCTGCATGGTTCTTGGCAAGCGGGCGGCTTGTTTGCGGACCGTTGGTGATCGTAACCCCGACCCGAAAATTGCCGCCCTTGAGGAAGAGTTCAAAACCCTTGGCAATTCGATTGGGATGGGGGCGATGGGCTTTGTCGGCAAGTCGATGGTTATCGACTGCAATATCGAGGTCGGCTATTGCCACACCGGCGGCATGCAGATGAGCGTTCATGCTTTTTGTCTGTCATCGCGCCGCGCTGTCGCACGAATTTATGCGGATGGGACGGTCGAATATCGAACCGACCCGCAATGGTTCACCGACTATCAACGGCGGGAGACAGTCGAATGGTAAGCGATGGCGGCCCACGCAAAATAAGCCTGAATGCGAACCCAAGCCCGGATGAATTGGCGGCGTTGCAAATCGGCGATATCGTCTATCTGACCGGCACCGTTTATACCGCGCGCGAAGGGGTTTATATGCGCGTGCTTGACGATGGTGTGCCTTTACCGCTGGACCTACCAACAGACAGCGCGGCGAATTTCCACTGCTCGCCGGCAGCGACTCAAAATGACGATGGTAGTTTTGTGATGGGGGCGGTTACCGCAACCGCGTCATTCCGCTTTTCCAAATGGATCGGCCCTTGGCTGAAAACCTCTGGTGCAAAGCTGATTATCGGCAAGGGCGGCATGAACCCGGATGATTATCGGCAGCATTTTGTCCCGCATTGCGCGGTGTATCTGACCACGGTCGGCTATGGTACCGGCGCTCTTTTGGGGCGCGGCGTCAAGGCGGTGCGTGATCTGCATTGGCGCAAAGAGCTGGGGCTGGCCCAGGCCATGTGGGTTCTTGAGGTTGAAAATTTCGGGCCATTCATTGTCGAGTCTGACCTTGCCGGCAACAGCCTTTTCGAGCGTGAAAATGCGCGTGTCGCCGCCACGCTGGACAAGGTGTATGAAGGCACCAAGCCGGCGGTATTAAAACGGTTTGGCGAAACCGATGACCGGAGCGACGAATTGATCTGACCCCTCTAGCCGGTCAGGACACCTGGCCGTCAGGACCCCTGGCCGGTTAGACTGCGGGCGCTTTAATCGGCGGCGGCAAAGGTCATGATGGTTGCGTCAACCACCAGAATATCGCCTTCAGCGGCCAGCACCTCATCGATCCTGCAGCGTTTTTCAGCGGCCAGCGCATTTTCCATTTTCATGGCCTCGACAATACATAATGTCTGCCCCGGCTCGACCACATCGCCCGGCTGCACCAGCAGTTTGACAAGGCTCCCCGGCATCGGACACAGCAGCATGTTCGAGCGGTCTGGCCGTTCAACCGGCTTCATGTGATGGGCAAGGGCGGCGATATGCGGCGGGCGCACATGCGCGCAAAGATGCGTGCCGCGATAATCAACATGCCAGCAATCCCCGTCACGCCACAATGCACAAATATAGTGCCGGTTAATGCCGTCCCCATCGATCGTCGCATAAACACGTGGATGATCTGGCGCCCGCGTCAGATGCAGGGATAGCGGGGCGTTAGTGCCGTCAAGGGTGATCTGGCAACGGCTTCCAGCTCCATCAATAGGCGCCATCTCACCAGCCGCCCGATCAACCGTCAGGGCGATATCATGGTCGCTGTCATATTTGCCATCGGTCATGAATTGCACAACCAATGGTTGACCTCCTGAACGTGCCGGCATGCCACCGGCACAACCCAGGCGCATCGCCTCGTCAGCCGCCGCGGCGGCGATAATCAGGCCAAGATGGTGCCGGCGTTCCGGGCTGGCCGCGACGCCGGCGAAACCGTCTTTATATTCCTCGTCGATAAAGGCGGTTGAAATGGCGCCGCTGATAAATCGGTCATGTTCCATCACCGCTGACAAAAAAGGAATATTATGGCCGATGCCGCGCATGGTAAATTCGTCGAGCGCCAGTTGCATGCGGCCGATGGCGGCTTTGCGGTCAGGCGCCCAACTGCATAATTTGGCAATCATCGGGTCATAGTAAATCGAAATGCTGTCGCCTTCGGTGACGCCGGTATCGTTGCGCGTCAGGCTGCCATCGTCATGTTTTGCCTCGGCCGGTGGCCGGTACAGCGACAGCCGCCCGATCGCCGGCATGAAATTGCGGAATGGGTCTTCGGCATACAGGCGGCTTTCGATCGCCCAGCCATTGATGCCGATATCCTGTTGCGTGTGCCGCAATGGCTCGCCAGCCGCAATGCGGATCATTTCCTCGACAAGATCCAAACCGGTGATCAGCTCGGTGACCGGATGTTCGACCTGAAGCCGGGTGTTCATTTCTAAAAAGTAAAAATTGCGATCGGCATCGACGATGAATTCAACCGTCCCAGCACTGTAATAGCCGACGGCGCTGGCCAGACGAATGGCTTCATCGCCCATCGCCGCGCGGGTTGCCGCATCAAGAAATGGTGACGGGGCTTCTTCGATTACCTTTTGGTTGCGGCGCTGAATCGAGCATTCGCGTTCGTTCAGGTGAATGGTATGGCCGGATTTGTCGGCCAATATTTGAATTTCGATATGGCGCGGGGTGGTGATGAATTTTTCGATAAACACCCGGTCATCGCCAAAGCTGGAGGCCGCCTCGCGCATGGCGGTGGCATAGCCGTCGGCGACCTCGGCCGATGAATGGGCGATGCGCATCCCTTTACCACCACCGCCGGCACTGGCTTTGATCATCACCGGATAGCCGATCTCATCAGCAATTTTGACCGCTTCATCGGCGGTGGCAATGACGCCGATATGGCCGGGAACGGTGCTAACCCCGGCCTTTTTGGCCAGTTTTTTCGATTCGATTTTATCGCCCATCGCGGCGATGGCGCTGGCTGGCGGGCCGATAAAGGCAATATTGGCCGCCTCAAGCGCATAAGCGAACGCCGCTTGTTCAGATAAAAAGCCATAGCCGGGATGCACCGCATCGGCCCCGGTCTGTTGACAGGCCGCAACAATCTTATCGGCCTGTAAATAACTCTCGGCGGCGGTCATGCCGCCAAGCGCTATTGCTTCATCCGCCATTTGAACATGCTTTGCCGCGCGGTCAGCATCCGAATAGACGGCGACCGTTGCAATTCCCATATTGCGGGCGGTCTGGATAATCCGGCAGGCAATCTCGCCACGGTTGGCAATCAGGATTTTGGTAAACATGGGCGGAATCTCGGCTTGTTGCGGGGACGGCTAGGGTGCGGGCCTAAAGGGGGATGTTGCCAAATTTCTTGGCTGGATTTTGCTGGCGCTTGCCACGGAGTTTTTCAAAGGCCTGAATGATCCGATAGCGGCTGTTATGCGGGATGATCACATCATCGATAAAGCCGCGTTCAGCAGCGATAAAGGGATTTGCAAAACGGGCTTCATAATCAGCGGTCCGGCTGGCGATCTTGTCAGCATCGCCAAGTTCGGATCGATACAGGATTTCGACCGCGCCCTTGGCGCCCATCACCGCGATTTCGGCGGTTGGCCAGGCATAATTGGCATCGCCGCGCAAATGTTTTGAACTCATCACATCATAGGCACCGCCATAGGCCTTGCGGGTGATCAGCGTCACTTTCGGCACGGTTGCTTCGGCATAGGCAAATAACAGCTTGGCCCCATGTTTGATGATACCGCCATATTCCTGACTGGTACCCGGCATAAAGCCCGGCACATCAACCAAGGTCAGGATTGGGATATTGAACGCATCGCAAAAGCGCACAAATCGCGCTGCCTTGCGGCTTGAATCGATATCAAGACAACCGGCAAGCACCATTGGCTGGTTGGCCACAACCCCGACTGGGAAGCCGTTCATGCGGATAAAGCCGGTCAGAATATTTTTCGCGAAATCTGGTTGCAATTCGTAAAAATCACCCGCATCGGCAAGGCTTGTGACAAGCTCGCGCATATCATAGGGCGTGTTGGCATTTTCCGGTATCAGACTGTCCAGCGCCGGAATAACACGCGCCGGGTCGTCACCGCTATCAAGGCGCGGCAACGGGGCGGCATTATGGGCTGGCAAAAAGCCGACAAGGCGCCGTATTTCGGCCAACGCATCAAGATCATTGTCAAATGCCCCATCGGCGACTGATGATTTCTGGGTATGGGTGTCGGCGCCGCCAAGCTCTTCGGCGGTCACTTCCTCGCTGGTCACGGTTTTGACCACATCCGGCCCGGTCACAAACATGTAGCTGCTGCCGCGCACCATAAAGGTGAAATCGGTCATCGCTGGTGAATAGACCGCGCCGCCGGCACAAGGCCCCATGATCACCGAAATCTGCGGCACCACGCCGGAGGCCAGCACATTTTGCAAAAACACATCGGCATAGCCGCCAAGCGAATCGACCCCTTCTTGAATGCGGGCGCCGCCACTGTCATTGAGGCCGATAACCGGCGCCCCATTTTGCACCGCCAGTTTTAGAATTTTGACGATCTTGCTGGCATGCGCCGCCGATAGTGATCCACCAAAAACGGTAAAATCCTGCGAATAGACATAGACCAACCGCCCGTTGATGCGGCCCGACCCGGTAACAACGCCGTCGCCTGCCACCGTATTGCCATCCATGCCAAAATCACGCGTGCGATGCACCACAAACATGTCGGTTTCTTCAAATGATCCGGGGTCAAGCAGGGCGTCGATCCGTTCGCGCGCGGTCAGTTTTCCTGCCGCATGCTGGCGATCGATGCGTGCGGCACCACCGCCAAGACGGGCCTGTTCACGGCGATCCTGCAATTCTTGAATAATATGCTGACCGGTTTGTGTCATGGTCTTGGCTGCCCCCTTCGTCGCTGCCGGTTGGGTTACCGGCCGTTACGGTTATAGACCAAAAACCGGCTGGCGCGAAAGACCGCTTATACGGGCTGCCGATTGCTGCGCCGGTGCGCTGGTGCCGCGCTAGTCGGTTTGGTCAGATTGCTTTTCCCGGACAAACAGGTCATCATCCGCCGGTAACGAGGATTGCGATGCTGAAATTTTCTGCCAATCTAGGATTTTTATGGACTGATCTGGCCCTGCCTGATGCGGTGCGGGCCGCGGCCGCGGCTGGTTTTGATGCGGTTGAATGTCATTTTCCATTCGCAATCGCGCCGGCTGACGTGACCGCCGCGCTGACCGCTACCAACATGCCTATGCTGGGGTTGAACACCCGCCGCGGCGACCGCGCCGATGATTTTGGCCTGGCAGCGATGGTCGGGCGTGAAGCCGCGGCGCGCGCCGCGATTGACGAGGCGGTCGGCTATGCCGCGGCGATCAAGGCGCGGGCGGTGCATGTAATGGCGGGCCGGTCCGGTGGTGGCAAGGCGGCAGCGCGCTGTTTTCGTGCCAATCTGGCCTATGCCGCGGCGGCCGCGGCGGCGCATGGGATTACCATTCTTATCGAGCCGATCAACCGCCGTGATGTGCCCGATTATCATCTATCCACGACCGAAGATGCGGTTGATATCATTGCCGCGGTCGGCGCCGAAAATATCAAGATGATGTTTGATTGCTATCATATCCAGATCATGCAAGGGGATGTGACGCACCGGATTCAGACCTATTTGCCCTATATCGGCCATGTCCAGATTGCCGCCGTTCCCGATCGCGGTGAGCCTGATGATGGTGAGCTTGACTATCATTATGTGCTGACCGCGTTAGATGCGGCTGGTTATGACGGGTTTGTTGGTGCCGAATATCGCCCGCGGACGACCACCGCGGCAGGCCTTGGCTGGTTGTCGGCCGCGCGCAGCTGGGCATCATGACCCGGCTTGTTGCCGATATTGGCGGCACCTCGATCCGGCTTGGCTGGCAGCACCGGGCCGGGGCCGCGCTCACCGGCGTTAGCAGTCTTGCCTGTGCCGATTTCCCCAGCGCCGCCGCCGCGATCGATCATTTTATCCAGCAGCAACCGGGCGTGTGTGACAGTTTGATTCTGGCGGTGGCCGCCCCGATTGCCGGATCTCTTGTAGATATCACCAATAATCCGTGGCGGTTCGATGCGGGTGATCTGGCACAGCAGCTTGGTGCCAAGCAGTATCTTTTGATCAATGATTTCACCGCGCAGGCGCTTGCCAATGCACCGCTTCTTGATCCGGCGTATCAGCTAAACCCTGCCTATCATGCGTGCATTCGCGCTGGCCGGCCAGATTATCGCGCCCCGCTTTTGGTGACCGGGCCGGGAACCGGCCTTGGCGTTGCGGCGGTGGTGCCGGGGCCGGGCGGGCCAGTGGTTGTTGAGGGCGAGGGCGGGCATGTCAGCTATGCGCCCCGCAATGCGGCGGAAACCAATGTTCTGGCCGCCCTGACATCACGGCTGGGGCATGTGTCGGCCGAACGAATTGTCAGCGGCCCGGGGCTCGAAACGGTGTTTCAAATTCAGACCGGCATAACCAAACCGGCTGCCAAGATCAGCGCCGCGGCACTGGATGGCGACAAAGCGGCGCTGGCCGCCGTGCGGCTGATGCTTGACAGCTTTGCCACGGTGGCGGCAAATGCGGCGCTTGGGTTCGGGGCCGGGGCCGGGATTGTGATTGCTGGCGGCATTGTGCCGAAATTGGGCCGGCTGTTCGCCGAAAGCGGCTTTATCCAGCGGCTTGGTGATCATGGGCGCCGCCGGACATTTCTAGATCAGCTGCCACTCTATATATCGCTTGACCCATTTGCCGGTTTGCGCGGTGCCGCTGCGGCACCGGACAACCCCCATATGGCCAGCCGTATGGTGATGATGGGCGACGGGTGATACGTCCCCCAAGCGATTCGTTCCCTAGGCGATGGGACCTTCGAGGATGGGCCTAGCCGCCTAGTGGCAGGCTTTGCCAAGCGCTTTTAACCGCCAGTAATTATAGGGCAGCGGTGTAATAAAACCGGCAAACCACATAAAGGGCAGGACGGTCAGCGTAATCCGCGCCCCGCCGGTCATCCAGACATCGACGACATTCATCGCCACTTCCATCGAAATCATCGAAATAAGCGACATGCCAAGCGCGGTCTTCAATGCCAAGCCCATCGCCATTTGCCGGCTGAGAATGATCGTCTCAAGGATGATCGATGTAACAAGACCGTTGAAAATCGCCAACGCCATAATCGCCGCGACGGGCCAGTCAATATTGTAATAGTCAAAATAGGCAATCGTGCCCATATCACCAATCGAACAACCGATTAGACACCACATGGTATTGTAAGACGCCCGCCGCCATGTGTGGCGGCAGTGCCAATTGATTGCAAGTTTTGAAACAGCCTCGGCCATGCTAACATCCTCAGAAATGGCATTGCGGATCATCGGTGCCGCACCCGCCTTGTGGTACCGTGATCGGGATACCATATAGGGTATAAACCTTCCTGTGAGGGGAAGGTCAAGCTTACATTGCTCGTGTCTTGATCACCGGCTTGATCACCGGCTTGATCACCGGCTTGATCGTTGTATTGATCGTTGTTTTGGCGGGCGAAAGGAGAGTGGTGATGGAACGGATCAGTGCGGCGGCGGCGGCGGCCGGCCTATCGGTCAAAACCGCGCGCTATTATGCTGATATCGGACTTGTGGTGCCGAGCGAAAGATCGGCCTCAGGCTACCGGCTTTACAGCCGGTCGGATATTGCCAAGCTGGAATTTGTCGGGCGGGCGCGGCGCTATAGCTTTTCGATTGATCAATGCCGTGACCTGATCGGGCTTTATGATGATGCACAGCGGCCAAGTGCCGAGGTCAAGCGGATCACGTTGGAAAAGGTCGCCGAAATTGACGCCAAGCTGGCCGAACTTGGCAAATTGCGCGATGAGCTGCTGCATCTTGCGCAAAGCTGTCATGGCGATTCGCGGCCGGATTGTCCTATTTTGGGGCGGCTCGCCGGTGAAGCGGGGAACACGCCACCGGCGCAGTGTCACAAAACTGTCACGAAACGCGCGTAACAGGTAACAAGCGTGTTAGGGGCCGTTGGGGTCACCGTCAGGAAAGAAATAGCTGGTGTTTAGATGGTGATGACAGCTATGGTCAACTTGCTTGTATAGCCGCTGAGAATGATGTCGATATTATCCTGTCGGCGCGGTCAGCGGGGCAGCATCAAGATGAACGCAGACTTGTTAAACCGGTTGCCATGACGTTATCACCCCGCGCAAGCCCGTTATCCGTTGCTGACCGTCTGTCTGATGTGGTGGCGTGGGATGCTGTACCGCCAACCGCCCGCGTTGCGGTGATTGACATTGGATCAAATTCGGTCCGGCTTGTTGTTTACGGCAAAAACGGGGCCTATCCATCGCCGTTATTTGATGAACGGGCAAATTGCCAGCTTGGGGCGGGGCTTGATTCGACTGGTGAATTAGCTGCCGACCGTATTGCCGATGCGTTGACAACGATTGCCCGGTTTGCGGCCGTTATCAAGGCCATGCAGGTCGATACCGTTTATCCGGTGGCCACCGCCGCGGTGCGCCGCGCTGGTAATGGTGACGCGTTCAAAATCCCGGCCGAAGCAATTTTAGGCCAGCCGATCGAGGTGCTGTCACAGCAAGACGAAGCGACCTATGTGTCGCGGGGGCTAACGCTGAATATTCCCGAGGCAAGCGGGCTGGTGGCCGATTTGGGTGGCGGCAGCATCGAGATTGTCGAGCTGAAAAAAGGCGAGGTTCTGAACGCGATCAGTCTGAATTATGGCCATTTGTCGAGTGCTGACGAAACGGAAATCATGGCTGCTTTCGCGGCGGTTGACTGGATCAGGCGTGCCAAGGCCAAGCAGCTGTTTGGCGTTGGGGGCAGTTTCCGGGCGCTTGGTTCGGCCTTTTTCGCGCGTGAAAATTATCCATTGCCGGTGCTGCATGGGACCAAGATCAGCACCAGCAAGGTACTGGCCTTGTGCGATGGCTTTACCGCCGCTCATCCCGATTTGGACGGGGTGCCCTTGGCCCGCCGCCAAACCATGCCAATGGCGGGCATGATCATCCGGACCTTGGTCCGCTTGTCCGGGGTCAAACGGTTGGTGGTCAGCGGTACCAGTATTCGTGACGGTGTGATTGCGATCAATGAATTGAATCCGGCGCAGCGGGCCGATTTTCTGGTCGCGATCAGTCAGGAAATTGCTGTCGCCAGCGGCCGCTTCGCCGGGGCGTCAGATGCGTTGAAAGCCTTCATGCGACCGCTGGCCCTGCTGGGCAGTGCAGACAGTCAACGGCTGGTCGATGTGGCCTGCAATCTGGCTGATATGTGCTGGCATGAACATAGCGATTTGCGCGGTGATATTGCGGCGCGGCGGGTGCTTGG
>JAYOFA010000019.1:0-36084 GCA_038116935.1 Puniceispirillum sp. (SeqCode) | reverse complement strand
CCCTTACCGACCCGTTCGCGCTTTTCAGCGCCAATGGTTGTATTGTCAGACATTGCTAACTCCTTTGGTAAACACAATGTACCGCGCCTCCAGGGGTGCGCAGCGTCGGGAGATATAGGCCGATTATGGCGAAAAAACAAGCCCTTTCACCTGTTGTGGCAGGCAAAAAGGCAGGGGTGATCAGAACAGGGTGGAAACCGACCGTTCCTCATTGATCCGCAGCATGGCCTCGCCCAACAACGGGGCGATGGTCAGTTGCCGGATATTGCGGGCCACACGGACCGCGGCGGTAGCCGGAATCGAGTCGGTCGTGACCAGTGAATTGAGGGGCGATGATGCCACCCGACTAACCGCACCACCAGACAACACGCCATGGGTGACATAGGCATCAACCGAGAGCGCGCCAGCGTCCATCAGTGCGACAGCAGCATTGCACAAGGTGCCCCCCGAATCGACAATATCATCAACCATGATGCAATGCCGGTCATCAACATCGCCGATGATATTCATCACCTCAGACACGCCGGCTTTGGGGCGCCGCTTGTCAATGATGGCCAGGTCAGCCTCAAGCCGCCGGGCCAGCGACCGGGCGCGTACAACGCCGCCAACATCAGGCGAGACAATCATCAGTTTCGAGCCGTCATAGCGTTGTTTGATATCATCGACAAACACCGGCGCGGCAAACAGGTTATCGGTGGGGATATCAAAAAAGCCCTGAATCTGCCCGGCGTGAAGGTCGATTGTCAGCACCCGGTCCGCCCCGGCTGAGGTGATCAGATTGGCCAGCAATTTGGCTGATATGGGCGTGCGGGGCCCAGATTTGCGGTCTTGGCGCGCATAGCCATAATAGGGAATCACCGCGGTGATCCGCCGTGCCGACCCGCGCCGTAACGCATCAAGCGCCACCAGCAATTCCATCACATTATCATTCGCTGGAAAGCAGGTTGACTGGACAACAAACACATCTTCGCCACGGACATTTTCGCCAATTTCGACAAACACTTCCATATCGGCAAAGCGTTTGACGTCAGCCTTGGTCAGCGGCACGTCAAGATAGGCGGCGATCGCTTCAGCCAAAGGGCGGTTGCTGTTACAGGATAAAATCTTCATGGCACTAATCCGGGCTGACGGCGACCTATTGTGGCAAGCCAAAGCTATAGCAACACGCCACAAGCGGGGCAAGGCTTTAAGCCGCGCGGCAGTGCGGTTTATTGCCAGCAGCGCCTACATAATGATGCAGGACCCGACAAGCGACAACAACATCAATCCAAGGAAAATATAGAGATGCGGCATCGATAGCTCCGTTCGTTATCATATCTTTACGGTTATCATTTTTGCCAGCCAATGATCGCAATTTGGCGCCCGCAATCACCATCGCCGCGATGCGTTGCGCGGCGATGCGAAAATAATCCAGCCGATTCGCGGTAGGTGTCGACACAAAGATCGACAATCTTTTGAACGCCGGCCAGTTGTAACCGCCAGGCAACAAAGCCCGGCAGGTCAAAGCGGTACTTGCCAGCGGCCCCGCTATCCGCGGTAAAAAACTGGCTTGCTTGCGGCGCTGATGCCAGCACGCGTTGATAGAGATCGTCACCCACCTGATAGCTTTCTTGTTGAATCGCTGGCCCGATCACTGCCTCGATAGCGGATAGAGGGGCCCCAGCTTGCTGCATGGCGGCGATGGTCGTCTCCAAAACCCCATCAACGGCGCCGCGCCAGCCGGCATGGGCCGCACCAACGATGCCCGATGATGGCGCGGCAAACAGCACCGGCACACAGTCGGCCGTTAAAATACCAAGGGCGATATTGTGCTGGCCGGTGATCTGGGCGTCAGCTTCGGGGCGCGCCGCCGCGCCGCTGGGGCTGGCCGCGTCAACTACATGGACCGCTGCCGAATGAATTTGCCGTAAACCGAAAAGCTGGGCCGCGTCAAAGCCAAGCCCGGATGCGGCTCGTGCCCGGTTCTGGCGCACCCGGTCGGGATCATCAAGCGAGCCAAGCCCGCAATTAAGACTGTTATAGACGCCGTGGCTGACACCACCCGTGGCGGTGAAAAACCCGTGTTTGAGGGTGGCTTTGGCATGGGTCAGCCCAT
Source organism: Puniceispirillum sp. (SeqCode) (assembly GCA_038116935.1). Lineage (GTDB taxonomy): Bacteria > Pseudomonadota > Alphaproteobacteria > Puniceispirillales > Puniceispirillaceae > UBA3439. Next base: position 33,989 of record JAYOFA010000019.1, on the reverse strand, counting down.
GCCATCCGGGATAGCTATAACATGCGGCCCCACCTGGTAGGGTCGTGGGTGTCGGATCTTGCATCATATGCCCTCGGTTATATCGGTGGTCGCAAAGCCCGGCGGTATTCCGTTGCCCGCGGGGACCAGCAAAGCGACCTTGAAAGCGGTTCCCATATGGTGCGCGCTGACCAAGCGGTCGACTGCGGCGTAAATGGCCCGCCGGCGGTCGGCATCAGCGGTCAGTCCCGCGGTCTCGGCGCGCTCTATGATCCCGATTTCCTTGAGGAACGCACCTTGTGTCACCGGTCCTATCAGCCGCGCACCAGCGTCCCTGACGGCCTGTCCTATTGCGCTGAAATCGACCCAATGCGACAGATCGGCGGTGCCGGGCTGATGAAAAACATCGACCGGCCGATGATCGGCGACCGCTTGTAAACTGTCACCTGTCTGGCCATCTCGCCCGTAATCAATGATCAGGCAAGCGCCGCCATAGGCCGCAATATGGTGGGCCAGCTGTGTGGCAATTGATGCTGCCAGCGGACAATATTCAATAATCGACCCGTCACCGCTGCCAGCCGGCGGCTGTTCGGGTTCGATAAGGCCCCATAGATCGTGGTCGGCGGCGGTCAAGGCCGGCCCATCAACAAAGGCAAGGCGGCCGTCAACAAACCCGACAAGACGGTGATACCATGTCCCCTGCTGCCCGTGTTGCCGATCAGTTGTCGCATCGGTGCCGCGCCAAATGGCCTGGTCAATCGGCAGCGCATCGAAAAATTCATTGGCGACGCCAAACAACGGCGTGGAGGGGAGCTGGTCAAGATTGTCATGAAACACCAAACGGGGATCGGGCAGATGGTCGGTTTGCAGGCGCCGTAGATGGGGGCTTGTCTCGACAAGATGTACCGGTGCGGCGGCCAATGCAGGGGCAAGCCGCTTCCAGACATGTTGCATATCCGCCATCAGGCTGCCGCGCCCTGGCCCAAGCTCGATGATATGCGGGTTGTCCAATCCGGCAATCTCGGCCATATGCGCTAAAAAAAGCCCGCACATCTCGCCAAAAAGCCCGGAAATTTCGGGTGCCGTGGTAAAATCGCCCTGTTCGCCAAACGGATCACGCGTCTGATAATAGCCCTGTTCGCTGTCGGACAAGGCAATCGACATGAAGCGTGATAAGCGGATCGGACCGCTGCGGTCGATTTCGGCGATAAGGCGGCCGCTCAGGTCGTGGTCGGGCAATGCGATCATCGGTGGCTCGTGTTTCTTCGGCCCAGCAACAAAAACAGACCGGCCGCGATCATCGGCAGGGTCAAAAGCTGCCCCATGCTGACCCCACCAAGCAACAAGCCGATTTGTGGGTCCGGCTCGCGCACCAGTTCAACCAGAAACCGCGCCATGCCATAGCCAAGGCAGAACAGGCCGGTCATGCGGCCTTGGATCGCCAGCCCGCCAAGCCGCCAGCACCAGAACATCACTAGCCCTAATAAAAGCCCTTCAAGCCCAGCCTCGTAAAGCTGGCTTGGGTGGCGCGGCTGGCCATCACTGTGGGGAAAAATCATCGCCCACGGCACATCGGTGACGCGGCCATATAATTCGCCATTGATAAAATTGGCCAAGCGGCCAAAAAACAGGCCAATCGGGGCGACCATCGCCACCCGGTCACCGAGTGTTAACAGCGGCAGGTTGTGCCGGTGGGCCATTAGCCATAAGGCGAGACAGATGCCGATCAGCGCCCCATGAAAGGACATGCCGCCCTCCCAGACCCGGAAAATGGCCAGCGGGTCGGTGATAAAATAGCCGGCATTGTAGAACAGCACATAGCCAAAACGGCCGCCAAGAATGAGCCCGATAAGTAAATAATTCAGCAGGCTGTCAATGTTGTCGCTGGTCACCGGTGAATACGCCGCACGAGTACCACGTTTTAATAAGACTAGGCCGATCACTAATCCGGCGATATAGGCAAGCGCATACCAGCGAATACCGAAATTGCCGAATTGCACCGCAAAGACATTGAATTCGGGTAGCCGGATCGCGCCGGTCAGCATTGTTTCGGGCTGCGGTGTCAATGCCATGATGCCGGTCCTTGATGCACTCGTTGTTGGTCTTGCGGGCGATGGTCTGTAAAACGGGTCGTGATGTTGGCCATGGTCAATTCGTATCTTTGACGGGTGACTGCTTGCGGTGATACTCTAGCGACATTATTTGTGAGAGGGAACCGGCAGAAACACCGGTTGCCTATTGTGCTGACGCGGCGGTTGGCCTTTTTAAGGAGATGGTAGCATGGCAGTGCGTTCAAAATTCATGGCTGATCTCGCGCAAATGGCGAATGGGGCAGCATCGGCCTTTGGGGGCATGCGCGAGGAAATCGACAACATCATCCGGCACCGGTTGGAACGGAGCCTGAATGCACGCGGTCTTGTTACGCGTGAAGAATTTGACGCGTTGCGAACCCGCCATGAAGCGCTGGCGGCGCGAGTCGTGATGCTCGAATCGGCGGCGTCACCCACGCCCGAAACACCGAAATCAGCCAACTCCGTGGCCAAACCAGCCGCAAAGCCGCGGCGGGCCGCAAAAAAACCTGCCAAATAGGTGATTGCCGCATATCCAGCGAATCAGCAGAAAAGGCCAAGAAAACACAAATTGATGTGGGTTAGGCTGGTTTGGGCCACAAAATATTGTGTTGAATCTGATTGATTGCCGCAACCGGATTTGCCATTTTGTGATCATGTCTCGGCACTGGTGCCGACAAAGACGTGATGATGAAAGCTGTTGGCATGGCCCCGAATGTTCTAGACCGTGAAATGCCGCTTGGCGACCCGATCGAACTGGTGTCGCGATTTGTGGTCAACCAAGATTGGTTGTTGCAGCGTCGTGCCGAAAATGCCGTTCTGGCCGAAGTTCCGGGGAAATGGTGTGATTATCAGTTGGCCGTGACGTGGCAGGGGCATGAAGAAGCGATGCAGGTGACCTGCCGCATCGATATTCCCTGTGAGCAGCGCCGGATTGGCGAGATTGCGCTGTTGGCGGCGCTGTTGAACCAGCAGATTTTTATGGGGCATTTGGCGCTTGATCTGACCAATGGAGAGTTGGAATTACGTCATACATTGCCATTGCGCGGCGCCGGCGGAGCAACGCCTGAGCAGATCGAGGATGTTGTCGATATTATGCTTGGCGAATGCGAATATTGTTTTCCGGCGATCTATCAGGTGGCACAGAACGAGTTGCCGGCAAGCGAGGCGGTGGCGTTTGTGATGATGCATACTGAAGGCGAGGCCTGACGTCGTGGCAGCGCATCAGATCACATTGATCGGCTGCGGCAAAATGGGAACCGCAATGCTGCAAGGCTGGCTTGCCGATGCTGAGCTTGATGCAAATTTTACCATTATCGAACCGGAAACCGGGCATCTTGACTGGGTGAAAGCCGAACCACGGGTGCGGCATTTTGTCGATTGTCCGGCGGCGATAGCCGCAGGGGTTCCGGCCAGTACGATCGTGGTGTTGGCGGTCAAACCACAGATGATGGATGACGCGCTGGCTATGATGGGGCCGGTGGCGGACGCTGCCGGGGCTTTTTTGTCGATTGCGGCCGGTATCTCGACATCATGGTTTGCGGCCCGGCTTGGCAAAGACGCGGTGGTGATGCGTGCGATGCCAAACACCCCGGCAGCGATTGCCAAGGGGATAAGCGCGCTTTATAGCGGAAATGCCGCGCCGGAAATGGCGATGCTGGCGCGCCAGCTGCTGGCGGCGGTCGGCGCCGTTGTGCCGCTTGACGATGAAGCGCTGATGGATGCGGTAACGGCGGTGTCGGGGTCCGGGCCGGCTTATGTGTTTTTGCTGACCGAAACCTTGGCCGCGGCCGGTATCAAGGCTGGCTTGCCTGCCCATTTAGCCCGGCAATTGGCCGCAGCAACGGTTAGCGGGGCCGGTGCCCTGATGGCAGCAGGCGATACGCCGCCAGCCACATTACGGGAAAATGTGACCAGTAAAGGCGGGACCACCGCGGCAGCACTGGCCGTATTGATGGCCGATGACGGATTGGCCGCGTTGATCGAGCGTGCTGTTACCGCGGCGCGAGACCGATCGGTCGAACTTGGCGGTTAACCGACCCAGAGCCAACCGACCCAGAGCCAACCGACCCAGAGCCAACCGACCAAGACCTTACCTTTGCGGCCGGCTTGTGCTATAACTGTTTTTATTATTCCACCGCATCAGTCTGTCTATCAGTTTGTCCAGTTACAGCGAGGCCGTTATGCCGCAGGATAAATCCGCCGCATCATCACCCGACCAGCAACTTGTGGCGCTTGCCGACGCGGCATGGCGCCTGCTGGCAAGCCATCACCTAGACCGGATTGATCTTGCCATGGTGGCTAATTTGGCGGGGGTCCCGCATGGGCTTGCCGCCGCCCTTGGGGGCAGTGTGCAGCGTTTGGTATTAGCGAAAATGGCACAGCTTGACCGGCAGGCGATCATCGAAACCTATGCCGATATTGAGGATGCTGGTGATGTGTTAATCCGCGAAAAAATAACCGAAGGGCTGTTGCATCGCTTTGAGGTCTATGCCCCGTATCGGGCCCAGATTACCGCGCTGAACCACGCGGTTCGGACCCATCCTGAATTAGCGATGCGGCTTTTGGACGGGCTTGAATCTGTCGTGCGCCGGATCTTGGTGATGTCGGGTGACGACGCCAAAGGCATAACGGGTATGATAAGGGTCAAGGGGGTGATCGGGGTGTGTTTGGCGGTGGCGCGGGTCTGGATGGCGGATGACAGCCCCGACTTGGCCGCGACGATGAAGGCACTTGACCAGCGTATGCAACAAGCCGAGGAGTGGGTTGCCAGCTTGCGGGTGTTTGGCCGGCGCCGCGCGCCGATGGATGATGCCGAAGACCAGAATGGTGGGGGCCGATACGGGGTTGATAATGACTGATATGACCGCGCTTGCCAGCTATGACGACTTTCTGAAAATCGATATACGATGCGGTACGGTAACAGAGGTCAACCCGTTCCCCGAAGCGCGGAAGCCAGCCTATAAGCTGACGATCGATTTTGGCGCGCCAATCGGCATCAAAAAATCATCGGCCCAGATCACCCAACATTACCAGCCCGAGGCGTTGATCGGCCGACAAGTGCTGGCAGTGGTGAATTTCCCGCCGCGCCAGATCGGGCCGTTTATGTCCGAGGTGTTGACCCTTGGTGTCCCTGATGCGGATGGCGAGGTGGTGCTTGTTGCGCCGGGGCAGGGCGTGCCTGACGGCGTACGACTGTTCTAGCCGGTGACGCCGGTTTCGGCAAAGGCATTGATTCAAACCGTCCTTAAGACGGCTAAATCGGCAGTTTGATTGTCACCCGTAACCCACCCAAAGGTGACTCGCCAAGTGTCAGTTCACCGCCATGCCCCAAAATGATATCACTGGTGATCGACAGCCCAAGTCCGGTGCCGCCAGTACGCCGGTTGCGTGATGTTTCAAGCCGTACAAACGGGCGGATGGCATCGGCGCGTTTTTCGGCAGGAATGCCAGCGCCATTGTCATCAAATTGGATCATCACCTCGTCATTGCGTTGCCAGATCGACACTTCGGTTTTTGTCGAATAGCGAATGGCATTGGAAATGATATTGGCAATGGCGCGCTGGATGGCATTTTTCCGCACCGGAAATTTTGGGATTTTGGTTTTGGATAAGGTCAGGACAATATCAAATTTGTGGCTTTTCCGGGCCTGATCCACCATGAGTTTTAACAGCTTGTCAACGGCGATTTCTTCACTGGCCTCATCACCGCCACCGGCGGCAAAGGTGATATAGCCGTCAATCATTGTCTCCATTTCACGGATATCGTCACTGATGGCGCGGGTGTCGGCAGTTTCTTTCATCAGGGCTAGTTGCAAACGGATTCGGGTCAGGGGCGTTCGTAAATCATGGCTGACGCCGGCCAGCATGTCGGTGCGTTCATTCAGCTGGCGCATGATCCGGTGCCGCATCGCCTGAAAGGCACGGCCGGCAAGCCGGACCTCGCGGGCCCCCTCAAGCCGGTAGTCGGGTGCCGCCCGCCCAATACCAAGCTGGCGCGCGGCATTGGCAAGCCGGTGAATGGGGCGCACCTGACCCCCCAAAAACACCAGCGCCACGGCAAACAGTAAAATCGAACTGCCAACCGTCCAGCCGATAAAGGTCCAGCTTGTCGAGCTGAAAATACGCTTACGACTGGCGTAAATACGCAACACCCCTGTTTCAAGCTGCACATCGACAAAAACCAGATTGGGATCACTGGCGGTATTGACCTGCCATGGCTGGCTGATACGCCGCCCGATCTCACGGCGAAGCATGGTTTCGGCATAGCTTGGGTTGGGCACTGGCACCGGCATGCCGAGCGATGCGCCTTTATCGAAATTCACCGGAAAGCTGAAATAGTCCCAGCCGGTTGCGGTGATAGCCTCGATGGTGGCAGCGTCCGGGGCGGTGCCCGCTTGATCAATGACCAGCGCCATCTCGCCGGCAAGGTTTTGGGCCATATGGCGCGTTACAGTGTCCCAATGGCGTTCATAGAAAATGAAAACGGTGATCACCTGCACCAAGATCATTGGCAACAGGATGATCGACAGCATGCGGCCGAACAATGTTTTGGGAAGATAATCACGCAATTGCATGGCGGCTATTGTCCTTGCGTTGGATCATCGGTGCGGAGCATCCAGCCGCGATTGCGCACCGTCTGTAAATAGACCGGATGCCGCGGGTCGGGTTCTATTTTGCGCCGCAATCGCGCCACCGCCACATCAATTGACCGGCCTTCCATGCGGCCGTTTGACGCCGCGGCAAGATCATCACGCGACAAGACCTGATTTGGGGCTTTGCCAAAGCTGGCCAGTAATTGCTGTTCGGCTGTGGTGATATGGATCCGGCTGCCAGCGCGCGTCAACATGCCGGTTTCCGGGTTGAATAAAAACGGCCCAAAGCCAAGGGCGCTGGCGATTGCCGTCAAACGCGACTGACGTCCCAAAATACGTTTGATCCGCAAGACAAGTTCGCGCGGCTCAAACGGCTTTGACATATAGTCATCGGCGCCGGCTTCAAGCCCTTCAATCCGGTGTTCGGTGTCCGACATCGCGGTTAAAAACAGCGCCGGCACATTGTTGTTCTGGCGAATGTCGGCCAATAATTCAAGGCCGGTCTCGCCCGGCATCATAATGTCGACGACCAACAGATCAAAGGCGATAACGTCCAAAAATTTGCGCGCATCTATCGCACTGCTAGCATCCGTAACGCGAAACCCGCTTTCTTCAAGAAAACGTCTTAGCAACAGCCGCAAGCGTTCATCATCATCAATGACAAGGATGTGATGGTCGGACATATAGGCCCCTTTTAATCAACCATGCTCGTCGGCAAACTGGCGCTAGCTATCCTCGGTCTGGCCGCGCCATGCGAATTGGGTAATCGTATCCGCGTCAAGAAGCCCCCGCAACACTTGCTGAAAGCCGTCGACAGCACCAGCCCCGGCATCACGATAGGCGGCGGCGAAGCGGCGGGCCTGCACAGCGGTAAGCCGTGATTCAAGCTCGACCCCCTTGTCGGTCAAATATAGCAAGCGTTGACGACGGTCGGTGCTGCCGGGTTTTTGGATCACAAATCCATCGTCCATCAGGCCGGACAACACCCGTGACAGGCTTTGTTTGGTGATTCGCAAGATTGTCAAAAGTTCGCTGACATTGATCCCGGGATGGCGGCCAATAAAATAAATGGCGCGATGATGCGCCCGCCCCATATTTTGTTCGGACAAAATCGAATCTGCCTCGCCGGTGAAATCACGATAGGCAAAAAACATCAGTTCAATGCCACGGCGAAGTTCCTCTTCGCGTAAAAAAAGAGCCTTGCCAATTGGTTTTACGTCAGCCATGTTGACCAAATAATGAATTGAGTGATAACAAAAGATACCAAGTTTTTAGCATAAAACGGCCGTTTTGGAACCATTTAATTCTGCGGCTGACAATCGCTGGTGGGGCAGGGAGACACAAGGCAATGACGCTGATACCATTTGATCAACGTGACGGTTCAATCTGGATGAATGGGGCGCTGGTGCCGTGGCAGGATGCCAAGACCCATACCTTAAGCCACGGCTTGCATTATGCCAGCCTGGTATTTGAGGGTGAGCGGGTTTATGGCGGCAAGATTTTCAAAGGGCGTGAACATACCGAACGGTTGCGGACCTCATGCCAGATTCTGGATTTTGATATGCCGGTCTCTGATGATGCGATGGATGCGGCAAAGGCAGCGGTGATCAAGGCCAACAATATCGTCGATGGCTATGTGCGGGCCTTTTGCTGGCGTGGGTCAGAGATGATGGCGATCTCGGCACAGCAGACAAAAATCCATTGCGCTGTCGCGGCGTGGGAATGGCCAAGCTACTTTGATCCCGAAATCAAGATGAAGGGGATCACGCTTGATGTCGCAAAATGGCGCCGGCCGGCCCCGGAATCAGCCCCGGTGCATGCCAAGGCAGCTGGTCTTTATATGATCTGCACCCTAGCCAAGCATGAGGCTGAACGGAAGGGTTTTCAGGATGCGCTTATGCTTGATTATCGTGGCTATGTGGCCGAGGCGACCGGCGCGAATGTGTTTTTTGTCGATGCGCATGGTGTGATCCATACACCGATTGCCGATTGTTTTTTGAACGGCATTACCCGGCGTACGGTGATCGAAATGGCCAAATCACTGCAGATTGAGGTTGTCGAACGCCATATCACCCCAACCGAACTGGCCGATATGAAGGAATGCTTTCTGACCGGCACCGCGGCCGAAGTGACGCCAGTATCACAAATTGGCGATTACCGGTTCACGCCGGCGGATATGTGCCGAAAGATGGTCGAGTCTTATTCTGATCTGGTGCGGGCTGGCTAACCACCGGTAACGGGCGGGAAAAAGGCGACCTCGTCGCGATCGGTAATCAGGCTCGATGGGTCGCCATATACGCGATTGACGGCAATCCGCACGGTATCCATATTGGCCAGTGCGGTCTTGTGACCAGCTGACTTGGCGGTGATATGGGGAATCAATCCTGCAACCGTTGTTACCCCATCAGGCAGCGTCATGGTTTCGGTGCTGGTGCCGATATGTTCTTTCAGCCATGCAAAATAGAGTATTTTCATCGGTCCCTGTCGGTTTGGAAGCTGACAATCGCTTTTGGTCTTTTACACGGAATTACGGATGTGGTGCAACGCATTACTGATATAGCCAGACCCGGTTTGAATGGTCAGTAATGCGGCTATCCACAACAAGCCAAGCCCAATTTCCTGTGCAAAGGGAAAGCCCGGAAAGCCCGGCGCCCCCATCAAAAAGCCAAGCGCCAGAATTTGCACGGTGGTTTTCCATTTTGCCAGTGCTGTCACCGGGGCGGAAACATTCTGTTTGGCCAGATATTCGCGCAAGCCGGAAATCATAAATTCACGGATCAGGATGATCAGTGCCGGCACCAAAAACAGCCAGCCACTTGTCTCGACGCTTGCCAAGGCCAGCAAAACCGCCGCAATCAACAGCTTGTCAGCGATCGGATCAAGCATTTCACCAAACGGCGATACCAGTTTGAACCGCCGCGCAATGTAGCCGTCGATATAATCGGTGATACTGGCGATGGTGTAAAGATAAAGCGCCCATTGATTGTAAAGTGGGGCGTTATCACTCCAAATGAGAACCGCAATCAGCGGCGTGATCGCAATACGCAGAACGGTCATCCAGTTGGGGATCGCGGCAAGGGTAAACATGGTTTTGCCAAAGGCTCCTTGGTCTGGTTCCGTTTTGGATCGCGCTGACAATGCTTTGCGCCCTACTCTCCTGTTGCTAGCAGAGGCGTGTGTTAGTTTCCACTATAAAACCAATCATAGATTTGTTGTGCAAATTTTTTGGAAATACCGTCAACCGCTTCAAGGTCGGTAAGGCCGGCGGCCGCGACGGCGCGGGCTGATCCAAAATGTGCCAACAGCGCCTTTTTCCGTTTTGGCCCAATGCCAGGCACCGCATCCAGCGGATTGGTGAACTCTGATTTTGCCCGTTTCGCGCGATGTGTGCCGATTGCATAGCGATGCGCTTCGTCGCGCAAACGTTGCAGGAAATGCATCGCAGCGCTGTCGGGAGGCAGGGTAAATGACGACCGGCCACGTTGGTGGAACTGTTCACGACCTGCATGCCGGTCGGGCCCCTTGGAGATCGCAATGACCGTCAAATCATCAAGTCCAAGATCATCCAACGCGTCATGTACAGCAGATAATTGGCCCGCACCGCCGTCGATCAGTAAAAGGTCAGGCCATTGGGGGCTGTGGCGTTCCGGGTCTTCTTTCAAGGCCCGCGAAAAACGACGATGGATCACCTGTCGCATCATCGCAAAATCATCGCCACTATCGGTGGCAAATTTACCGTCATCGCGAATATTGAATTTGCGATATGCGCCTTTTTCAAACCCGTCCGGACCGGCAACCACCATGCCGCCAACCGCGTGTTTGCCCTGAATATGGGAATTGTCATAAATTTCGATGCGTCGCGGCGGTGCTGCAAGATTGAGCGCCGTGACAAGCGCGCCCAACAAACGCTTTTGTGACGCGGCATTGGCAAGATGGCGCGCCAAGGCGTCCTCGGCATTTTTCAATGCCATGTCGGTGATCTTGCGACGATTGCCGCGCGCTGGGGTTGACAGGGTTATTTTATGCCCTGCCTTGCGCGACAACGCATCGGCCAAAAGTTGATGCTGCTCTGGTAGCGCTGCCAGCAAAATATGGGCGGGGGGGTCTTTATCTTCGTAAAACTGGCCAATAAAGGCGCCGATAATTTCGGCCAGAGTACTGCCGGTTTGGTGGTGCAGGAAGTAGGATCGATTACCGTAATTCGACCCGCCCCGTACAAAGAAAATCTGTATACAGCTGGTTTCACCACTTTGAGCGGCGGCGATGATGTCGGCATCGCGCAGCCGTGGCAGGTTGATATCCTGATTGGCTTGGATACCGGTCAGGGCACGAATACGGTTGCGCCAAATGGCAGCAGCCTCGAAATCAAGACAATCGGCCGCGGCATGCATGCGTTCGGCATATTCGCGCTGTATTTCAGCCGACTCGCCGCTTAAAAAACGTCGGGCTTGGGCTATCTGTTTGGCGTAGTCGGGTTTGGATACCAGCCCCACGCACGGCGCTGTGCAGCGTTTGATTTGATATTGAAGACAGGGGCGGGCGCGAGCGGCAAAGATGCTGTCACTGCAGGTGCGGAGCAAAAACGCCCGCGATAAATCGGCCACCGTTCGATTGACCGACCCGGCCGATGCAAACGGGCCGTAATAATCGCCTTTACGCGTTTTGCGCCCGCGATGTTTGGTCAATTGGCCAAAATCATGATCATCGGTCAACAGGATTTGTGGCAGGCTTTTGTCATCACGAAGCAGAATATTGTATCGGGGTTGCATTTTCTTGATCAGATTTGATTCAAGAAGCAGGGCCTCGATTTCCGATTTGGTGACGATGACCTCAAGCTTGGTGGTTTCGCTGACCATCCGTAAAATACGGTTCGATAGACGGTTCGGCTGGGTATAATTGGTGACCCGCCGAACAAGATTGCGTGCCTTGCCAACATAAAGCACATCGCCGCGGTCATTGGTCATGCGGTAAACCCCCGGCTGATGTGGCAGGGTTCTAAGCTCGCCTTTCAGATAGGTGATGCCGCGTTCCAGATTCGCTGGTAACGGATTTGTTGGATCGCTTGGGTCTGATATCGGGTTTGCTGGCATGGGTTTCGCTGGTTGGCGGTTATTGGGCGGTGGTCGCTTGTCCGGTACTATAGCCGATCGTCGCGGACAAGTCAGATCGGGCGAATCGGCACCGGTAAACGACAAAAATTTTGTCCACGATTCCTGTGGATAACTCTGTGGAGAAAGACGCTGATTTTTTCATGGCTTACTGTTTTATTGGAAAAAAATTCACATTGCCTAAAAATTAGGCACAAAATAATAAATAAATAAAAACAGATATTTAATGTATTTCAACCCCTAAAATTACGATATTTACCGGAAAACTTCACGAACTGTCTCAAAAATATAGAAAAGTTTTTTTGTTGTGCAAAACATGCGGCCAACGCGGTGTTTCCGATGCGTGGTCGGGGGGTGGGCTAAACTTTTTGTGTGGCGGCGATTCGGCGCAAAATAGCCAGTCTTTCCTGCTGGATGATGTGGCTGTCAGCGATGCCCACGACGGCGGCGCTTTTTAACCGGCGCGCCGGGCGTGCCGGCCGGAAAGCCGTGGCGTTGGGCGATCGCCGCTGGCACGCCGGGGGCATTCAGCCCTAATTCGGCGGCCTCCATCCGGCGTATCTCGTCGCGAAGGCGGGCCGCTTCCTCAAATTCCAAATTGGCGGCCGCGGCCTTCATGCTGTTTTCCAAATCGGCGATGACGGTTTTGAAATTGCTGCCCACCAGATCACCTGATTTGCGGCCAGCTTGGGGTGTCAAGCGGTCGCCGCTTTCATAGACCGAGTCAAGAACATCTGCGATGTCCTTGCGGATTGATTCCGGCGTGATGCCATGTTCTGCATTATAGGCGTTTTGACGCGCGCGTCGGCGGTTTGTTTCGTCAAGTGCATATTGCATCGAGTCAGTGACGCGGTCGCCATATAGAATGACCCGCCCATCAATGTTGCGCGCCGCCCGACCAATGGTCTGGATCAACGAAGTTTTGGAGCGTAGATAGCCTTCCTTGTCGGCGTCAAGAATCCCGACAAGCGCACATTCGGGGATATCCAGGCCCTCGCGCAGCAGATTGATCCCGATCAACACATCGAACACCCCAAGCCTGAGGTCGCGCATGATTTCGATACGTTCAAGCGTATCGATGTCCGAATGCATGTAACGGACACGGAGGCCGTTTTCATACATATATTCCGACAGTGCTTCGGCCATCTTTTTGGTTAGGGTCGTGATCAGGGCGCGCTGGCCGCTGGCCGCAACGGTCCGGCATTCGGCGATAATATCGTCAACCTGATTGATCGTTGGCCGCACAAAACATTCTGGATCGATCAGGCCGGTTGGCCGCACCACCTGTTCGGAAAACACCCCGCCGGTGCGTTCCATCTCCCACGGGCCGGGGGTCGCTGAAACAAAAATCGTTTGGGGACGAAAGCCTTCCCATTCCTCGAATTTCAAGGGCCGGTTGTCCATGCAGGATGGTAGCCTGAAACCGTATTTGGACAAGGTTGATTTGCGCGCAAAGTCACCTTTATACATGGCGCCAAGTTGCGGCACCGTCACATGGCTTTCGTCGATGATCAGCAGCGCATTTTCCGGCAGATATTCAAACAAGGTTGGCGGCGGTTCGCCCGGACCGCGCCCGGACAGATAGCGCGAGTAATTTTCTATGCCCGGACAAACGCCGGTGGCCTCGATCATTTCAACGTCAAATTGGGTGCGTTGTTCGATGCGCTGTGCCTCAAGAAGCTGGTTGTTGGCCGTGAATAGGGCGATTTGGTCTTTGAGTTCTTCTTTGATCAGTTTACACGCCTGCTGCAAGGTTGGGCGCGGGGTCACATAATGCGAATTGGCATAGACGGTGACCTTGTCCAGCTTTTGCGCCTTGGCACCGGTCAACGGATCAAATTCAAAAATATCCTCAATCTCGTCGCCAAATAGCGAGATTCGCCACGCGCTGTCTTCAAGGTGGGCCGGAAATAATTCAACCGAATCACCACGCACCCGAAAACTGCCCCGCACAAAATTGGTGTCATTACGCCGATATTGTAATTCGGTCAGCCGCCGCAACAAATCCTGCCGGGCAATAGATTCGCCCTTCGTCAGGGAAAAGGTCATCTGCGAATAGGTTTCAACCGAGCCGATACCATAAATGCACGATACCGAGGCAACGATAATCACATCGTCACGTTCAAGAAGCGCCCGTGTGGCGGCGTGGCGCATCCGGTCGATCTGTTCATTGATCGATGATTCCTTTTCGATATAGGTGTCCGATCGCGGCACATAGGCCTCGGGCTGATAATAGTCGTAATAGGACACGAAATATTCAACGGCATTATGCGGAAAAAGTGACCGCATTTCGCCATAGAGCTGGGCTGCCAGTGTTTTGTTTGGGGCCAGGATCAGGGTTGGGCGCCGGGTCTGCTGGATCACATGCGCCGCGGTAAAGGTTTTGCCAGAGCCGGTCACACCGAGAAGGACCTGATCGCGTTCCCCGCTGTTAATCCCGTCAACTAGTTCAGAAATTGCGGTGGGCTGGTCGCCAGCCGGTGCAAAATCTGACACAAGGTCAAACATCGCCGGCCCGCGGGGGCGCGAAATAATCAGATTGTCACTATCGTTGGTTTTCATCTGTGATAACATAAGGCGGTTGCCGTCAGGATAAAAGAGGCTGGGGGCCAAAACCCCATGATCCGGCGGCAAGGGATGACTGTTTGACGAAGTGGCGAGGATAGAAATGGGGCTTATTTCTGCGCGTCTGAACCGGCTTGCGCCCTCGCCAACGGTGGCGATCACCGATCTGGCGCTGAATATGAAAGCGGCCGGCCGGCAGGTGATCGGCCTTGCCGCAGGCGAGCCTGATTTTGATACGCCCCAGCATATCAAGGACGCCGCCATTGCCGCGATGCAGGCTGGCAAGACGAAATATACCCAAGTCGACGGCATCCCCGAATTGAAAGAGGCGATTTGCCGGAAATTCGCCCGTGAAAACGGCATTGCCTATACCCCCGACATGATCAGCGTCAGTACCGGTGGCAAGCAGGTTTTGTTTAACGCATTGATGGCCAGCCTCGATCCGGGTGACGAGGTGGTGATCCCGACACCCTATTGGGTTAGCTTTGCCGGAATTGTTGAGATTTGTGATGGTGTGCCGGTATTTGTCAGCGGCAGTGGTGCGAACCCGATGAAGATGGGGGCGGCTGACCTTGATGCGGCGATTACCGCAAAAACCAAATGGCTGATCCTGAACAGCCCGTCCAATCCGGGTGGGGTCGGCTATAGTGCCGCTGATCTGGCCGACCTTGCTGCGGTATTGCGCCGCCACCCGCAGGTCCATGTAATCAGTGATGATATTTATGAACATCTGACCTATGACGCGTTTACCTTTGCCACGCTGGCGGCGGTGGCGCCCGATTTGCAGGACCGTATTTTAACCGTCAATGGCGTTTCGAAATCTTACTGTATGACCGGATGGCGGATTGGCTATGGGGCCGGCCCGACATCCCTGATCAAGGCGATGGCTAAAGTCCAGTCACAATCAACCTCCAGTCCGAATTCAATCGCCCAATATGCGTCGATTGCGGCACTTGATGGGCCGCTTGATTTCATGGCCGCCAACCGCGATGCGTTTGCGCGGCGGCGGCGTCTTGTGTGCGATGCGCTGAACGCGATTGACGGGATCGATTGCCCGCTGCCTGATGGGGCGTTTTATGTCTATCCGTCAATTGCCGGCCTAATCGGTCGCCATCGGCCCGACGGCCAAATCATTGAAACCGACAGTGATTATGTCGCCTATGTTTTGGAAACCGCTGAAGTGGCGGTGGTGCCGGGGATTGCTTTCGGCCTGTCGCCTTGTTTTCGTGTGTCCTATGCGGCGGCTGATGACGTGTTGGCTGACGCGATGATGCGGATCGCCAGGGTGACGGCGGATTTATCGCACGGTTGAGGCCTGCTGGTAATGCCGTGGAATCGCCATAATTGTGGCCTATGGTTTAATTTGGGCATTGCATACCGCTGGGGATTAAAGCGGGCGAAAACTGCCTATAGCCAAAGGAGACGTAGGATGCTGATAAAGCAGCGCCCGTCATGGGCAATTTCTGAGAATGAGGTGACGCCGGAAGCGGTCTATATGAACCGGCGTCACTGGTTGCGGGCGGCTGGTTTTACCGGGCTTGGTCTGGCGGGTGCGCTGGCCGGGTTGGGCGATACCGCATTGGCGGCAATTGACGGCTATCCGGCACCACAAAATATGGCCTATCGGCTTAACCGCGATATTACGCCGGAAGAAGACGCCACCACCTATACGAATTTTTATGAATTTGGGTCGACAAAAAATATCTATCGCCGCGCCCAGAAACTGGTGACTGACCCGTGGGCAGTCACAATTGACGGGCTTGTCGAGACCGAAATGACCCTGGATGCGGCGGCATTGATCGCGCGGGCCGGCGGATTTCAAGAACGGCTTTATCGTCACCGCTGTGTTGAAGCGTGGGCTATGGCTGTGCCTTGGACCGGCGTGCCGCTGGCGAATGTGGTAGCGCTGGCCCGCCCAAGCGCCGCCGCCCGTTATCTGCGGATGGAGACGTTTTTGCAGCCCGACATTGCCCCTGGTCAACGCCAAAACTGGTATCCTTGGCCCTATGTTGAAGGCTTGACGTTGGCCGAGGCAACCCATGAGTTGGCGTTTTTGGCAACCGGTATCTATGGCAAGCCAATGCCGGCCCAAAATGGCGCCCCGATCCGGCTGGTAACGCCGTGGAAATACGGTTTCAAATCGATCAAATCAATCACCCGTTTTACCTTTACCGACGAACAGCCGGTCTCATTCTGGGAGCAGTTAAACGCCCGTGAATACGGGTTTTGGGCCAATGTAAATCCCGCCGTGCCGCATCCGCGTTGGTCACAGGCCACCGAGCGAATGCTTGGCAGTAACAAGACGGTGCCAACCCAAAAATTCAACGGCTATGGGGCCGAGGTAGCAGGGCTTTATGACGGCATGTTCCCGGATGACCCGCGTAAGCTCTATCATTGATGGGTTGGTCAGCTTCGTCAGCATATCCTCGCGGGGGCTGGGGCGTTTGCCAGCAAGGCGCTGACCTTGGCGACAATGTCGGGCATTTCCGCTAGGGGGGTGAATCCGGCTGCGGGCAGTGTGGTGCCAAGCGGCGCGCTGTGGCCGGCGCTAGCCATCGCCTGATGAAAGGCAGCGATGCGGCCGGTTTCCGGCTGCCATGCGGCAATCAAAAGGGGTTTACCGGTCAGCGCCGCCTCAGATGCCATATTGACCGAGTCCGAGGTCACAATCACCGCACCGGCGATGCCTAAAATGCCGGGATAGGGGTTGGCATCATCAGCTGTTGCGATGGTGACGCGACTGTCGCCAAGCCGGGCCATCAAAATATTGACGACTGACGCCGGGGTGCGCGGTGACGGGATCAGCGCGAGGCTGGCCTTGTTGGTCCGCGCAAAATCAGCAAGCCGGGCTGCCATATGGGTCGCCATAGTGTCGGTTATCCGGTAACGCCGGTTGTCGCCACCAAGAAGAACCGCCACGCATGGTGCCGGAAGGCTGGTCCATTTCGAGGCGAGGCGCGCCGCGGCACCAGCAATCTGGGGCATGGTCAACCGGTTCAGCGAGGCCATGCAGGTGATCACATTCGGGCCGCGTGTCGGGTCATGCTGCGGTACGATCAAAATATCAAAATAATGGGATGGCAAGCGCGGGTCTTGAATATGGATCGTCCGTGTGTGGGCGCCGTGATAGCGGGCTAGGCGCCGCATTGCGATAGACAATCCGGCCATGCGTCGCCCACAGGTGATGAGAATATCCGGAAATTCCTGCCTAAAGGGCAGGTCCGGGCAACCGGATGCCAGCAGGCGGTCAAGTGTGGCAGCCGGCCAGATTTGCCCAAGCCGCGGCAGATACCGGCACAGGGGCGGCGGCGTCACCACAAAATCCTGTGGTGTTTTGGCCCGCGTTCCAACCCGTTTTCCGGTCTTTGTTTGGCGCGCTGCGGCCAGCACATCGGCCAGGGCATCGGCCAGGGCCACGGCTTGCAGGCGCATGCCCGCAGTGCCGTCACTGATCGTCCAAATCGTGCCGATGTTGGCTGGCAGGGCGGTGCGGGTGGATGTTTGACTGGCTGACAAGCCATACTCCTCGGGATAAATCGGTCACATGATCCGCCAGATCTATGGGACGGGACTAACTATAAGTAACTTGCACCGCGGCTGCCGGCAATAATATTACGCGAATTCGCTTGTCGAACCGCGTTTGTGCCGTTTATCATCACCTTTTCACACCAAAGGCTTGATAGGCTATGTGGTTTATCCGGCGCAAAGAATCCATCCGGCATGGCAGACAAAGTAAAGCTCGACATCGTGGATCGCCAAATCCTGCATGATTTGCAGGCCGATGGCCGCATGACCAATGTGGACCTCGCCAAGCGCGCGGGGATTTCTGCACCGCCGTGCCTGCGTCGTGTTCGGGTTTTGGAAGAGGCGGGAATCATCCGGGGTTACCATGCCGATATTGACCCTGATGCGCTTGGCTATAGTGTGCTGGTGTTTGCGTTTGTCGGGTTAACCAGCCAGGCCGAAGCGGATTTGCAGGATTTCGAAAGGCTGGTGTCGTCTTGGCCTGCGGTCCGCGAATGTCATATGCTGATGGGAGAGACCGATTTTCTGTTGAAAATCGTTGCGCATGACTGGGATGATTTTCAGAAGTTTCTGACAACGCATCTGACGCCGGCAAAAAATGTCAGCCATGTCAAAACCGCGCTTGCCATCCGTTCCGCCAAGCAAATGCCCGGCGTTCCGGTCGGTGATGACACGGCAGGTGCTGTCAAAGCATCAGAGGATTAGCCGGCCAGGCCTAAACGGCGTCGCGGTTAAATAGGTCGATCGACAAAATTTCGTAGGTTTTAAGGCCGCCCGGCGTTTGCACCTCGACCGAGTCGCCAACACCTTTGCCGACAACCGCCCGCGCAATCGGTGAGGATGTTGAAATCATCCGCTTGGTCAGGTCAGTCTCATACGGGCCGACAATATGGTAGGATGCTTCCTCGTCAGTATCTTCGTCAACCAAGCCGACTGTGGTGCCAAAGGTTACTTTGTCACCACTTAGCTTGGCCGCATCAATGACCTCGGCACGGCTGGTCACATCCTCTAACTCGGAAATGCGGCCTTCAATGAAGGACTGTTTTTCGCGTGCCGCGTGATATTCGGCATTTTCCGATAAATCACCATGTTCGCGTGCGACAGCGATCGCATTGATCACCGCTTGGCGTTCTGTGCCTTTAAGATGGGCCAGTTCTTTCTTGATCTGCGCAAGGCCCTGCGGTGTGAAAGGTATTTTTTCCATAATGGTTCCGCGCCCCTGACGGCGTTGTGACATACAGTGGTTATAATGCTGAGATTAACGATAACTGTTAAGATGCAATAACCGCAAGATAATCCTGCAACGTGCGCACATCAAGGCGGCCTTGTTGCAAGGCGCGAATGGCCTCAGCCGCAGCGCGGGCCCCGGAAACGGTGGTATAATAAGGGATCTTGTTGGTCAATGCGGTCTGCCGTAATGAGAACGAGTCCTTGATGGCCCCCGCACCTTTGGCGGTGTTGAAGACCAGTTGGATATCGCCTGACAGCATCGCATCAACGGCGTGTGGCCGGCCTTCCATCACCTTGTTGATGCGGCGTGCCGGAACGCCGGCGGCCTGCAGGGCGTCGGTGGTGCCGCCGGTGGCCAGAATATCAAACCCGTTATTCACAAGGCCGCGGCATATTTCAATAAATTCGGACTTGTCTTCATCTTTGACCGAAATGAACACCGTGCCTGACAATGGCAGATCAACACCAGCGCCTTGCTGGCTTTTGGCGAAAGCCCGCCCAAAATCACTGTCGATACCCATGACCTCGCCGGTTGATTTCATTTCTGGCCCAAGGAAAATATCAACGCCGGGGAAGCGGGCAAAGGGGAAGACCGCTTCTTTGACCGCGACATGCGGCAGCACCCGTTCGCGCAAGGCAAAGCTGGCCAGCTTTTCACCGGCCATCACCCGTGAGGCAATCTTGGCCAAGGGTACACCGGTGGTTTTGGCGACAAAGGGTACGGTGCGGCTGCCGCGCGGATTGACCTCGAGAAGGTAAATTTTATCCTCGCGAATGGCGAACTGCACATTCATTAGCCCAACAACCTTGAGTGCGAATGCCAAGGCTGTTGTCTGGCGCCGTATCTCGGCAAGAATCTCATCTGATAAATGCTGTGGCGGCAGCGAACAGGCCGAGTCACCGGAATGGATGCCGGCTTCTTCGATATGTTCCATAATGCCGCCGATATAGACATCGGTACCATCACACAGTGCGTCGACGTCAACCTCGACAGCATTGTTCAAGAACCGGTCGATCAAGACCGGGTTTTTGCCGGATACCACAACAGCATCGCGCATATAGCGTTCAAGATCGGCCATCTGATAGACGATTTCCATGGCCCGTCCGCCAAGCACATAGGAGGGGCGGATCACCACCGGCAGGCCGATGGTCTCGACAATTGCGCGCGCTTCTTCGGCCGAATGGGCAATGCCGTTTTCCGGCTGCAATAAATCCAGCTTTTGTAGAAGTTTTTGAAACCGTTCCCGGTCTTCGGCAAGGTCGATCGCATCCGGACTGGTGCCAAGAATGGGGATGCCCTCAGCTTCGAGTGCGGCGGCAATTTTCAACGGTGTTTGCCCGCCAAGCTGCACAATAACCCCCCGTAAATCGCCATTTTCCGATTCACGCCGAATCACCGAGATCACGTCTTCTTCGGTCAATGGCTCAAAATACAAGCGATCAGATGTATCATAGTCGGTCGATACAGTTTCCGGGTTGCAGTTGATCATAATGGTTTCATAACCGGCGTCAGATAACGCATAGCAGGCATGAACACAGCAATAATCGAACTCGATCCCTTGACCGATGCGGTTTGGCCCCCCACCCAAGATGACCACCTTTGGCCGATTGGAGGGGTTTGCCTCGCATTCGCCGGCGGCTGACGGCTCATAGGTCGAATACATATAAGCGGTGTCCGACGCGAATTCGGCGGCGCATGTGTCAATCCGTTTGAAGGCCGGGACAACGCCGGCAGCGTAACGCTGTTGACGGACGCGTACCGCGTCAGTATTGGCCAGCGCGGCAAGCCGTGTATCGGAAAAGCCTAACGATTTTAGATGCCGTAATGATGCCGCATCATCCGGCAACCCTTCGTCAATGACGGCTTGTTCAGCCTCGATAATGGCGGCCAAGCGTTCAAGGAACCAGATATCCCAGCCGGTGGCCGCGTTAATCTCGGCCAGTGACATGCCGGAGCGGATGGCCATAGCAATCCGCAACACACGATAGGGTACCAATTCGCCAAGCCAGCCCCGAAGCGGGTCTTCTCCAAGCGTGCTGTCGGGGGCGGGCATGTCGACCGGGTCCAGCCCGGCAAGGCCGGTTTCCATGGATCGTAGGGCTTTTTGCAGGCTTTCTTCAAATGACCGGCCGACGGCCATCGCCTCGCCGACCGATTTCATCGATGTCGACAAAAACGGCTCGGCACCGGCAAATTTTTCAAAGGTGAAGCGGGGGATCTTGGTGACGATGTAATCAATCGTCGGCTCAAAGCTGGCCGGGGTCACGCCGGTGATATCATTCGCCAGCTCATCCAAACGGTAGCCAACAGCCAGTTTTGCCGCGACTTTGGCAATCGGAAAGCCGGTGGCTTTGGACGCCAGCGCCGACGACCGGCTGACCCGTGGGTTCATTTCGATGACGATGATCCGTCCGGTTTTCGGGCAGATTGCGAATTGCACATTCGAGCCGCCGGTATCCACACCAATTTCGCGTAGAACGGCGATCGAAATGTCACGCAAGGATTGATATTCCTTGTCGGTCAAGGTCAAGGCCGGGGCAACGGTCATCGAATCGCCTGTATGCACCCCCATCGGATCAACATTTTCGATCGAACAGACGATGATGCAATTATCGGCCGTGTCGCGCACCACCTCCATCTCGAATTCTTTCCAGCCAAGAAGTGACTCCTCGATCAACACTTCTGAGACTGGTGACAACCGCAACCCGTTGCCGACAATGGTTTCGAATTCGGCCCGATTATAGGCAATGCCGCCGCCTTCGCCGCCAAGCGTGAATGACGGGCGGATAATCGCTGGCAAACCCACTTTTTCAAGCGCGACAAGCGCATCGTCAAAATTATTTACGGTGCTGGCTCGCGCGCATCCGACACCAATTTTTTCCATGGCAATGCGGAATAATTCGCGGTCTTCGGCCTTTTCAATCGACTCGGTGCGCGCGCCGATCATCTCGACACCATATTTTGCTAATGTACCATCACGATAGAGCGCCAATGCTGTGTTCAGCGCGGTTTGCCCACCCATCGTTGGTAGCAGCGCATCAGGGCGTTCGGCCTCAATAATTTTGGCAACGGTCTGCGGGGTGATTGGCTCGATATAGGTTGCATCGGCCATTTCGGGGTCGGTCATGATGGTGGCCGGATTGGAATTTACCAGAATGACCCGATAGCCATCGGCTTTGAGGGCTTTGCACGCCTGCGCGCCCGAATAGTCAAATTCACAAGCCTGGCCAATGATGATTGGTCCGGCGCCGATAATCAGGATAGAGGCGATATCATTACGGCGCGGCATGTCAGTGTCTCGCTTTTTCCATCATCTCGGTAAACCGCGTGAATAAATAGCGCGAGTCATGTGGTCCGGGTGACGATTCAGGGTGGTATTGGACGCAAAAAGCAGGTTTGCTGCGGTGCCGCAATCCCTCGACCGACTGGTCAAACAGCGACAGGTGTGACACCTCCAGATCGGCGGGCAAGCTGTCGGGATCAACAGCAAAGCCGTGATTTTGACTGGTGATTTCAATTTTGCCGGTGGCGAGGTCCTTGACCGGATGGTTGGCCCCCCGATGGCCACGATCCATCTTGAAGGTTGTGGCGCCAAGCGCCAGTGCCATTAACTGATGCCCGATGCAAATGCCGAATACTGGCATATTGGCGGCAATCAGCTTGGCAATTTCGGGGCCCGCATAGGCCGCCGTTGCCGCCGGGTCGCCCGGGCCGTTGGACAGGAACACGCCGTCAGGCTGCATCGCCAAAATGGTGTCGGCACTGGTTTCGGCCGGCACCACATGCACCGCGCATCCCGCGTCTTGAAGACAGCGCAAAATATTGTGCTTGCATCCGAAATCCATCGCCACAACCTTGTATTTGGCGGGGGTTTCACGATGTGCGCCCTGTTCAAACTGCCATGTGCCTTCATGCCAGTCATGGCTGGTGGCGCTGGTAACAGTACTGGCCAGATCCATATTTTTGAGGCCGGGCCAAGCGGTGGCCTTGGCGTGAAGCGCATCAAAGTTGATGGCCCCGTCAGCCGCGTGGCACAGCGCACCGCGTGGGGCGCCAAGGTCGCGGATCCGGCGGGTCAGTGCACGCGTATCGATGCCGCTGATCCCGGGTAGGTTGACGTCTTTCAACCATGCATCAATATGTTTGACAGCGCGCCAGTTTGCCGGATTGGTCACCGGCTGGCGCACGATCAGCCCCAACGCCGCCGGGTCGCCGGTTTCATTGTCTTTGTCATTGACCCCAACATTGCCGATATGCGGAAAGGTGAAGGTGATAATTTGTCCGGCGTAAGACGGGTCGGTCAGGATTTCCTGATAGCCGGTCATCGATGTATTGAAGCATACTTCACCAACAGTGGTGGTTTCGGCCCCGAACCCAAAGCCCGGGAAAATGGATCCATCATCAAGGACCAGCGCCGCGGTGGGTTTGTCCTGATGTGCGCGAAGCGCAGCAAAATATCGGCCAGAGTTGAATTTCTGCCCCATTTGATCCCATATCCTGTTATATAGAGTGCGGTACGGTTGCTGCCGACTGCCGGACGGCTGTGTTCTTAACCGACCATGTGAATTTGGTCAAGCGCTTGCACAGGAACACTTGCCTGTTTTGGACGGGTCGCGTAAAAGGCGCGTCCGGCGATGCGGATAGAAACGGCAAAGCATATCACAACAGAGGGTTCAACCTGATGCGTGAAAATATTACGGCAGCGATGAAACAGGCGCTGAAAGACAAAGATCAAGCGGCGTTGTCAACCATGCGGCTGATCATGGCGGCGCTGAAAGACCGCGATATTGCGGCGCGGGGTAACGGTAATCCCGATGGAATCAGCGATGATGACATCCTTGGCATGCTGCAAACCATGATCAAGCAGCGGACCGAATCGGCCAAAATGTACCGCGATGGTGGCCGGCCCGAATTAGCCGATGCGGAAGAAGCCGAGATTGTCATTATTCAAGGGTTTCTGCCGGCGCAGCTAAGCGCCGACGAAATGCAGCAAGCGGTTGCCGGGGCGATTGCTGAAACCGGCGCGGCGTCGGTCAAGGATATGGGGCAGGTGATGGGCTATCTGAAAGGCAATTTTGCCGGACAGATGGATTTTTCGGCTGCCAGTCAGGCCGTCAAAGCAGCGCTAATGGCAAAAAACTGACCCAGCCGACGGGCAGTGGGTAGGTCCAGCGGAGCGTAAGATGGCGGTGCCACCCGAATTTATCGAGGATCTGCGCCAGCGGGTACCGCTGTCCGATGTGATCGGGCGGCGGGTCAAGCTGACCAGAAAGGGCCGGCGCTTTAGCGGCCTTTGCCCATTCCATTCAGAAAAAACCCCGTCTTTCTCGGTCGTTGATGATGACGGGTTTTACCATTGTTTCGGCTGTGGCGTTCATGGTGATGCCATTTCATTTTTGCGTGAAATGGATGGGTTGGAATTTATGGAGGCGGTTGAACGGCTTGCCGAGATGGCTGGGCTGGCGGTGCCGCGATCGGCGCCGGCAGACCCGGCTGCCGCCCGCCAGCGCAAAGCCGCGCTTGATATTCTTGAAGAAACGACATTGTTTTTCGAGTCTGCCCTTAGAAGCGAGGATGGCCGCGGCGCCGCGCAATATCTAAAACAGCGCGGTCTTGATGCGGCGACGGTGAAATCCTACCGGCTTGGCTATGCGCCGCGTAGTGGCTTGCGTCAGCGGCTTGCCGGCAAGGGATTTACCGACGCCGATATGCTGGCGGCCGGTGTGTTGCGGAAATCAGATCGAGATTCGAGTCTCTATGACTATTTCCGTGACCGGGTGATGTTCCCGATTGAAAATCGTCAAGGTAAGATAATTGCTTTTGGCGCGCGCGCGCTTGGCGATGCACAGCCAAAATATCTCAATTCGGCAGAAGGGCCGACCTTTTCAAAGAAGGCGGTGCTTTATGGCTGGGTGCAGGCCCGCGATGGGATGCGGCGCGGCCTGCCGCTGGTGGTCGCCGAAGGCTATATGGATGTGATTGCGATACAGAAAAGTGGTGCGGCAGCGGCCGTTGCCCCGTTGGGGACGGCCTTGACGCCTGAACAGATCCAGCTTTTGTGGAAACTCCATGATGAACCGGTGCTGTGTTTTGATGGAGATGCGGCCGGACAGCGTGCCCAGTTGCGCGCGCTTGAACGGATATTGCCGGTGCTGGAGCCGGGAAAATCGGCCAGATTTGCAACCTTGCCCGATGGCAAGGACCCGGATGATGTGATTGCCGCCGCAGGCCCTGACGGGTTCCGTAAAATTGTCGGTGTGGCGCGATCATTGATTGACAGTCTGTGGGGGCAGATGGCGGCCGGGTTCGATTTACAGCAACCAGAATCGCGGGCCAGTTTCTGGCAGGCGGTGCGCGGTCATGTCCGCGGCATTGCCAATAATCAGGTGCGCGGGGCCTATGGGGACGAAATCGAATCACGAATCGCCGCGATGCGGGCCGAAATGCGCGGCTTGTCAGCGGCGGTGATGCCACCACAACGAAGCCGCCGCCCGCAAACCGGGCTGGTCGCCCGGCACCGGGCCATTCTGGCGCTGATTCTGGCGCATCCGGTGCTGGTTCCGGCGCATTTCGAGGCCTTGTCGATGCTCGATTCGGGGGATGAGGCGCTTGAATCGCTGAAAAAAGCACTGATTGATGCGGTAATCCGCGAGCCAGACCTTGACGCCACGGCGTTAAGCTATCATCTAAAAGGGTTGAATTTCGACAATACTTTGGCGGCAGTGACGGGGGACGACATGAAAGCCAGACTTCCGTTCAATCCAGAAACCCTGACCAGTGACAAGGCAGCGGCATATCTGGATGAATTGCTGCATCTTGTCGGCGGCAAGTCAGGACTGTTTTCAACGGGCAATCGCCCAAAAGCGTAAAATGACTAACGATGTGGCCGTGCCGGTCGTTTGACCACGACAAGGCCGGTACTGTGACATGGTGCATGATCGGATACAACCTTATGCGCCGGGTGATCTGAACAGGAAATTGAGAGAGTATGGCCAGCAAAGCAAAAAAACAGGTCGAGGCAGATCAGGACAAGCCGGACGCCAGCGAAGTCACCGGACTGGACGCGGCCCAGCAAACCATCAAGGCCTTGATGAAAATTGGCAAAGAGCGCGGATTTGTTACGCATGACGAATTGAATGCTGCCTTGCCGGCCGAAGATTTCACCTCGGAACAAATTGACGATGTGATGTCAGCACTCAGCGAAATGGGCGTGTCGGTGGTTGATAACGCCGATACCGATAGTGATGATGACAATGACGATGACAGCCCGTCATCAGGCAATCTGAGTGACAGCGATGTGTCCGGTACCGATGATCCGGTACGCATGTATCTTCGCGAGATGGGCAGCGTTGAGCTATTGTCACGCGAGGGCGAGATTGCGATTGCCAAGCGTATCGAGGCTGGCCGCGAAATGATGATTGGCGGCATTTGCGAATCACCGCTGACGGTGCGGGCGCTGATGCACTGGCGTGACCAAATTGCCGATGGTGTGGTGCCGCTGCGCGATATCATCGATTTGGAGGCAACCTTTGCCCGCATCAATGGCAATCCGCTGATTGATCAAAATGAAATCAACCCGCTTGGCGATGATATCCCGGAAGGTGATCTTCAGGATGACGAGGCAGACGAGCCTGAAGACGACGACCTTGATGATGAGGAAGACGACGACGAGGATGATGAAAGCGGTGATAGCGATACCGACACCTCGACCCGCGATTCCAACCGCGAAGGTGACGATAATGACGATCTGAACATGTCGCTGGCGGCCTTGGAGGATGCGGTTCGTGACGATGTCATGGCGCTGTTCGACGAAGTGCGCGCCTGCTTTAAGGAATTTACCAAGAGCCAAGACCGGCGGTTGGTGCGGATGGCCAAAGAACAGGGGCTTGTCGCCAAATCAGAGGCCAGCCATCTGGATACGAAAATCCGGCTGTGTGAACTGATGGAAGGGGTGATTTTCAACCCGAACCGGATCGAGGCGCTGAGTGAGCAGTTGTTTACGCTGAACCGGCATGTGACGCAGGTTGAGGGCCGGTTGATGCGGCTGGCAACCGATTGCGGCATTCCCCGCGCCCAAGTGCTTGATGCATGGGTTGGGCGTGAGGTATGCGAGGCGTGGCCGGGTACCGGCTGTGGCAGCAAGGCGTGGAAAAAACTGCAAGCCGATCATGGCGCCGAACTTGAAGAATTGCGCGACAAGATCAGGCTGGTGGTCGATGATATTGGCCTGTCGGTGCCTGAATTTCGCGACGTGATCCAGACCATCCAGCGTGGCCAGCGCGAAGCGGCGCGGGCAAAAAAGGAGATGGTCGAGGCCAATTTGCGACTGGTCATCTCGATTGCCAAAAAATATACCAACCGGGGATTGCAGTTCCTTGATCTGATCCAAGAAGGCAATATTGGTCTGATGAAGGCGGTCGATAAATTTGAATATCGCCGCGGCTATAAATTTTCGACCTACGCAACCTGGTGGATCCGGCAGGCGATCACCCGTTCGATTGCCGACCAAGCGCGCACCATCCGGATTCCGGTGCATATGATCGAGACGATCAACAAGCTGGTCCGGACATCGCGCCAGATGCTGCATGAAATCGGTCGCGAGCCAACACCGGAAGAGCTTGCCGAAAAGCTGTCGATGCCAATCGACAAGGTCCGCAAGGTCCTGAAAATCGCCAAGGAACCGATTAGTCTTGAAACGCCGATCGGGGATGAGGAAGACAGCCATCTTGGTGATTTTATCGAGGACAAAAACGCGGTGCAGCCGCTCGATGCAGCAATTCATGCAAATTTACGCGAAACCACAACCCGGGTTCTGGCCAGCCTGACCGCGCGCGAGGAACGCGTGTTGCGGATGCGCTTTGGGATCGGTATGAATACCGACCATACGTTGGAGGAAGTGGGCCAACAGTTCAGCGTGACCCGCGAACGGATCCGGCAGATTGAAGCCAAAGCCCTTCGCAAGCTTAAACACCCATCGCGCTCGCGCAAATTGCGTAGCTTTTTGGAAAATTGATGCCGTTGCCACCGCGATGCGGCGATGGAGTGTGGCAACGTGACAAAACTTGCAGTTGCGGTATCGCGCCGAAAGATTTATCAGACTATATCCGCTTGCGGGCAAGTCTTTGGGGGCCTGTAGTTCAATTGGTTAGAACCCACGGCTCATAACCGTGTTGTTGCAGGTTCGAGTCCTGCCGGGCCCACCATCCCTTGCCTCTGAGTACCCAACCATCGACAATGCGTTGAGCGACGACGAAATCGCGCAGTTTATCGAATTTGCCGAACGGGTTGCTGGCTCTGCGGTAGCGATCGAAGCCGGTGGATGAGGCACAGCTCAACATCAAGATGCCACGGGTCGAGGTAGCGCGGTTCCGCCGGGTGGCCACGGACGAGCGCTCATACATATCTTACAAATTAGCCGAAATGCATGTTGACGGTGGGTGCGCCGCTAAAGCACCGGTTTTTATGACGCGTCCAAGCGGTGGCGATTGCCGTCATTTGATGCGAGCATGTATCTGACCGTTTCGGTGCGAGCCGGGCAGGTTTATCAGGTGCGGCTGGTTCCCGCGGCGCGCACCTGGCCGATGGTGTCGCTGGATCTGGCGCGCGATGCGGCCGCCGGTATCGAGCCGGAAATCCGCACCAGTGACGATATGCTATATGTCCGCCGAAGCGCCCAATCCAGCCCGATGATCCATGCGGTGATTGGTGATGACCCGTTTGCCAAAACGCCGGTTAACCTGCATGAGGTCAAATTGCAGATGAACCGCTTTTCTGGCGCGCTGAAAATAGATTGGTACTGGCATCAGGTGCGCGATTACCGCCCGCTTGGGGCCATTCGTGCGGTCAAAAAACGCTATAGTGACCATAAATCATTCACCGCCGATTGCGATCTGATGAAAAAGCGGCTTTTCTAACTGTGCTTGTTTGGCGCGGCCTGTTCAAGCTGGCGCGGACCGTTAAGCTGGCGCGCCAGTGGCGGTGGCGTGAATGCGTGCCTCGATAAACAGCGTTCTACCGCCGCCTAATTCTACCTGATTGATCGCTTCTTCAAGGCTGATATCGATGCGGCTGGCACCCGCCCGCCGGGCCCGTTCGCTGGCCATGTCGCTGGCCATGCGGCGGGCTGCGCCAAGCGCATCTTCAACCGACGAGTGATCGGCCGGCCCTTTCGGGAGATGAAGCCGGAATTTGCCTTCGGCAGGCTGGGTTACAATCAGCATCACCCGTTGGCGCACCGCGCCGACAGCCGCGCCAACCGCGCCAGCAACATCGGCATGCGACGGTACCGTCAGGGGCACATCCAGCAGGCGCGCAATTGCCGGATAATGGGTGGCTGCCGAGGCACCAAGCGCCACCAGCGGACTGTCAAGGCAGGTTTTGACCGTGACCAGACGCGGCAGCTTTTCTCTATTTAGATCAAAGCAGGCGGCCAAAACCGGATTGCTGCTAAAGCTGGCCTCGCCGCCACCATCATGCGCCATCGCGGCGTCAAGCAAGGCCAGTGCCGTCCGGCGGTGCAATTCGGCTAGGGTCATTGTGGCCACCGTGGTGGGGTCGGGGGCAATAGGTTTGCCAAGACCGTCGCGTTGGCGTGCCATCAGCGCCGCGCCAAGCTGTGCCGCGTCGCTGTCAAAGCCGGTAAAAGCGCCAGTTACATGGGCCGCATCGGTTGGGGTAAAGCAGGACAGCCCTAAAAGCCCACGACTGATCAGCCGGTCAACCGCACCCAATGCCAATTGAGTGGCAGCCAGGTCAGAAACTGGTGCCGGGCCACTGGCAAGCGCCTTTTCGGCCAGCCGCGTCTCGGAGCGGTTTAGCCAACCAGGCACCCCGTCCTGCATGATCGGGAAAATAAAGCGGGCATCGTTACCAAGCGGAATAGCCAGATCAAGCTGGCGGGCCAGATGTGTTTTGATAGCCGGCCAGCTTTGGGCCATTAGCGACAGCGGTACCGCACGTCTTGGCCCCAATGTCAGCCCACCGGCGCGGCCGCGCTGGATTGGTTGGACCTCGCTGTCACCGCCAAGGCCAGTGGTGCGAATGTCGGCGGCCTCGACCATCGTCTGCCAGCCGCCAATATGGGCGCCATCGGCCTTGAGGCGTGGTGCTCCCTGATTCAAAATGGCAATGTCGGTGGTGGTGCCGCCAATATCGGCAATGATCGCGCTGGTCGCACCAGCCAGAAACGCCGCCCCCGACAGGCTGGCGGCTGGCCCGGACAGGACCGTTTCTACCGGCCGGTTGCGGGCAAAGTCGGCCTCAAGAAGCGAGCCGTCACCCTTGACCACCATCAAAGGGCAGCAAAGACCGGTGCCGGTCATGATCGCTTGTGTGCCGGCAATCAACCGTTCCAATAAATTGACAAGCCGGGCGTTCAGCAGCGCGGTCAGGGCGCGCCGTGGGCCGCCAAGTGATGATGACAATTCATGACTGCAGGTCACTGGCAAGCCGGTAAGGCGGCGCACCGCATCGCGCGCCGCGGTTTCATGCACCGGGTTGCGGGTGGCAAAATGCCCGGCAATCGCAAAGGCAGACACTTCGTTTTTCAGCTCTGTGGCCAGTCGTTCGACCGCCGTCATATCAAGCGCCGTGGCAGCACTGCCATCGGCGTTATGCCCACCATCGATGAAATGGACCGGGTCCTGGCCAATGGCCCGGGCGAGGTCGGCGCGGTCAAGTGCCGACCTGTCAAAACCGATCATAAACAGCCCAACCCGGCCGCCAACGCCTTCGACAACGGCGTTGGTGGCCAATGTGGTCGACAGGGTGACAAGGCCGATATCCGCCGCGGTGCCAGCAAAATTGTCAAGAAGGGCGGTGATGGCCACGCCAAGCCCATCGGCAAGATTATCACGCGTGGTCAGGGCCTTGGCGGTTGCCACTATAGTGCCCTTGGCGGTGTCAAGCAATGCCGCATCAGTATAGGTGCCGCCGGTATCAAGGCCGATGACAAGTGTCATGACAGGGCCGCCCCAGCCGATTGGGGCGATAAACATGCGATAGGGCGCGCGGCGCGTTTTTCAAAATGTCGCATGTTTGTCAGGATGCCGCATGGCGGTGGAAAAAGGTTAAAATCCAATGGCCGAACCGGTCGCCATCATGCGGTGTGTCAAGCGTGTCTTGCGCCGCGGCAACCACTGCCGGATCAACGCCACGTTCCGCGAGGAGGGTGGCAAGCGCGCCAGTATAGGCAGCGTCAAATTCGGGGTGGCCTTGTAGGGTGAACACATGGTCACCGACCGTATAGCCAGCAATGTCGCAATGATCGGCGCGCGCAATCACCTGACCACCCGCCGGTAGGCGGACGACCTGGTCTTGATGCACATGGATCAGTTTTGCGCTGTCAATCGGGGGATCGATCCAGTCAGGCAGATTGGCAAGCTCGATCGATTTGACGCCAAGGCCCCACCCGCCATCCCATTTCTGGGCATTGCCGCCAAGCGCATGGGCGATGATCTGATGACCGAAACACAAACCGGCAAGCGGCTTGCCACCCGCATGGATATCTTGGATCAATGTGATCAATTTCGGGATAAATGGGGCATCGTCATACACCCCATAGGCCGAACCAGTCACAAGATAGCCGTCATAATCATCAATCCGGTCAGGAAAGACATCATCGACCACCGCAAAGCTGGTAAAGGTAAAGTCTGCGGCAAGCGGAGACTTTGCGAACAGTGCAATGAATAAATCCGCATAATCGGGAAAGCGCGGCTGCATGGCCTTGTTGGTATGGCCGGCTAATAAAATTGCGATGTTCATCATGCTGTATCCTCGCTCATACCAACGCCGTCATTATAGGCCGTTTTGGGGGCGTCTACCAGCCCTGCTAACCTGTCGATGTCGATCCCGGCCTTGGCTGATAAATGCGCCAACACGAACAACCGCAAGGCTGATGACAATCCGCCATTGCGACGCCGGTCTACAAAGCGGACAAGCTGTGCCACCGTCTGTTGCCGTTCGGCGGCAATCAGCTTTAGAAGCTGCCAAAATTCAGCCTCAAGGGAGATACTGGTGCGGTGGCCTTCGATGGTGATTGAGTGTTTTTTCATCGCGCAAAGCTCCGTCCTGCTGGCCGCATGTATCAGGTGATCAGCGGTGAAACGCACCGACCAGTTCAAGATGGTTGCTAAAACTGAACTGGTCAACTGGCTGTACCCAAGACAGCGTAAACCCGCCTACGGTCAGGATAGCGGCGTCACGCGCAAAGCTGGCCGGATTACAAGATACCATTGCTATATGGTCAATGCTGCTGTGGGCCAATTGCTGGCATTGTGCCGCCGCGCCGCTTCGGGGTGGGTCGATGATGACCGCATCACAATGGCTCACCTCATCCGGCAGCAGCGGGGCATCAAAAAGATTACGCTCTATTATGGTCACCCGGCCGCCAAGCCCGGCCGCATCAGCACCGGCCTTGAGGGTGGCGAGTGATGGTCTGTCGGCCTCGACGGCAACAAGTCCGGCAAGACCGTCAAGCAGCGGTAGGCTAAGCGTCCCACATCCAGCAAACAAATCAGCAATCCGGCTTGCCCCCGCAACAATTTCGCCGGCCGCTGCCTGTAGCGCCGCTTCACCATCGCGGGTGGCTTGCAGGAACGCCCCTGGTGGCGGTGAAACGGCGACTGACCCAAATAGCTGGGCTGGGGTTTCCGGGGCGTAAATGGTCACCGGGCCATGTGTATCATTGATTGTCAGCCGGGCGATGCCGGCGGTGCTGGCCCATTCGACAAGATACGGTATGGAACTGGTCAATGGCGGCGTCATATCACCCGCCGTTTCAATATAAACACATAGTTTCCCGGCAGAATGATTGTTGCCAAATAAAATATTGGCGTGAATATCGGCGATGAATCCGGCCGGTAAATGGGTGTTCGCAAAAGTTTCGATAGACTGTTGCAATGCGAGCAATGCCGGATGCAAGATCGCGCAATCGGCAGGGCGGACAATATGCTGTCCAGACCGTTCTCGAAAGCCGACGATGGCTTCGTCGGCAAGCCGTTTTAGATGCAGGCTGGCGCGGCGTCGGCTATGCGATGGCGAGATGTGAGGCGGGCGGATGATGACCTTACCGAGGCCAGCACGATCTAAAAAATGGCTGATTAAGTCCTGTTTCCAGAGGCTGATGCGGCTGTTATCCCAATGTTGAAAACTGCACCCACCGCAAGCGGGAAATGCGCTACAGCGGGCTGGCCGCCGGTCAGGTGACGCCATTTTCAATTCGATGATACGGGCCTTTATGCCCTGACGTGACAGGCTAAGCGGTTGAACCAGCACCTGTTCGCCGGGGAGGCTTGCCGGCACAAATATGTCATAATCTGACTCGACATAGTTTTGTGTGTACTGGCAACGGCCGACACCGTCACCACGCCCGCCTATATGGCTGATCGTCACCTCAATTGGGGCGGCATTGCGCGGTAGCCGCCCGGCAAGGCGGTTGTCGGCGGCTTTGCCGCGTATGCTGTTGCGGCCGGATCGGCGCCGTCTGTTAGTGGGTTTCTTGTCCATAAAGATGCCTTGATAGAATGATGCCGGCCCTCAAAGCCGCCGTCCGAACCATATCACACGCCCGATAATAGTCACCTCGTCAATCGCCCGTTGATAGCTGTTATAGGATGGGTTTTCAGAGCTAACCTGTAAACAGACCGGCGTGCTGTTGGGAATGATCTCGATCTGTTTTGCCACCAATCCTATACCGTCATCCAGAATAAAGATACTGGGCGGCGATCAATCGTGGCGATTGGGGCAGTGCGGCGGCCGAGGCCGAGGCCAGCCTGTGGGCGCGTCAGACACGCCGTAGGGCCGAGGATATTGCCCGGCTTTTACGCGTGCCTGATACCGCCTGACAGACCATCACCCATTTCTTCAGGCTTGTTGGCAGGTTAAATTTGGCGGGCGTTAAATTTGGCGGGCGGCGGCAA
>JAYOFA010000018.1:0-36169 GCA_038116935.1 Puniceispirillum sp. (SeqCode) | reverse complement strand
ATCATATCGTCGTGATCGATACCGGCTTTACCGCCGCCATGGCCAAAAAGCGCAAACGCAACTTTCTAAAATGCCCGGTCCAGTCATTGGCCGATTTTGGCATTGCCGCCGACAGGGTTGATGACGTGATTCTGACCCATCTTCATTACGACCATTCGGGAAATTTTGATCGTTTTCCCCGTGCCCAATTCCATCTTCAGGAACAAGAACTGCAGTATGCCACCGGTCGGTATATGCGGTATCCGCACTTGCAGCATGCCTTTGAACTGGATGATGTCTGCGGTGTGGTGCGGATGAATTACAGCCAGCGCGTGCATTTTTATGACGGCGATGATGACGTGCGGCCAGGCGTGCGCGTGCATCGAACCGGCGGGCATTCAGCCGGCCTGCAATTTGTGTCGGTCCATACCAAGCGTGGGTGGGTGGTGTTAGCCTCAGACAGCAGCCATTATTACGAACATATGGAAAGTTACCGGCCGTTTACCATCGCCTTTCATGTCGGCGAGATGATGGCCAGTTTT
This sequence comes from Puniceispirillum sp. (SeqCode), assembly GCA_038116935.1. Classification (GTDB taxonomy): domain Bacteria; phylum Pseudomonadota; class Alphaproteobacteria; order Puniceispirillales; family Puniceispirillaceae; genus UBA3439. The sequence goes on along the minus strand of JAYOFA010000018.1, from coordinate 35,648 downwards.
GACCGGCTGAAAAAAGTTGCGCCAAGCCCGCAACATATCATCCCCGGCCATGACCCGTTGGTGATGGCACGTTATCCGGTTGTGGCGGGAACAGACGGGCTGATCGTGCGCTTGGACGAGGCACCATCGGCCTGACCGCAAGGCGGTGTGTATGGCATCTAGCTGTCGGTACGGCTGTCCCAATATTCGGACCCGTAATCATGCAGGATTTCATCGCCCGCCCGAATATCTATTAGCGCGGTGAATTCGACAAAGCGATTGTCGTCATCGGCAATTTGCCATTCGGCATTGGCCGGGGTGCCATGATTATACAGCATGCCGCATCCCAACATCACCAGATAATCGGTTTTGACATCAGGGCTGGTAAACAAATAGTCATTCAAGCGGTTGATTTCCTGCAAATCATCATCATCAATCACCAGATAACTGCAACGCTCGATTACCTCACCTTTGCGAATATCTCTCAAAGCAAATACGCCAAGGCCATGTAACGGCGAATCACGCACCTCGATTTTCATGCCACAGCTCTTTTCCACTCAGCTAACTCGAGAAGACTGGCGTCCTGCGACCGGCCGTATCAATTTAGCGGGTTTCACCATCTATCAATTTTTCCGCTTCGTCCAGCATCGTGGTAACGGCGCGCTCCAACTCTGTCGCAAACGCCGCGGCCGCCCGCGACAGCCGGCGACGCTTTGGCGTGACAATCGAAAACTGATAATGGACCGCCGGAACAAACCGGCGAAAGGCCAGCCGCCGACTTTCCGGCCATAGCCGCCGATGGATCCACGCATTTAGCGGGCTGAATACACCAAATCCGGCTCCAACCCCGATAATTTCATATTGGGCGACCCCATTTTGCATTTCAAATTTTGGAGTGAGCGACACACCAGCCTCGTCAAACGCCACATGCACCGCCCGCGCAATGTGATGGTTTGGCAGAAAACTGGCACACGCGCGGCCAGCAAGGTCTGCTGGCGTGATAAACCGCTTGGCCAACAGCGGGTCATCACCCGGCAACGCACAAACGCATGGCACTTCAAACTGTCGGCAATTCACCAAGGCGTTGGTTTGCCCGCGCTCGGCAAGGCCGACATCGAATCGCTGCGCCTCCATCGCCGCCAACACATCGGGCGACCCCTCAACCGCCAAATGGAACCCGGCTTGCGGATGGCTGGTGGTAAAGGCCGCAATGACACCCGGCAAAAAATGCTCGGACAGGACCGGCATCGAGATGACCGCGATTTTGGCTGCGCTGGCCGCTCCGCCCGTGCGCATCATCTGTTCAAGATGCTCGACCTGACCGATAATTGCATCGGCGCGCTGCAACAAAAAATAGGTTTCCGGCGCCGGTTGAAGACGCCCGTTTTCGCGCGTGAATAACTGGAAATCCAACCGTTTTTCCATTTCCTTGACCGCCGCGCTAAGCGCTGGTTGCGTCCGGCCAAGCGTGCGCGCGGCGCCTGATACCGAACCGGCACGCATGATTTCTCGGATCACCGTCATCTGCCACAGACTTATCAAAACACGCTCTTGGCTATCTTTTTGTCAGATCAATTTGACGCTATCATATAAATTTTATTTATTGATATAGAATAATTTATAATTTGTTTTGATGGAAAGCCTACCCCTAAGCTTTTGGTGGTACTTGGCGCTGCCGGGTCCATTTGTTGGCAACAGGGGAGCCGTCACCTTTGGTGCAGGGTTGCCATTAAATTCTGGCATGTCTTCCCTGATGTCTGGCCCCGGCGATTGTCCGGCATGGTTGAATGGTTAAACGACAAAGGAGGAACCAATGAAATATATCAGCAAATTGTTTGCTACAGCGATGGTCGCTTTGATAGCGGCTGGCGGCGTGGCGCAGGCTCAGGATATGAAATTCTGGCGGATCGGTACCGGCGGTACCGGCGGCACCTATTACCCGATCGGTGGTTTGATCGCGAATGCGATTTCGAACCCGCCAGGATCACGCCCCTGTGACAAGGGTGGCAGCTGTGGTGTACCGGGGTTGGTGGCTATTGCGGTATCTACCAACGCGTCGGTAGCCAACGCCAACGCCATTCAGGCAGGCCAGCTTGATGCAGGCTTGGCCGGTGCACAGACCGTTGTGCAAAGCTACAAAGGTGAGGGCAAATTCGTCGGCAACCGCAAAGACAAGATTCGCGCCATTGCCAACCTTTATCCTGAAGATATGCACCTTGTTCTGCCAAAGGGGCAAAAGCTTGGTAGCCTGAAGGATTTGAATGGCAAGCGGGTCGGCGTGGCCGCTGCCGGATCTGGTACGCAGGTATCGGTTCGCATGATCCTGAATCACTATGGCATCAAGGCAGATGAGCAAGAATTGAACGTCACACAGAGCGCACAGCGCCTGGCTGACGGTCAGATTGACGCCTTTTTCTATGCTGCCGGCACCCCGCTGGCGGCGCTGATCCAGCTTGGATCAACCAAGGGCTTTGAGCTCTACAGCTTTTCGGCTGACGAGCAAAAGGAGATCAACAAGATCATCCCTTACTATGTCGAATCAAGCATTCCAGCCGGTGAATATGAAAATATTGGCTATAACGTGAACACTGTTGCTGTGAACGGCCAGTTGATCACCTCGAGCGATCAGCCGGAAGATCTGGTTTACAATGTCACCAAGGCACTGTGGAACAAGAACACCCGCAAGTTGCTTGACAAAGGCCATTCAAAAGGCAAGGCGATCCGCGCCGAAACCGCCTTGAAAGGCATTTTGGTCCCGCTTCATCCGGGTGCCGAGCGCTTTTATAAAGAAGCTGGCATGATGTAAGACAATTCTCGACAGGGGCGGCGTCATGCTGCCCCTGCTCGCTTTGATAGAGTTGTGTGAATAGATTTATCCGATACCAACCCGATAGGAACGCCCGTCATGGAAAAATTCAGCCTGGAACGAGCCCTGTCCCTTGAGTCAAAATATGATGACTCGCTGGCCACCCGTCCCATCAGCGCATGGCTTGGGAAATTTGTTTTTTTCTTCAGTATTCTGTTTGCCTTATATCATTACATCACCTCGGGAACCGGCGTGCCGGTCGATTACTGGCATATGGGCTTTCATCTGTCAGGCGTTATCTTATTGGTCTTCATTGCCTTTCCGGCACTGAAACGCGAAACCGGCGGCACGACCACCAAAACCGGGTGGGGGCGCATTGCCGGCGTACCGCTTTATGACTGGCTGTTCATTGTTTGCGGCATTGCCGCATCGCTTTATATCGGCATCACCTGGTATGAGATAAAATTTACCCTGTTTGGCATTGATTTCTTTTTGCCAGAACAGGTGTTACGGCAAGGCGCCCCGTTACCGATTGATGTGGTGTTCGGGTCAATCCTTGTTCTGGTACTTCTCGAAGCGGTCCGCCGCACCATTGGCATTGTGGTACCGATCATTATTTTATTATTCATCTGCTACGCTATTTTTGGCCGCAGCATGCCGTTCCAGATTTTGATGCATCCGGGCATCAACTGGTCGCAATTTATCAACAATATGTATTTCCCGGATATCGGCATCTATGGGATCACCCTATGGATTGTATCGACGGTGGTGTTCCATTTCGTGCTGTTCGGGGTGCTTGCACAACGCATTGGCCTTGGTCAGTTCTTTGTCGATCTTGCCACGGTGGCGGCGGGCCGCTACACCGGCGGCCTTGCCAAGGTTTCGGTGGTTTCCTCGGCGCTGTTTGGCACCATTTCCGGCTCGTCGATTGCGAATACGGTGTCGACCGGGTCCCTGACCATCCCGAATATGAAGCGGATGGGCTATCCAGGACATTTTGCCGGTGGTGTCGAAGCGGCGGCCAGTGCCGGCGGTCAGATCACCCCGCCAATCATGGGGGCGGCGGCGTTTGTGCTGGCTGAATTTCTGGAAATTTCATATAGCACGGTGGTGGTTGCCGCCGCCGTGCCTGCCGCGATGCATTATATCGGGGTAATGTCGATCGTGCATTTCAAGGCCAAAAAGTTGGGGCTTCAAGGCATTCCAAAAGAAGAAATCCCGAAATTATGGACCGTGATCAAAAAAGGCTGGATGACAGCGGTGCCGTTGGTGGTGCTGATTTATGTGCTGTTCTCTGGCTATTCGCCGCACATGGCCGCCTTTTGGGGAATCACGATGATCTTGGTGGTCGGCTTTATCAACCCAAACCACCGAATTGGTATTGGTGATTTACTGGCCGGCGCCGCGCAAGGCGTCAAATACACATTGTCGGTTGGTGCCGTCTGTGCCGCGATTGGCATCGTTGTTGGCGTGGTCAATTCAACCGGGCTTGGCTTTCGGCTTGGCTTTATGGTGACCAACAGCGCACTTGGCATGGGCGAAGCGGTACAAAGCCTATTTGCATTCATCCCCTTTATCGATTTCAGCCTGAACCAGATCACCCTATTCATCTCGCTGATCTTGATCGCTGTTACCTGTATCATGATGGGGGCAGGCCTGCCGACAACTGCACTCTATGTGATGCTGGCAACCGTCGCACAACCGGCCCTTGGCAACCTTGGCGTGCCGCCTTTGGCGTCGCATTTGTTTGTTCTCTATTACGGCGTCATTTCCGAGATTACGCCGCCAGTATGCGCCTCGGCCTATGCGGCGGCGGGTATCGCCGGGGCCAACCCGTTCCGCACCGGACTATCAGCCTTTTCGCTTGGCATCGGCAAGCTGCTGGTGCCGATGGTCTTTGTCTATTCACCGGCCATGCTGATTGTGTTGGACGATTACTTTACCTGGGGTGAATTCATTCACACCACCATCAGCTGTGGGGCCGGGGTACTAATGTTATCGGCCTCGGTAGCCGGGTATTTCCTTGTTAACATGAACGGCCCAAGCCGCGTATTGATGGCCATTGCCGGTTTGTTGATGGTGGCCCCAAGCTATACATCGGATGTCTATGCCCTATTGATGGCATCGCCGGTTTTGGCGTGGCAGATTTACGCCCGCTATTTTGGGGCCGGACGCGCCCCCCGTGCGACCTGATGTGGATGATATGATGCAACCGACATCGCGGCACAGTGAACAAATCTATCATTGGGGTGATGGCGGGGCGGGCTGGCGCCTTGTTGATGAGGCCGGATTAAGTGTGATCGAAGAAACGCTTGAACCTGGCACCGGTGAAATGTTGCATTACCATCAACGGGCAGCGCAATGTTTCTACATGATCGACGGCGCGGCCATCATGCATATCGCCAAAGACACGGTCCGGCTTGATACTGGCATGGCGCTTCATGTCCCGCCTGGCACCGTCCATGCGATCACCAATGACAGTCGGCAGACCATCCGTTTTCTGGTGATTTCGGCACCGACAATACGCGGGGATCGGCACTCTGCCGATACGGCGTGATGCCCGGGTCCGAGACCAACATTGATGTTGCCGTCATCGGCGCCGGCATCATTGGTGTCTGCACCGCGTTGGAACTGGTCGAACGTGGCTTGCATGTGGCGATATTCGATCCGGCAGCGGTGTGCAGCAAGACAAGCTATGGCAATGCCGGCGTTATTTCACCATGGACCTGTGTCCCGCAGGCGGTGCCTGGGCTATGGAAGCATCTTCCCGGGTGGTTGATCAGGCCGGACGGGCCGGTCTCGATCCGGCCGGGCTATTTACCGCGCTTCCTGCCTTGGGCGTTACGGTTTTTGGCGGCAGGTAAAGCCGACCGGCTAGACCCGATAGGCGATGCGATGTTTGCCCTTAGCAACGGCAGCGTCGATGCCTACAAGCAGCGTCTTGCCGGCACGGGAAAGGCGCATCTGGTTCGTGATTCACTATATGTCCATGTCTATCGCGACCCGGCGGCAGCGTCGCTTGACCATCTTGGCTGGCAAATGCGGCAACAGCGGCAGGTCCCTGTCGACTGTATCGGCGCTGACGATTTACGCATGATCGAGCCCGAATTGGCCGATGAATTTCAGGCGGCGATTATCATAAAACGTCAGGGCCGGGCCAGTGATCCTGCCGGCATTGGTGTGGCACTGGCCGAAAAGGCGATTGCCCGCGGGGCGATCCATGTCCAAAGTCGGGTCACAGCGATCAGGCCTGACACTGGCCAAGGGTGCCACGTCGTTACCGACAGCCGCACCTATCAGGTTGGCAAGATCGTATTGGCTGCCGGCATTTGGTCGCGTCAGCTATTGGCCGATTTTGGCTTTACCCTGCCGCTGGAGGCCGAACGCGGATATCACCTTCTGTTGCGCGACCCCGAAATAGATCTGAACAACTCAATTATGGATGCCGATGGAAAATATGTTGCCAGCTCGATGGATGCTGGCATTCGCATCGCTGGCACCGCCGAATTTTCCGGCCTTGATACCGCGCCCAATTATGCGCGGGCGCGGCGTTTTGCCAAACAAGCACGCCAGTTGTTTCCGCGTATCAATTGTGACCAGCCCGAGGAATGGATGGGGGCGCGCCCCAGCTTTCCCGATAGCCTGCCATGCCTTGGCGAGATTCCTGGGCTTACCGGCATCATTGCCGCATTTGGCCATTCGCATTACGGGCTTGGCATGGCACCCGGCACCAGCACGATCATTGCCGATTGCGTGACCGGCCGCCGCCCGCGCGTGGATATGGCGCCCTATCACATAGGCCGGTTCCAATGACCACGCCAATCAAAACCAACTGGGACGCGATTATTGCCGGTGGCGGCCTGATCGGGCTGGCTGTCGGCTATGGGCTTGGTCGGCGCGGCTTGTCGGTACTGGTGCTGGATGAGGGTGATACCGCGCTACGGGCGGCGCGCGGCAATTTTGGGCTTGTCTGGGTACAGGGTAAAGGCGCGTATTATGAACCTTATGCCGATTGGACGATGCGGTCATCACAGCTCTGGCCGCAACTGGCAGATGAACTGCAGGCGTTCGGTGGGCGGGCACTTGGCTTGGCGCAAACAGGAGGTCTGACGATTTGCCTGAGTGACGAAGAGATGCAACAGCGGCAGGCAAAACTTGAACATCTACGCGCGCATCAAAATGGCCGATTTCATTTTGAAATGCTTGATCGGGCAGCAGTAAAGGACTTGGTTCCCGGGATCGGCCCACATGTTGTTGGCGCCGCTTATTGTCCGCATGACGGCCATGTTAATCCGTTGTTTTTGATGCGCGCGCTAATCACCGGCATCGAATCACAGGGGGGGCAGTTTTGTGGGAATGCCCCGATGACCGATGTTGAAAAAATCGGCGCCGACGTGCAGGTCAGCACCGCGGTCGGTAAATTTACCTGCAGCCGGCTGGTGCTGGCCGCCGGCCTTGCCAACGCAAAGCTGGCGCCGATGATCGGCCTGTCACAGTCTTTGCGGCCACAAAAAGGGCAGGTCATTGTCACTGAAAAACTTGATCAACAGCTGACGTTACCAACCCTTTTATTGCGGCAAACCGCTGAAGGGGGGCTGATGATTGGTGACAGTCATGAAGATGACACCACCGACATCGGCGTCTCGGCTGACATCATCAGTGGCATTGCCGACCGGGCCTTGGCCACGTTGCCGGCCTTGGCCGATGTCGGCGTTGTCCGTAGCTGGGCCGCGTTGCGGGTGATGAGCCAAGATGGCTATCCCATTTATGATCAGTCCGAGACCATGCCCGGCGCATTTGCCCTGTCCTGCCACAGCGGTGTGACCTTGTCGGCAGCACATGCGTTTGATCTGGCTGGCTATATTGCCGATTCACGTCTTGGCGCCGAACTTGCCGGCTTTTCAGAAGGACGATTTCATGTTCAGACCAATAGCCAAACAGCCTGACCAACCGATCAAGATACAGTTTGAGTCGCAAACGATCGAGGCCAGTAGTGATGATACGGTTGCTGCCGCCTTGTTGCGGGCTGGCATTTTGCAGTTTCGCTATGCCACAGCGCAAGACCCGCGCGGCCCGTTCTGCATGATGGGCACCTGTTTTGACTGTCTTGTCGAAATCGACGGCAAACCAAACCGACAAGCCTGCCAGACCATTGTGCGTAACGGCATGTTGGTGCGGCGGCAACGGGCGCCTATCGCCGAGACACCGGGCGAAAGATCAAAACCATGACCATAAAAAAATACCAAGTGGCGGTGATTGGTGCCGGACCGGCCGGATTGCGCGCCGCGATTACCGCGGCCAAGGCCGGCCTGACCACCCTATTGATTGACGACCAGCCGGCCATCGGCGGACAAGTCTATCGTAACCTTGCCCAGAACAAGGACGCGGCAGCGGCCTATCTTGGCAGCGGCTATTTTGCCGGAACGAAGTTACTGGCAACCTTTTCCCAGTTTGATGGGGTTTATTGGCCACAAACCACCGTCTGGCAGATTACCAATGACCACCAGATCGCCATTACCCGGAACGGCCGCGCCGCACTGGTCGATACCGACCATATCGTGATTGCGACCGGGGCGATTGAAAGATCAATGCCGGTTAGCGGCTGGACCTTGCCAGGCGTGATGACTGTGGGCGGCGCGCAAACATTGCTGAAACAAGCGGCGGTTGGGGCAGAACATGCGGTCTTTGTTGGCAATGGCCCCCTTCTTTATTTGACCGCAGCGCAATATATCCGGGCCGGTTTGCCGGTACGGGCGGTGCTTGACACCACCGGTCCAAAAGCGTGGCGCGCCGCCGCCGCACATGCCGCACTAGCGCTTTTTCAACCGGCGATGTTGGCCAAGGGATTGTCGTGGCTGTCCACAATCCGCCGTCACACACGGTATGTCACGGGGGTTACCGCGGTTCAGATCAGCGGCGATGATGCGGCCACAGCCCTATCCTATGAAACCGCCGGGGGACAAAGCGAAACCATAGACACCGCGCATGTCTTTCTGCATCACGGTGTTATCCCGAACATCAATCTGACAATGGCCACTGGCCTTGATCATGTCTGGGATCGGGTGAACCATTGCTGGCGGCCGGTGGTCGATCAGACCGGCCAAAGCTCGAACCCCGCTATCTATATCGCAGGTGACGGCGGCGGCATCGCGGGGGCCGCCATGGCCGCGCTATCGGGCGCCATTGCGGCTGACGCGATCATCCGCCGGGTCAAACCAGCCGCCGCCAAACCGCTGGCAACACGGCTTGGGCAAAGGTTTTTATTGTGGCAGCGCGGCGCGGCGCGGCCATTTCTTGATCGGCTCTATCACCCAGATGCGGCGTTTCGCTTGCCGTTGTCGGATGACACGATTGTCTGCCGGTGCGAGTCGGTGACCAAAGCTGACATTGCCGCCGCCCTTGGCGATGCCGTGGCCGGACCAAACCAGTTAAAGGCATTCTGTCGCGCCGGCATGGGGCGCTGTCAGGGACGCAGCTGTGGCCTGATCGTTCAGGAAATGATTGCCAATGACCGCCAGCAAACGATGGCTGACACCGGCTATTACCGGGTGCGGCCACCGGTCAAGCCCGTTACCTTGGCTGAATTGGCAAGCCTGGACGGACCATGGCCAGGATAAGCAAACCAACAACCGCGCGACCGGTTGTGATCATCGGCGCCGGCATTCAAGGCTGTGCAACGGCGTTTTTTCTGAGCCGCCGTGGCCTGCCGGTCATCGTGCTGGAAAAGGATCATGTGGCCCGTCACGCCTCCGGGGTCAATGCCGGCGGTGTGCGGCGCCTTGGTCGCGACATTGTCGAGGTCCCCTTGTCGCTTGCCGCAATGGATTGGTGGACCCAAATTGACGATTTGCTGGATATCAAAAACGGGTTTCATCGCCATAGTTATGTCAAGCTGGCACTCGATGACAAGGGCGTAACGATCGCTACCGATCGGCTTGCCGCGATGCAGTCCGCCGGTTTTACGCATGAGGTCTGGATCGATCGCGATGAACTGCAAGCACGCATTCCAGACGTCGTCAAAACCGCGCATGGCGGTATTCTGGTTGATGGCGACGGATGGGCTATTCCTTGGCATATTACCCGTGCCTTTCATGATCGCGCTGTGGCCCTTGGCGCCGACTTTCGGATGCCGGTTGCGGTTCATGGCTTGCGCCGCATCGCCGATCATTGGCAGGTCGACACCGACAGCGGTATGATCGAGGCGGATTATCTGGTGAATTGTGCCGGCGCTTGGGGGGCGCGGATCGCGGCAATGGCTGGGGACGATCTGCCCCTTGAGGCCCATGCCCCAATGCTTGTTGTCACCGACCGGCAACCGCATTTTCTGGATGCGGTGATCGGCATTATGGGCGTGACTCTGTCTTTCAAACAGCTCGACAACGGTGCCATGGTGATTGGTGGTGGTGTGCGTGGTCGGGCCGAACCGGCGACGAATGGGACCATCTTACCACCGGCAGGGCTGGCCGAATTTACCGCGACCGCATTGCGTGTCTTTCCCCATTTGGCTGACATTGCGGTGCTTCGCGCCTGGGGCGGAATCGAGGGCTATACGCCCGATCATCTGCCGATCATCGGGCGCGGTAGCCAGCCCGGCATCATTCACGGGTTTGGTTTTTCGGCGCACGGATTCCAGCTTGGGCCCGCGGTGGGCGAAGCGCTTGCCGACCTTGTTATGGCCCGGCAACCACGCGTTAATCTGGATGCCTTTGCTCCACAGCGATTCACGCCAGCGCCGTCAAAAGATCTATTTTGATGTCGTGCCAAGCCGGTCGCGGATCGCATAATAGCGCATCGCCAACGGCAGGAACCACGGCTCGCCCGAATAAAACGGCATCGTTCTGAACGGCAGATTCTGAAACACGCTACCGTCCAAATCACCAAGCACCATATGCGCCGCCTTTTGGCCAAGCCAGCGCGCCCAGACCGTGCCAGACCCGCAATAGCCGGCTGGATAAATCACCCCGTCATGGACGGCCAGCTTTGGCAATTGGTCAAACGGAAATGCGACAAAGCCAAACCAGTGATGTGTGATCGCCACATCGGCCAGTTGTGGGAAAATTGACACCAGCCCGTCTTTCAACCGGTTGCGCGCCTTGGCCGGGTCAGGGTTCATCCGGCGGCCGCCAAGCAGAATCCTTTTGCCATCGGGGGATGGCCGATAGTAATGACCCAGCTGCAATGCCTCGCCATACATGCCTAGGCTTGGCATCAAGCTCCGCACCATGTTTTCACCAATTTCCTCGGTTGCAATCATCTCGGAAATCACCGGCACAAGCCGCCGCCGCAACCACGGCTGCGCCGAGTCCGTATAGGCATTGGTGGCGCTGATCACATGGCCAGCGCGCACTGGGCCACGATCGGTTTCAATTAAAAAGCTCGTCTCGGCCGGAGCATGCGCATCGCGCGTGACCGATCTCACCGGGGTGCCGCTGGATATTTTCACCCCGCTCGTCTCGGCCAAGCGGCACATGCCCGCCAACAGCTTGGCCGGATGGATGCCGCCAATATCGTCGCGCCACATGCCGCCGCAATAGCGCGCACTATCAATATGGTCCGGCAGGCTTGCCCGGTCATGCACCTCGGCACGGATACCGAGCAGCGTTCCAAGCCGGTCAGCGTCACGCCGCATAGCATCAAGCGAGTCAGGCCGCAAGGCCCCAACAAGCCGGCCACATGGCTGCAAGTCGCAATCAATCCCTTCATTGGTGATAAACGCATATAAATCGGCGCGTGCCGCCGCGGCTTCATGGTAAAAGGCGGCAGCTTTATCGGGCCCGAATCGTCGTGACAAATCATCAAACGACGGGCGTAAATTACCGCTGGTAATGCCCCCATTGCGGGTTGAGGCCCCACTGCCGATTTGTGCGGCTTCGAGGAGCAGCACCTCAAGCCCGGCGCGCGCCAACGGGATCGCTGCACCAAAGCCGGTAAAGCCGCCACCAATAATAACAACATCAACACGGGCCGGCCAGCTATCAAGCCTAAAGTCCTGTGGCGGCGCTGCCTCCCACCAATAGGGTTTATCAATAATGTCAGGCATTGATCCGCGCTCCCGTGAAAAGACCCTTGTTATCTGTCAAAATGACAGTAAATCATGCCGCCTTTATGCAGCGATATCAATTGATCAAATTATCTCTTGGGCTGTGGCCATTCTGCGATAAGCTGCCAACTGGACAGCAACCGAAACGGGGCCAGATATGGAACTATGGGCCAAAACCGCGCTGACGGATGCCGGGTGGCAAAATCATGTAAAAATTACCGTCAGCAACGGCGTCATAAGCCGTGTGGTGGCTGACCACCCACCGGCATCAAGCTTGGCATTTTGCTGCCAGCCCCTGTGAATCTGCACAGCCACGCCTTCCAACGCGCGATGGCCGGGCTCACCGAAAGACGCTGGCCAGATGGGACTGACAGCTTTTGGACATGGCGCCGGCTGATGTACCAGTTTTTAGCACAGCTGACGCCTGATGATGTCGAGGCCATCACCGCCTTCGCCCAGATGGAAATGCTTGAGGCCGGTTTCGCCCATGTTGGCGAGTTTCATTATTTACACCACCAACCCGATGGTCGCCCTTATGCCGACTGCGCCGAAATGGCCAGCCGCGTGGCAGCGGCAGCCAACATCAGTGGGATTGGCCTGACGCTCATGCCGGTCCTCTACCAGCAAGCTGGCCCTGATGGCAGCCCGCTTGGTAACGGACAAAAAAGATTTGGCTGTACCATCGATCAATTTTCACAATTGTTCGATGCCAGCTGTGAGGTCATCGCCTATCTGCCGCCAGATTGCCGGATCGGCGTGGCACCACATTCGCTACGCGCGGTGACGCCGGACGGATTGGCCGCCATTGTCGATAAGGTGCCAGACCGGCCAATTCATATACATCTCGCCGAACAGCAAGCTGAAGTTGACGCGATCCGCGCGGCCTTTGGCACAAGCCCTGGTCACTGGCTTCTTGACAATATGCCGGTCGATCAACGCTGGTGCCTTATTCACGGCACGCGGCTTGATAGTGAAGAGCTGACCGGCCTTGCCAAACGCGGGGCGGTTTTTGGCCTGTGCCCGATCACCGAATCAAGTCTTGGCGATGGCATTTTTGATCTGCCAGCCTGCATCGCTGCCAATGGGGCATTTGGCATTGGCAGTGATTCAAACATACGCATTGCGCTTGCCGAAGAATTACGAACCCTTGAATATGGGCAACGCCTTCGTGACCATAAACGGGTGATCATGACCGGTGACCAAAAGTCGGCAGGGGCTGGTTTGTTTACCGCGGCGGTTCGCGGCGGTGCGCAAGCCCTTGCCCACGGCGCCGGACATCTTTGTGCGGGTGCGCCGGCCAATATGCTGGCCCTTGATGACAGCCTAGCCGATTTGGTCAACCGCGATGGCGATCAAATTCTCGATAGTTTTGGTTTTTTTTGTGGCGACAACCGGATGGTCCGGCATGTGTGGTCAGCAGGCCGGCATGTTGTGTGTGACGGCCGGCATTTTGCACATGACAGTATCACCACCTCCTATCATAATGTGATGCAGCAATTGATCACCACCCTCTAGCCGACATGCTTTAATAGCACCCTATCCAAAACAACAAACAACCGGACTTGTCGATGACCAAAACACCCCCCTCACATCCTTTATTGTTCACCCCGATGAGATTGCGAGGCCTAGAGGTGCCAAACCGCATCATAGCCTCGCCGATGTGCCAATATTTGTCCGATGACGGCGCGCCGAATGACTGGCATGTGATGCATCTTGGCCGGTTGGCGATTGGCGGGTGCGGGATTGTGTTTGGCGAAGAAACCGCCGTTGAACCAGAAGGCCGGAAAACCTATGCCTGTGCCGGCATCTATAAACCCGGCCATATCAAGGCCTATCAACGCCTGACCGATGTGATTAAGGCAAATGGCGCGATCCCGGCCATCCAGCTTGGCCATTCCGGCCGCAAAGGATCGTGCCATGGCGCGATCGAAAACTGGCGGCCGCTGGCCCCTGCTGATGCCGCCAACGGCATGCCACCATGGCAGGTCATGGCCCCAACCGCCGACAACTGCCCGCCACGGCCGATCAAACCCAAGGAAATGGACCGCGATGATATCAAGTATGTGATCGAAGCCTTCCGCACCGCCACCAAGATGAGCCTAGATGCCGGGTACGATATTGTCGAAATTCACGGCGCACATGGGTATCTGATTCATCAGTTTTTATCCGCTACCTCTAACCGGCGCACCGACGGCTATGGCGGCAGCCTTGAAAACCGTATGCGGTTCGCGATTGAGATTGCCGCGGCTGTGCGCGCCACATGGCCGCAGGACAAACCGGTTTTTTTCCGCTTATCCGCCGTTGACGGTAAGGGAGGCAGCTGGAATCTGGCCGAATCGATCGAACTGGCGAAGGCATTGAAACAGGTTGAGATCGATATTATCGATGTGTCGTCAGGCGGCGTTATGGGTGACAGCGATATGCCGATGGTGCCACGCCTTCCTGCCTATCAGGTGGAATTTTCGCATCGCATCCGGCACCAAGCCGGGGTGCAAACCGTCGCTGTCGGCGGTATCACCAAAGCGGCTCAGGCCGAAACTATTTTGCAGCAAGGCCATGCCGATATGGTGGCGCTGGCCCGCGAACTGCTGTGGAATGCCGATTGGCCATCGCATGCGGCGCGCGAGTTGGGGCTGGCGGATCCGTTTGCCTATCTTCCGGAAGGCTATGCCCACCGGTTACGACTTCGCGAGAACCAGAAGGAAATGAAAATCAATCAAGACCCGGAATTGATTGCGGCGAGCCTTAAATATTTTTTGGATGACACGCCACCCACCCGTGTCTGACCATAGGGGCAACAGGCTCGGCCTCTGGCTCTACCTATCGGCTGCAGCGGCGATAAAAATCACCCCGTCAGCATCTAATTGGCTGATCTCTGCGACCGTAAAGCCAAGGCCGGCAAGGCAGATTTCAGTATCGGCGCCAAGTGGGGGTGGGCTGTTTCTCAGATCTGCGGTTCGTCCCCCCAGCGATAACGGCAAGGCGGGCAGCTTGGCTGTTGTGCCGTCAGGCATCACCGTATCGAGAAGATAACCGCCCGCATTCAGATGCGGATCATCAAACAACTGTTCGGGCCGGGCAATATGGGCAAAAGGCAATGAAGCCGCAAGCGCCCTTTCGGTTACCGCGGCAAGGCTAAGGTCAGCTATCATTCGGGTGATGACCGGCATCAAACGAGGCCGTGCATCAATCCGTTGGTTGTTGGTGGCAAGGCTGTCATCGGCCCCAAGGTCGGGCCGGTCAAACCGGTCACAAAACCTTTGCCAGTGACGATCCGAGGTAATGCCCAAAAACACCGTCTCCTTGTCACTTGTGGTGAATTTGTCATAGACCGCCCATGCCGATACACGCGCCGGCATCGGCGGCACCGGGCTGTCGGACTGGGCGGCATAGGCCAGATGCTGACCCATCAAAAACATCGCACTTTCAAATAGCGCCGATGTTACAAGCTGACCACGACCGGTGCTGGCCCGTTCCAGCAACGCTGCCTGCACCCCGATCACACCAAAGGCACCACCCATTATGTCGACCACCGACGCGCCGGCCCGTAACGGCTGCCCTGGTGGCCCAGTCATATAGGCAAGGCCGCTCATCATCTGAACAACCTCATCAAGGGCGATTCGCGCCTCATAGGGGCCCGGTAAAAACCCTTTCAGCGATAAATAAACAAGATGCGGAAACGAATCGCTGATTTGTGCATAGTCAAGGCCAAGCCGTTGCATCGTACCGGGCCCGAAATTTTCGACAAGCACATCACTGGTGGCCAGAAGACGGCGCACAATATCAACGCCGCGCGGGTCTTTCAAATTGATCGCGACGCTCTGCTTGTTACGGTTAAAAAAAGGGAAATAGCCGGTGCCAAAGCCTTTCAAACGGCGTGTTGGGTCGCCCGAAACCGGCTCGATACGGATAACCTCAGCCCCTAAATCACCAAGGATCAGACCAGCTGTCGGCCCCATTACCGTATGGCCAAAATCCAGCACCCGAGAGCCTGATAATGGCAAGGCAGCGTCAGCCATTCGCCGCCCCGGTATCATCACCCAGCCGGATCAGCGCATCAAGCCTGACAACACCATCTGCCCGTACCAGAACCGGGTTTATTTCGGCCTCGGCAACCGCGTCAAATGCTGCCAACTGCGACACCGCCGCCACCAACCGCGCCAAGGCATCAAGGTCGCCAACCGGTCGCCCGCGATAGCCACGCAACAACGCAAAGCCCTTGACCTCGTCAAGCATCTGCCGGGCGGTTTGCACGCTGACCGGCGCCGGCCGTATCGCGACATCACGATAGATTTCGGCCATCACCCCACCGGCACCCACCGTCACAACCGGCCCGACAAGATTGTCCCGCCGAAACCCGACAAGCGCTTCTCCAAGGCCGGTTACCATCGATTGAATCAACACACCCTCTATCTGTGCGTGCGGGGCACGGTGCGCCACATGCGCCCGCATCGTGGTCATCGCTGTTTCGAGAGCATCACCGGTCATGATATTGAGCGTGACCGCCCCATATTCGGTTTTATGCGGCAAATCCGGCGATACCAGTTTGGCCACTACCGGATAGGCCACACCAGCATCGTCCAGAACCGTATCAAGATCGTCAGCCTTTACCGGATTGTCGGCGATCAAGATCGCAGGCGGCGCCTTTATGCCTAGCCCAGCAAAAATGTCGCCGGCATCAACCTCGTCCAGCACCGCACCAGCGCTGTGCGCCGTGATCAAGGCGGCAATCTTTTGGGCCACATCCGGCGGCAGGCGGTCTGGTTCATCATGGCCCGTATCATCTGCCAAAAACAGGGCGATCGTGTCAGCCGCACTTTCGACCCCGCCAAAAGCCGGAATACCTGCCGCCTGCAACATCGCCATTGAGTCTGGGGCATGTGGCAACGGAAAAGCGGCCACCGGCGCCGCACCTGGATTTTCCGCAACCGCATCGATGATCGGCTTTACCGCCAATTCCGGGTTGAATTGGGCGGATGATCCGATCGCCACCACCAGCAAGCCGGTAGTAGCGTCGGTAATCAATTGAGTGATCGCGGCTTTCATCACATCATATTGCGCCCCGGCAAGGGTCACATCGACAAGCTTGCCACTGCCAAAGGGGATATCATTCCGGCGAAAAAAATCGGCTGAGTCAGGGCCAAGCCCGGCCAATGCAACGCCGCGCAAACTCAATTGGTCAACAAGCATCGCCCCGCCACCACCGGTCGTGGTCAACACCGTTGCCACCCGCGGCCTGTCGGCAAGGCGTGGTTTTTGAAGCATTAACGCCGGTGCTTCAAACAGGGCATCAAGCTGGCTGACTTCGGCGATATGATGGTGGCGTAAAAAGGCCCCAACCGCGGCCGCCTCGCCAATCAATGCGCCGGTATGCGAGACCGACAAGGCTTGTCCTTCACTGGATTTCCCAAGCACATAGGCCACAACAGGCTTGCCAAGGCTATGCGCCGCCGCCGCAAAACGGGCAAAAGCCTTGGGATTCCGCATGGTTTCAAGAAACAGCGCAAACCCGTCAATATCCGGGTTGTCGACAAGTGTCAGCCCCACAGTGCCGACACAAGATTGCGCCTCGTTGCCAAGCGAGACAAAATGCGAAAAGCCGATATTGCGGACCGTTCCGCGCGATAGCAAGGTGCCAATCAAGCTGCCACTATGAGACAGCACCGCCAAACGCCCCGGCAACAGCGCGGCGGTTTTGAAAGCGGCGTTGGTTGTACAGACAAAACCAGTGCTACTATTGACCACCCCCATAGAGTTAGGGCCGATCAGCATAATGCCGGCCGCATTGGCCTTGGCAACCAAGCGGGCTTGCCGCGCCCGCCCGTCATCGCCAGCTTCGGCAAACCCATCTGCCAGCACCGTGACCACTTTCACCCCGGCCGCAATGCAGTCATCAAGGGCGGCCTCGACCAGCCCGGTGCCGACCAAAAGATAGGCATGGTCAACCGGCGCCGGAATCGCAACAACGGATGGATAGGCGGTCTCACCAAGCACCGTATCACGGCGCGGATTGACGATATAGATCTGCCCGGCAAAGCCGTGTTGGCGGCAAAAGTGAAACGGTCGTCCCGATAATTTTCCCGCCCCGTCCGACACGCCGACCAGAGCCACCACACGGGGCGCGACCAACGGCGCGGCATGGGCCGATGCGATTGCCGACATGTGCCTAGCTCCGGTCTTTCGGTGGTGTCACCGGTTGGGCCGGGCGTTGCGAAAACCGCCGTTCAAAAATACCTTCGGCGATCCGGTTTTTCAGAATTTCGATCGATCCACCAGCAATCATCCATCCCCGCGTCCGGCGCATGCAATATTGTACGATATTATCCTCGCTGAACCCCAACGCCCCCATCACCTGCAAGGCCTCATTCGCTGCAAAAAACCCGGCCTCGTTGCAGGCGAGCTTGGCGAGCGCCGTGTCTTGCGCCGACGGCAAACCAGTTTCGGCTTTGGCAACCGCCCGCATCAATAGCAACTGCGCCGATTCAAGGCGCATATGCATATCGGCGAATTTCCACTGCAACCCCTGAAATTCACATATATCACGGCCAAATTGCCGGCGTGTTTGGGCATGATCACGCGCCTCAAGAAAGGCTTTGCGCCCGACCGCCACAGCGCGGGCCGCATTGCCTAGACGTTCGATATTGAAACCGCTGATCTGTTTTTTAAAACCGCCCGGCCCAAGCAAGATATTCTCCTTTGGAATCCGGCAGTCCTGAAAATAGAGAGGCGCCCATTCCTCGCCATTCATATAGCGGTACGCCGGACCAATCTCAAAACCGGCAGTGCCTTTTTCAATGATTGCCGAGCCGATCCCATCGGTGCCGGGGCCAAAGCGCAAATAGACCAGAAACAGTTCGGCCTCGGCGCTGTTGGTGCCAAACACCTTGCTGCCATTCACCAGAAAGCCGTCGCCATCTTCGGTTGCGGTGGTTTTCAATTCGGTTACGGACGAGCCGGCATCAGGTTCGGACATGCCAACCGACATCACCCCCTTACCCGCCAAAAGCGGCGGCAGGAAGCGCGCCAATTGATCATCACTGGCATATTCGGCAAAGGTACGGATCGCCCCAAAATTGCCGGCCTGCACCACGTCAGCGCTGCGTGGGCAGAATTCAGCCACCGCCTGTATCGCCAAAATCGCATCGGTCAGGCTGCCGCCAATTCCGCCCTTTTCAGCCGGAATCGTGATACCAAGCAATCCCATCTTAGCAAATCGTTCGGCCACATCCCACGGATAGCCGTCACTATGCGCACGCGCCACCGCACTGGCCGCCAATTCAGTGGCGGCAAAGCGGCGCACCGTATCGACAAAAATCTGCTGCTCTTCGCTGAGGTCAAACACCATCTATCAGGCTCCGTCTTCATAGAAAAACGCCGCGCCGGACGCCGCCAAGCCAGCGATATCTTCGGCGCTGAATCCCGCCGCCACAAGACCGTCACGCCCGCCCTCGCCAAGATGTGGCGGGGTCATCGCGGCGACCGGACTGGCCGAGGCAGGCGGCAAGCCGGCAAGGCGCGCCGCTGGCAAGGCGCCAAATTCGTCAATCTCGACCCACCCAATTGACTCGCCCGCCTTGATTTGCGGGTCGGCAAAAAGATCATCATAATAATGGACCGGCGCATTCAAAATATCCGCCTTTGACAGCACATCGACCCAATGGGCGGTCGGTTTGGCCGCGATGAAGGGGGCCACCAGATCATTGATCGCCTCGGCATTGACCAGGCGTTTTTGTTCGCTGTCAAACCGCAGGTCGGCACGCCATTCCTCGGTGCCCAATATCGTACAAAGGGCAGCAAAATGGGCGTCACGCCGGGCATTCAGGCTAAGATAGCCGGTTGCCGTAGCAAAGGTGCCGACCGGCGCACCGACCGGCTGCACCGCCGACCCTTCAAACACCTGCGCGACAAGACGCGATTCCTGAAACGCCATGGCACTGTCCAAAAGGCTGGTTTCGATATGGGTCCCGTTGCCGGTGGTGGCGCGGTGATAAAGCGCGGCAAACACCGCTTGGGTCAGATAGAGGCCGGTCGAATAATCAATCGCCAGCATGCTGATCCGGCGGGGCAGCCCCGCTTTATCGCGGTTAATTGACATCAGGCCGGTATAGCCTTGCATAACTGTGTCGGTGGCTGGCATCATGCGGTTTGGCCCTGTTGTCCCGAAACCGGTGACCGAGGCATAGACAACCGTTGGGTTGACCGCGGCCACCGCCGCGTAATCGATCCCCAGCCGGGCGGTCACATTGGGACGATAATTTTCAATGATCACATCAGCCTGACTGGCCAGCCGAAATGCCGCCTCGCGTCCGCCAGGCGATTTCATATCCAGGGCGAGGCTTTTCTTGCCACGATTCAAGATAATCGACTCGGCCGAAAAATCGCCCTTGCTGACCCCAAGACTGCGGCACCAATCCCCCTTGCCCGGCGGTTCAACCTTGAGAACTTCAGCACCATGGCGCGCCAACAACAACCCGCAATAGGGCGCGGCAACACCTTGTGCAAACTCAACCACACGTAACCCGTCAAACGCCACCGTCATCGACATCATCCTATTTCGCCGTTTTATTCAAAAAGGCGTTCACCGCGTCATGATGCTCATCACTGGCATAGCAGATGGATTGCGCCTCGGACCCCAGCGCAAACACCGTTTCAAGTGGCATATCAATCGACCGGTTGACAATTGATTTCGCCAGGGCAATGGCCGCCGGCGGGCCGACAGCCAAATCCGCGGCCCATGCCACCGCGTCATCCAGCAACGGGCCTACGGCCAGCCGGTCAGCCAAGCCTATCGCCAGCGCCTCATCCGGTTTGACCGTGCGCGCGCTGAAAATCAGCTCTTTGGCACGAACCGACCCAACCCGTCGCGGCAGAAAATACAGGCCACCACCATCCGGAATCAGACCACGTTTCAAATAGGCCATGGTAAAGCTGGCCTCTGGCCCGGCCATGATAAAGTCGCAAGCCAAGGCCAGATCACATCCAAGTCCCGATGCCGCCCCGTTCACCGCCGCAATCACCGGCTTGTCGATATGATAGATCGTACTGATCAGGCGGTGTGTTTGCTTTTGCCGGCGCCAGCCATTAAACCCGACCTTGCCACGCGGTGCGTCTAGCCGGGCCCGCATACCCGCAATGTCGCCGCCGGCACAAAACACCGATCCTGCCCCGGTCAATACCACCGCCCGAACCCTATCGTCACCATTGACCCGATCCAACGCATCAATCACCTGATGACGCATATCGTCATTGATTGCATTGCGCTTATCCGGCCGGTTCAGGGTAACAATCGCAACAGCATCGCGGGTTTCAGTTTTAACCATAGACAAGAGATCGGTCATAACGAACTTCCAAAAAATTGGTGGATAAATAAAGCCGGACGGCGGGACGATCACATCCCACGCCAAGTCTGGTATGAAATGACCGGCCATGCAACCGGCTTTAAGGCAAAACCACACCACGCATGGCGATATTTATCGTCGCCAGACGGGTTTTTGGTCTTGCCGTGTTGCCATTCTGTTGGAACAATAACCGCTCGTTGTTATCCCAGATACCTGTCATCCATGATCCTGATTGACCAAATTGCCGACTATATTGTGTCGGAACAGACCAGCACATTGTCCCCCACCACCCGGCATCATGCGAAACGGGCGGTGATTGACTGGTTTGCCGCGATGTATCCGGGGGCTATCCAAAACCCCAACCCGATGCTGCGCACAGCCTTTGTCGACAGTGATGATCCAGCCCATTGCACAATCTTTCCCACCGGCCAGCGGAGTACCGCAAAAACCGCGGCACTGCTGAACGGGGCAAGCGCCCACACATCTGAATTTGACGATATCTTTCGCGATGGCGGGCTGCATCCCGGATGCGCCACCATTGCGGCCGCCCTTGCTATTGCCGAACGCGATGATTGTAGTGGTGACCAATTTTTACGCGCGGTCATCGCCGGCTATGAGGTTAGCTGCCGGATCAGTCTGGCGATGGGACGAACACATTACGCCTTCTGGCATACGACCGCCACCATCGCGACCTTTGGCGCCGCTGCCGCCGCTGCCTTGCTGTTGAGACTAAACCGGCAGCAAACAGCGCATGCGCTTGCTACCGCGGCAACCTTGGCAGCCGGGCTTCAACAGGCCTTTCGTTCTGACGGGATGAGCAAGCCGCTCCATGCGGGCCATGCTGCCGAAACCGGGGTTATGGCAGCCATCGCCGCCGGCAAGGGTGTCACCGGCGCGCTGGATGTGTTGGAAGGTCCGGCCGGTATGGGCGCCGCAATGAGCCAGGCCGCCGACTGGTCAAAGGCCACCGCCGACCTTGGCAAACTCTATCACATTGAGGCGATCACCTTCAAAAATCATGGCTGTTGCGGCCACACTTTTGCGGCGATTGACGGGCTGTTGGCGCTGATGGCCAAGCGCGGCGTTGCTGCCGATGACATCGCATCCATCGCCATTGCCACCTATGGCCCGGCCGTTGCCATCACCGACCGGGTGGACCCGACGACCCCGCAGGAATGCAAATTCTCGATGCAATATGTGGTCGCCCATGCCGCCTGTTTTGGCAGTGTACGGATCGACGCATTCACCGCCGACCATATCAACAACCCCACGGTACGCGCGATGCTGCCATTGATCAGCGTTACAACCGACCCCGACATTGACGCCGCCTTTCCGGCACAGCGGGCAGCGCGTGTTACGCTGACAACCAAAAACGGTGACCGTGTCAGCCTTTTCCAGCCAACCCGCAAGGGTGATCCCGACATGCCGCTGTCGGATGCCGAACTTGATGCCAAATTCACCGAACTGACGGCGCCTGTTTTAGGCGTGAAACCCACCGCCGCCCTGCTTGGCGATTTATGGCAGCTTGACACCATCACGGTGCGGGCCTGTCTTGCCAACACCACAACAAAATGACCCCCCATCAGGTACCGGAGCCCGCACACCATGTCCGATTACAACGATCTGCACCAGCATATTGACGCCTTACGCCAAAAAGGTCTGTTGATTGAGGTTGACCGGCCCATCGACAAGGACAGCGAAATGCACGCCTTGGTCCGGTGGCAGTTCATTGGCGGGATGAAGGAAGCCGAACGCAAGGCCTTTTTATTCACCAATATTACCGATGGCAAAGGCCGCAGCTTTGATATTCCGGTGCTGGTTGGCGGGCTTGCCGCCAATCGCGAAATTTACAGTGTCGGCATGGGGTGTACCATTGACGAGGTTCAGGCCAAATGGGACAACGCGATCAGCAACCCGATTGCCCCACAGATGGTTGATAACGCCCCGTGCCAAGAGGTGATCGAGGACGGCGTCACGTTAAGTCAGCCGGGCCATGGTCTTGACGCGCTACCGATTCCGGTGTCGACCCCCGGGTTTGATGCCGCCCCGACCTTGAGTGCTGGCAATGTAATCACCAAGGATCCGGAAACCGGGGTGCAGAATATGGGGACATATCGCTGTGCGCTGAAAGCACCCGACCGGCTTGTCGTCCGCATGGCAACACGCGTTGGCGGGGCCGGCGGTTATCAGCATTATCAAAAATGCCAGGAACGTGGCATCACCGAAATGCCGGTGGCGATTGTGTTGGGGTGCCCGCCCTATGTCGCCTTTATGGGCCCACAAAAACTACCGATCGGCGTTGACGAATTTACCGTTGCTGGTGGGCTTGCTGGCAAGCCAATCAATGTAACCGCCGCCAAGACAGTCGATTTGACCATCCCAGCCGAGGCGGAAATTGTGATCGAAGGCTTTATCGATACCACCCGTGTCGAACCCGAAGGCCCATTTGGTGAGTCACACGGCCATATCGCGTTGGAAGAATATAATATGCCAATGCGGATTACCGCGATCACCCGCCGCAAAAAGGCGGTTGTGCCCTCCTATATCAGTCAGGTCGCCCCAAGCGAATCAAGCGTGATCAAACGGGTCGCCTATGAGCCGTTGTTCCTGCGGCATTTGCGCGACGAGAACAACATCAAGGGCGTCAAGAAAGTATCACTTCACGAACCATTGACCGGCTTGTTACGGGTCACTGTGATCACCTGTGAGGCCGGCATGCCACGCACCGAAATCTGGCGCGCATTGTACAGTGCCGCCTTTTTCAAAGGCGATTGCAGCAAAATCTGCATTGCGGTGAATGATGATATCGATGTGGATAATGCCGATGCTTTGTTCTGGGCCATGTCCTATCGCACCAACCCAATCCATGATTTCCAGACCTTGGCACATCGCGGCCAAGGGCATGGCCCCAAGCGCGAACATGACGGTGAAGAAGATTCAAGCGTGTTGATTGACGCGACGATGAAATCACCGATGCCGCCCTTGGCATTGCCGGGCAAGGACTATATGGAACGCGCCAAAGACATCTGGGACGAGCTTGGCCTGCCGAAACTTAATGTGCAAAAGCCGTGGCACGGTTATTCGCTTGGGGCATGGCATCAGGTATGGGACGAGGCCGGCCGGCGCGCCGCCACTGGCGACTATCTTGAAAATGGCCGCATTTCAGCGACCTTGACCCAAGACGGGTTAAAGCCGGAAACCAAACTTGACCCGGATACCGGCAAACCCTTTGCCAAATAGACGCCTACCCAGCCGTTCGCGGCAACGATCCTACTTTAAGTGACCACCTCTTTTACCTATGCCGGAAAGGCAGGCCGCGCCCGTGGATAAATTTGAACTGGCTTATATTGTCACTGTCGCCTTTGCAGCGGCAGCCATAAGCGGCTTTGCCGGTGTCGGGGGCGGATTTTTACCAGCCATTTTCTTTGCGCCGGTTTTTGGCATGAAAGCCCTGATGCCTGCCTTGAGTGTGATGTTGCTGGTCAGCAATTTTTCACGCTCATGGATTAACCGTACCGATTTCCACAAAGATGCGTTTTTTCGCGTTGCGATCCCTGCCGCGCCGATGGTGTTTCTTGGCAGCTATTTTTACGCCAGCCTTGAACCGCATGTGATTGCGGCGTTTCTGGGGGTTGTTATTCTTTGCTCAATCCCACTACGGCATTGGGCTAAATCGCGGCATATAGAAACCTCACCTTTGGTGCTGAGTTGTGTTGGCGCCTTGTTCGGATTCCTGTGCGGTTCAGCGGTTGGGCCGGGCATGATTTTGATCCCTTTCATGCTTGGCTATGGGCTGACCCCGGTCAATTTTGTCGCGACCTTGGCGGTCATTGCCACCTTCACCAACATCGCCCGCGTGGTCAGCTATGGCAGTCTTGGACTGATCACCTATGATCTGTTGATCATCGGCTTGCTGGCCGGGGTGGCGACCATCCCGGGCAATATGCTGGGGCGCTTTATCCTGACCCGGATAAAAACCAAGTCACACGGTCTCTGGGTCGATATTCTGACCTTTGGTGGTGGGTTGAATTTCTTGTGGAAATCACTCGACTAGCCTTCTTTAGGCTCCTGCTTTATGCCCCTGCTTTACGCTACCGTGTAGCGCGCCATCTTGTCTGGGTCCAGCGTAATACCAAGCCCGGCAACCGCCGGCACCTGGTAAGAGCCGGTTGAAATATCCAGCCGCGTCGTCGCCACCGTATCGGTTACTTTTAGCGGGCCAACACATTCCAATCCAGGCATGATATTGGCAAAAGCCGCCCCGACCATAATTTCGGTCATCGTACTCATATCCAACCCAAAACCATGCCCCATAACCACCTTCAGTCCAGCCGCATCAGCGGTCGCAATCATGCGGGCCGCCGGCATCAAACCACCGGCCTGCGCAACACCGAATTTGACATAGTCGGCACAGTCTGCCTGGATCACCCGCAACAGGCTTGCATGGTCACTGATCGATTCATCCGCCATAATCGCAATGCCGCCCTGGCGCCGGATGGTAGCGAGGCCATCAAGGTCGTCGCGCGGCACCGGCTGTTCAAACAGCTGCAAATCAGCGCGTTTTACCGCATCGCACAACCGTAATGCATCCTCGACCCGATATTGTTCATTCGCATCAATCCGCAAGCCAACAGCACCACCAACCGCATCGCGTACCGCCAACACCCGGTCAATATCAGCCGCAAGGTCGCTGCCGACTTTGATTTTCATTGACTTGAATCCAGCCTTCACCCAGCCGCGTGCCTCGGTGGCTGCCTCATCAGCCGGCAATTCGCCAACCCATCCGTTAAAATCAACCTGCGGCGTGACCACGCCACCAAGATAATCGCCAAGCGACAGACCAAGATGCCGGCATGTTAGATCAATGGCGGCAATTTCAACCGCCGCGCGCGCCCCAAGCTGGCTGTCCGGCACCTGACCCATCAGGCCAGAAATCGCATTGATCTGCGAGGCTGGCATACCGATCAGCACTGGTTTCAACCGGTCAGTGATCGTCGCCAGCAAATCCTCGGCCCGGTCGGGGAAAACCGCCCGGGTTGACGGGTCAACACTACTGATCCCAACGCTGCCATCGGCCGCCGTCAGCCGCACCACAACCCCCTTGGTCACATTTTTCGATTTGCCACCACTGGTGAAGACGCCGATCAGCGGCATCGCGACAACAAACGCCTCTAGGTTGGTGATTTTTACCGCGGCAAGATCCATGACGATCCTCTTAATAGTCTGTTCCATTTAGTGTTTTATCGGCCTCGTTAGCGGCCGGTTCACGCTTTACGAATATAGATCGGGCTGCTCCAGGCCTGATGCCCGTCTTCCTGCGTCACCCGCACATAAAGCCGCCGTTCAGTCCCCGCCGGCAGGCTGACCGTTTGCTGACCTGTCAGCGCATAATCATGCAAGGTTGCTGGCAATCTGTGAAGATGAAGCCGGATATCCATGCCGCCACAATCAACGGTGATACCGGTTTCATCGATGGCGCCAAGTGATGTCGTCACCGAGTCAAAATTGGTATTGATGTCGACCGACCCGTCCCACGCCGCCGCATCCAACCAGAAATCAACCGATGACGCACCGCCGGTTGTCACTGTTTTCCACACCGCATGCCGGTCATCGACAAGGTGGGGTTGACGGTTTGGATTCCAAAAATTGATCGGTTTAATCCGGTCTATTTTGCCTTGATCAAACGCTGCTTTTACATCCCATTTTACCAGCCTGCCGCGGCCGCGATAATGCTGTCCGGCACAGGTGACACGCAACCGGTCGCCGGTGCTTTGCCCCCCCGATGGCCGGATGGTGCGCACAAGATCAAGTCCATCAAAAATATCAAGCCGTTCAATCGGGGCGGTGCCGATCACCTCGAAATCGAGTGTCACCGCGGTTTGGTCGCTCGTGGTAATTTCGCCAATGGCCCAGCGTTTGTCGCCATCGGTGGCACTGACATCCATAAAGATGCGCGCCCCAGTCGTTGCGTAATGCCGCCGATTGCGAAAGGCCGGAAAAAAATGGTCACGGTCGAGTTGTGGCAACAGATGACAGGTTAACCCGCCATAAGATCCAAATTGGCTATCGCCCGGATATTCGGCACCCGGCCGGCCTTTATGGCCGTCACTGGATGCCACAATTCCGACTCGGTAGTTTGACTCAAACGCGTCAGCCAAAATCCATTCAAACGTACCCCATGACGAATGCACTTCGACCGACGGTTCCAACCGCGCATCATGGGCATATTTGATATCAGCGTAGCGCCCGCCAACATGCGCCACGACAATCGCGTCTTCTTCCTGCAATTTGGCAATGAGTTCCGGCGTCGAATGGACGTCCGTTTCCGGCAGGGTCCGATCGGCAACTAGGGCCCGACTTGAACGGTAAATAGGCCGCCCTTCGGTGCGGTACCAGACATTATGGTCCCCACCAAGGCCGGTATTGCCAGACCATTCATATCCGGGGATGGTCATAAACCGGCCATCCTCGTTATAGGCCGCAGTCAGTTCATTCAAATGCGCCCAGAAATCATCGGTAATCTGGAAGTCATTGCCCTGATGACCAGCAATATCCAAAAATGCCTTGTTGCGCGCAAAATCGAAATATTCGCGGGCGGTACCAACGCCGATCGTCTCGCCACTTTGGGCGTGCATATCGCTCCAAAAATGGGCGACCGGCGCATCGCGAATAACCAGCGGATTAGCGGTGGCAAGCCAATTGCCTGCCTCATCAAAAAGCTGTAGATCGACAACGCACGGCTCTGCCACCGACAGATTTTCGATGACCGCGCCAAAACTACCCGGGTCAAATGACACGGTGTCGGGCAAATTAGTGATGCTGACATTGCTTTGCACCTGCACTGGGCCCTCAAGCAGGTTTGACGGGTTGCCCCATTTATCATCACCTTTGATCGACAGGCGGAACGTCTCGTTTGGCCGGCGCAACGTCGGCAGCACCGCCTTCCACTGTGCCGGTACATCGGGCACCATGGCGATAGTTGGATTATCGGCCGGCGGCAAGGCAATGAAATCCTGTGTTGCAAACGGATCAACCGTGATCTGAAAAGTAAAAGCTGACTCGCAAAAGGTTTGCAACAGCCAGCCCGGCGATCCACCCGATTGGTCGCCAAAGGTAATGACAATCTGGTCGCCCGCGCGCAAGAACCGCAAGCAGCGGATATAGAGGCTTTTATTCCACGGGCGGATATTGCGCCTCATGTCCCACGACACATCAAGCACCGCACCATTGGATGCGGTCACCGTGGTATAGCCGGGGGCGGCTGGGTCATCAAACTGGATCGGTGACCCGTCAAAATGACCTCGAAAGCCGATCCGCAATCCCCCCTGATCATCAATACCAAATTTGCCAGCTGTATAGGTCAGGGTGAAAGTCTGATAGCTGCCAACCCGGAAATGGCCGGTTGGCGACAGGCTGGCTGAACCCATCAGGTCTGTGCGGTAATCATTATACGGCATGGCAGTTACTCTTTAGATAAGGGCGTGATTAAAAAGCGGGTGGCAAGCGCGGCAGATGTGTGACGCTAGGCAGGTGTTATCATGCGCAAAATCATGACCGCCGGCAATGGTCTGATCAAAATAAAACGCCATAGCAATACATAGATTGCTATGGCGGTAGATAGGGTACCTATCGGGCACGACTAACGGGCGGGCATCGCCGCCCAGCGCGCCTTTACGAGGCTTTAGCTTTACGCGCCCGCATCGTCGAAATGGCGCGGAAAATCACCACAGCGGCCCCGATCATCAAGAAGATCGGTGCGTAGGAGAATTTATCCATGTATTCAAATTTGAAGAAAATCAGCAAACCACTGTCAGATATGATCATCGCCTGTCTAAACGCGGTTTCCATACTCGTAGTCAAAACGAACGCAATGATGAAAGCCGCAGCGGAGAAATTGGTACGACGCATACCATAACCAATGACACCAAATAGGATCGCAAAACCCACATCGGCGATTGATGCGCGAGACGAATAACTTGCCGCGAGCGAAATCATGAAGATGAAGGGATATAAGTACTCAGTAGGCAAAAGGGCAATCGCTCTTCCTACCAAGGGGGCCCCAAAATACCCGATTATACCATAGAACGCGATCCCTATGAGGCCACCCGCAAAAATCGCAAATATGAATTCACGCGGACTCATCATATTACCACCGATAAATAACGGTGGTTCTGTAGCAAAAATCTGCGGCCCCACTTGTAAGCCATTAACCAAGAACATGCCAATCAACACCGCCGCAATGGTTGAGCCAGGGATCCCCAAGGTCAAAAGTGGGATCATCGATGGGCCCGACACAGCATTATTGGCTGATTCTGGGGCGGCAATGCCTTCAACAACGCCAGTGCCCCATTGATCTTTGTTTTTGGCTTTCCGCTTTTCCTCACCATAGGCCACAAAGCAGGCGACCGATGAGCCAAGGCCCGGCATCATGCCAATCAAAGAGCCATAAATAGACGATCGGAACATCAGTGGGACACAGCGCTTGAATTCTGGCCATGTGAAGTAATGAGCTGTCGGATCATCTAACTTGGAGGAGTCGAGATCAACCATCTTCATTTTAACAACTTTTTCGGCCTGAATAATCACCTCAGAAATAACAAACACACCAATCAGGAGTGGAACCAGGGCCATGCCCGACTCCAATTCGTCAATACCCATGGTCATTTTAAATTGACCGGTGATTGTGTCCTCACCAATCAATGCTACGACCGCGCCAAACAAGGTAGATAATACGCCCTTTATAATGCTGTCACTGACCACCGAACCTATGACAACAAAAGCCATAAGATAAATGGCAAAGTTCTCAGGCGGGCCAAATTGCTTGGTGAAAGACGCAATTGAGACCGCACCGAAAATCAGGATGATTTCACCAAAATAGTCACCAAAAACTGACGCAACTGTGGCGGTTTTCAGCGCTTTACCAGCACGGCCTGACTGGGTCATCGGATAGCCATCCTGCATGGTGGCTGCCGATGCCGCGGTACCGGGGGTGTTGAACAAAATGGCGGCAATCGATCCACCATAGCGCCCGGATTTGCCTACCACATAAAGGAATGCAAGGCCTGACAAACCGCCAATTACGTCATTATAAACAATCAAAATTGGCAGCATCATTGCAATTGCCGCTGCGGCGGTCAAACCAGGCAACGCACCAAAAACAATGCCAACGAAGGCAGCGAGCATCACAAACCAAACCGCGAAGGGATCAGCAAAGAAAGTCTGAAACCCACCTAAAATATCTGCAAAGAACATCATCGACTAATTACCAATCAACACATCAGTTAAAGGCCGCAGATCAACCAAGCGGCCTCTCGGATCATTGAGCATCATCACGCCCATAAAAAGCCAATGTAATACATAAGCCATTGGCAGCGCTGAAATACATATCTTGAGTTTGCTCCTCACCCCAAAAGCATAGAGAGCAGCCACATAACCAATAATGACCGCAGTGAAAAATCCAAATAACCAGAAGCTAACCACAAACAATATGCCACAACCAATTACAAGGGTTATCCTGTAGAGGTCACTGTCCTTAAAGCCATATTCGGCCTTGACTTCGCCGACCTTGCCATTTAGCGCCCTTATAGCCAGCCATGCTGCACCAATGACTAATGATACAGCGATTGCCATTGGCATTGTTCGCGGGCCAACCGCCTCACCAGACACTTTTATCGTAAACGCCTGAAAAATGAAAAAAACACCGATTAGTGCAATGACTGCCGCAACACCGTATTCGATTTTCACCTTGTAATTATCGCTGACCATAAGCTTTCTCTGTGACTTTTAGGCTTGAAATACAAGGGGGCAAGCCGAGCAGGCCTGCCCCCTAAAAACACGAAATATCACTATTATTTCGCTGTGAGTTGTTTCATTACCGGTATCATAGCTGTGTACATTGCTTCTTCAGCTTTGATCGCGTCTGCAGGACTTGTGTAGAAAGCGCCCAAATTGTTTTTCTTCATGAAGCCTTTAAAACCCTTCAGCTTGACCACGTCTTGAATTGCGGCGTCTATCTTGGTTTTAACTTCATCTGGAACGCCTTTCGGAGCGAACAGACAGAACAGCCCGGTAAAATCTGCTCCGCTCATCCCCTGCTCACTGAAAGTGGGCAGATCTTTCATCGTTGAGTCACGTGTTGCACCCGCTGTGGCCAAAGGACGCATGATGTCTTCAAACCCGGCGATTGTATTATTCCCACCGAAAACAGCTTGAACTGACTTTGAAACCAGAGCTGCACGCGCTGGCGCGCCACCTTTGAAAGGAACCATCTTGTGAGGAATGCCATGCTTCTCGAAGAATGTAACACCAATACCGGAGTGCATGGTCGTTGCACCCGATGTACCCCATGTAATTTCCTTGTTTTCAGCTTTAGCCCAATCGACAAACTCTTTCATTGTCTTGGCTGGATGCGTTTGGTGAACCTGCAATGACGTTACAAGCTGCGACATGCAACCCAAATTATCCCAGTCGTTTTTGACGCTATATGGCGCGTCTTTACCTTTTGCCAGCTCACCGACGATGAACGTGCCAATGTTAATCATGTACAGGTTGTAACCATCTGGCTTTTCGCCAAGCACCTGCTTGGCCCCTTTTTGGCCTGACGCACCAGGAACATTGACGATATAAGCCGGCTGGCCGGCCATGCTTGGCGATTCATGCAGAAAAGAAGCGAAGCCACGGGAGGTGATGTCCGTACCGCCACCAGCAGAAAAGCCCACCACGATCTTAACTGGCTTAGACGGGTATGAGCCGTGACTTCCAGCGATTGCTGAGCCTGAAGCAAGTGCTACTGCTGCAGCTGCCGCAACAAATCCCACACTTTTTGAAAATTTCATTTTTTCCTCCAAATTTTATGGAATAATTAGCATTTCTTGGAAGCATGACCATGGTCAGTTCCGGCTTTGATGTCAATGACAATCACCATTTTTAGAGAATATTTCAGGCTGTCTTGTCACTTTTGTTTTGCTAGACTTGCCATAACAGGGCAACTTGCGGCGCCCCCAACCGACGAGGACATAGCTGATGTCACCCCTGCCAGAGCAGATGCGTTTTGTTGGCGTTACCGCACCAGGCGGCCCCGAATCATTGACAATATTACATGCGCCAGTCCCCCGTCCGGGACCGGCTGAGGTGCTGATCAAAACCTATGCCGCCGGGGTCAATGGAGCTGATTTGCGCGAACGTCAGGGAAAATATCCGGTCCCACCGGGCGCACCAGACATCATGGGGCTTGAAGTTGCTGGCGAAATCGTTGCCGTTGGCGATGGCTGCATCCGCTTCAAGCCTGGTGATCGAGTATGCGCGCTGCTGATCGGCGGTGGCTACGCAGAATATGCGATTGCGCCGGAAGGGCAATGTATGGCGATCCCACCCAATGTTTCGACAGTCGATGCGGCCGGCCTACCTGAGGTCTTTTGCACTGTATGGACCAATATGATGGATCGCTGCCGATTGCAGGCTGGTGAAACCGTGTTAGTCCAAGGTGGCACCAGCGGCATTGGCCACGCCGCCATTAAAATCGCCAAGGCGTTTGGCGCCACGGTATTTGCCACCGCACGCACCCCCGAAAAATGTGCCGCGATAAGTGATTTTGGTGCCGATCTGGCGATCAATTACCGCGACGAGGATTTTTACGATGCGGCCATCGCCGCCACTAGGGGACGTGGCGTCGACGTCATTATCGATATTATCGGCGGCGACTACTTGCCCAAGGAAGTGGCATTGCTGGCCCATGGCGGCCGCCTGATGATTGTCAATCTTCGCGGCGGCAAAACAGCGGCGGTAGATTTTGGCCATGTCCACAGCAAACATTTGACCATTACCGGCGCACGCCTTCGGCCCCGCTCTATCGCTGAAAAATCGGCCATATGTCAGGCGCTCGAACAGCATATTTGGCCGAAATTTGCCACCGGCCAGATCACCCCGCAAACCTTTGCTGTCTTTCCCTTTACCGAAGCTGCCAAGGCACACCAAATGATGGAATCCAGCACCCATATTGGCAAAATCATCCTGACCCCGTAACCAGGTCTATCCTGCCCATAAACGCTATGTCGGGCCATACGCGAGCAAATCCTCTACGCAAATCATTACCCAAATATTTTTGCAATTTAGAATGATTTTTCTTTGTTTGGCTTTCAACTTTCGATTGCCCGAAAATCATTGCAATATAGGTGTGGTGCCGTTACGACCTTTCGGCTGACCTTATAGATTGACTGAACCATCATCGAACCGATCATGACAACATCCATTGAAGCCATCGGCGTAACATTTCATATGTGGTTCCTGTTTGGGCTGATCATCACGGCGCTGATCGCCTATGCCAATGAAAAAATCCCGATGGAAATCACCGCTTTGGGAACGGTGTTCTGTTTGCTGCTG
This sequence comes from Puniceispirillum sp. (SeqCode), assembly GCA_038116935.1. GTDB lineage: Bacteria > Pseudomonadota > Alphaproteobacteria > Puniceispirillales > Puniceispirillaceae > UBA3439. Next base: position 2,107 of record JAYOFA010000018.1, on the reverse strand, counting down.
TTCTTCCATTTTTTCCCAATCGAGAACAGCGCGGGACGTGACCTTCTGCCGGCAAGTAAAATTTTGGCAGGTTTTGCCAATCCGGCTCTGCTGACTGTGCTGGCCTTGTTGGTGGTTGGGCAAGGGGTTGTCAAAACCGGCATTCTGGAAATTGTATCACGTCAGGTGTTACGGCTGAGCCTGGGTCGATTATGGATCGCGATGCTGATCACATTGCTGACCGTTTTGCTGATCAGCGCATTCTTGAACAATATTCCCGTAGTGATCATTTTTATCCCGATCGTTCAGGGCATTGCCCAGAGGTTTAATGTACCGGCCTCAAAATTGCTGATGCCGCTCAGCTTTGTCGCCGTGGTTGGCGGCATGACCACGCTGGTCGGATCCGGGACCAATTTGCTGGTGTCCAATGCGTTGATCGAAAGCGGGCTTGACGGATTCAGCTTTTTTGAATTCACCCTGCCCGGCCTTGTGTTGGCAGCCACCGGCCTTGCCTATGTGTCGCTGGTGGCGCCACGCATCCTGCCAAATCGTACCAGCCTTGGGCACCGGATGCGCGAACGTCTTGACCAGCATTTTATGACCGAAATGTCGGTCAAGCCCGACTCGCGGTTGATTGGCGCAGCGGTTGCGATCAATATGTTCAAGGATCAGTCGAATATTCGGATAAGTATGGTGCGCCGCTTGGGACGGACCCTTGTTCCCCCGTTCACCGGCCTGAAATTGCGGGTTGGTGACACCATTACCATGGCCGCAACGCGCGATGATCTGACCGCCCTTGCCGCCAGTGACCCGGGATTGGCACCAGCGGCAAGCCTGCGGCCAAGCGTTCACCGTACATCGGCGTCGGACCAGTTGGTTGTAGAGATGATGGTGACGCCCTCATCATCCTTGATTGATAACACCATCGGGCGTACCGGATTCGAGACGCGTCACAATTGTGAGGTGTTAGGCGTCCAGCATCATTCGCATGTAATCCGAAGCCAGCTTGGGCGTGTCAAACTGGCGGCGGGCGATTTGCTGCTTGTCAAATGCAATGCCGAAACGCTTGCCGATTTGCGCGATGATCTTGATGTGGTGCTGGTTGAGTTTTCGGTAGAAGAACTGCCCAATCTGAAATCCGCCAACATGTCGATTATCATTTTCCTGTCGGTGGTTTTATCTGCTGCATCGGGGGTGGTGCCGATTGTGATTTCGTCCATTTTCGGGGCGCTGGCAATGGTGGTAGCGAATGTTATTTCCCTGCAACAGGCGGCGCGGGCGGTAGATTTGAAAATCATCACCACAATCGCGGCGGCGCTGGCGCTGGGGGCGGCGATGGAGATGACCGGCGCCGCCACCTATCTTGCAACGCTGATTCTGGCCTTGACCGGAACCGCCAACCCGACAGTTATTCTGAGTGCTTTTTTCCTGCTGGTGGCGTTGATGTCAAATATCATCAGCACCAAAACCTGCGCGGTATTGTTTGCGCCGATCGGTCTTCATATCGGTGCCGAAATAGGGATTGATCCGCGGATTTTTGCGATCACCATTGTGTTCGCCGCAAACTGTGCTTTTGCGACCCCATTTGCCTATCAGACCAGCTTGCTGGTGATGGGGCCGGGAAGCTACCAATTCAAAGACTTTCTGAAAGTCGGCTCGCCTCTTGTGATTCTCATCTGGCTGGTATATTCGATATTCGTGCCGTGGTATTACGGGTTATAAGATAACGGGCAACTGGCGTTACAGCCGCCTGTCGTTAGCCCTGTCCACCGTCAGGAGAGTTGCCGGAGCGGTCGAACGGGACGGTCTCGAAAACCGTTGCACGCGTAAGCGTGCCGAGGGTTCGAATCCCTCACTCTCCGCCACACTCCCTTAGCATAAACTAGCTTTAATTGCCTTTAACTAGCTGTTATCCCATGGTTTATCGTATGATATGGGATGGAATGTGGGGTAAAGGTGACAAATAGACATCCGTCCAACAAATTAACAGCTCTAGCGGTTAAAAAGCTCATAACGCCCGGCAGACATGCCGATGGCAATGGGCTGTATCTGGTGATTGATCCCAGCGGGGCTAGACGGTGGATGCAGCGACTGATGGTGGCTGGCAAACGGCGTGACATTGGCCTTG
>JAYOFA010000017.1:37073-37694 GCA_038116935.1 Puniceispirillum sp. (SeqCode) | reverse complement strand
CGCTGGCAGCACCATCCTCCACATGTAAAACAATGTTAAACCATTGCAACACAAGCGTTTTGTTCTTTTTGATCAAGCGTGGGTAGTAATTTGGAACACAGAAAAGTTTCTATCAAGTTTCTGCTTTACATCTTGGCCTTATGCTTTGGCTTGCCATGTACGAGCCAGCAATCAGCTTTGGCCGACGATATATACGGAACATTCGGGCCAAGATATGAGAACCAAGATAGTGGCTTCATAACTGAGCAATCTTTCAAGAGTGAAGCAAAGCCTAAGCTTGTTGGTGATTATAAAATCAACGCTAATATTCGCCTCAAAAGCCTCAATAAGATTGAGTATCGCTATGATGACAACCAGACATTCACTCTAGAAGGTGATACAATCTATTACAGTTTCCGTATACCCCTGTGGTGAAAAGACAAACAAATCCTTTGACATTTATGTGAACTGCAAAAGGGGTGGATTAAATGAGTATGCTACGCCTATTTACCCAACATTGGCTTGGTATAACCACGCTTGCTTATCTGGTCACATTCGTTGTTTGGCGATACTTGATATTGCCTATAGAAATCAGCCTCACCAGCTGGAATAATAGCGATGAGTGATTTAGGTCCTAATAAC
>JAYOFA010000017.1:35793-37063 GCA_038116935.1 Puniceispirillum sp. (SeqCode) | reverse complement strand
GCCCTAAATCACTCATCGCTATTATTCCAGCTGGTGTGGCTGTATCGCTGATTAGCGGCTCATCACCACCGCAGGGCTGCGAGTTGCTACTGGAAATAATGATAGCAACCTTTGCTGCATCATCAGCAGTAATTGCGTTTGAGTTTATGCGGATTTGTAAAATTGATGCCTACCCAAAGGATGAGGGTATGGTCAGTTGGCGTACTGTACTCTTCGGCGGTGTCTTGGCGTCAATCATTAACTCGCTAGGTTCAACATGGCTAAAATCTGGTTATTTTGATGCTGCCCTAATTCTTGAAGTCATAACTCGCTTTGTTCTTGGAGATGTAATTGGCTTGATTGTAGGGATGCTAACTATCATGTTTGTAACTAGATATATTCGTAAACACGGTCTACAGGCGTAAGGAAAAAATGGCGATTAGAAAGATTTATGCCAACCTATTGCAGGTCACCAAATCAATGGAAGCAGATTTAGGACTGGATGGATTAACCCATACAGACCAACAAGTTCTTGCTACTATTGTTCTATTATCCAATGACGGTCAAAGCGAAGCTTTATTGCAAGACCTGAAGGTACACAGCTTAACCAAGGATATACCAACGCCTTCTTTATATAGGTCTCTAAAGAACCTCATGGAACAAGGCGTTGTCTTGAAGGTTGGTAGTGAAAGGTCAGGCATATACAAGCTAGCTTAAATGGCTAGTTTGTTATTTTATTCATCCACTTGCCCAAAACCTCTATTGGATAGCCATTTCCGTATCCATGTCCAATGCCAGATGTTTTCCAGCCTCCTATCTCATCAACGATATCTGATGGACACTCCACTGCCCTCAACCTGTCACGGAGGCTATGCCTGAAGCTGTGGATGACGCAGTTGTCAGGCACATATTGATGCAACCATTTATTTAGACCACCGCTGGCTGAATTAGCTTTGCAGCCTGTTTCATCGCAGTATCTGTGGAAGGCAAACATACTATCATTGTTGGCCTCTAGCAGCCTCCTAGCAGCCCACAGAGCAGCCCCAACAAGTGGAATACACCTCTGACTTCCTTTCGTCTTCAATGACCGCCACGGATGAGGTTTGAGGTCTATATGAGGTATACGGTCATCCAGTTTGATGTCCTCTTTTAATAGTCCTGCAGCTTCTCCCAACCTCATGCCGGTGTCGCTAATAAGGGCAATCAACCAGCGCATATCATCATCAATTTCTTTGCATAGAGATTGCACCTTTCTGATGTCTTGAATGGATATTGGCTGGCGTGATTGCAC
>JAYOFA010000017.1:0-35783 GCA_038116935.1 Puniceispirillum sp. (SeqCode) | reverse complement strand
GGAAGAAGGTGTTTGCAAATGGGTTGCGACACTCCAGCCCTTGCTCTTTAGGCGTCTCCACGCGTGTGGTTTGAGGTCTATGAAAGGTGTCGGTGCATCCATCACAAAATCAGTTTTACATAGTCCAACAGCCTCTGATAAGCGCATACCAGTGTCGCTGATTAAAGCCAGCAACCACCTCTTCTCGTCATCTGTCTTGATACATTTCTGCTGCAAGCGAATGAGTTTGTCGTGGGGGACTGGCAGTCTGTCTTCGGTGTCATTACGGTCAGGCATATAGGTCTTTGCAAAGGCGTTATTACCTTCAATACCATGCTCCAACATCACGAGATTGATGACAGACCTGACTGAACCGAATATGCGTTTTACACTGCCTAATGATAGCCCTTTGGCAAACAGATGGTCACGAAATGCAGCTGCATCTGATGAGGCATAGGCAGTGATGGGTCTGTTACCCAATGCCTCAACCACATATCTGCTGTTGCGTGTAGCAGCACGGACAAATGTTGGGCTATCTTTGTTAGCCTTCAACTGAAGATACATCTCAACAGCTTCAAGCAGAGTTGGACTTTTATCTTCCATGTCAGCTTTATCATCAATCAACAGATGCAAAGCTGGCACATCCATCTTTTGCAATCTCAACCCATGCCAATAGTCATCTAATCTTTGGCTGATTGATTGAGCAGCACGAGATGCCGCTTTAGGTGATTTGGTACGAAGGCTTATACTGACCCTGTCACTACGATAGTACTGCTGGACATCAGCAGGTACTCGCCTGACAAAGTGATAAATACCAAAACGAACACGGATGTAAGGGGATTGACTGTGCGTCATTCTGTACGCCACCTGACCTGTTAGCACATAAAATGCTTACATTTCAGTGGTCGGTGGTGCCGGATGAGGGAATCGAACCCCCAACTAACCATTACGAATGGTCTGTTATGCCATTTAACTAATCCGGCGCTCGGCTGCCTCATATCCCGACAGCGCGGCCTCTTTATAGCCGCATTTCGGCCACCGCTTCAATAGCGCTTGTGACGCCGCCCATCAGGCCGATGCATCAGGCTCTGGGCGCCGACCAGGCTACACGCGTTGTCCCCGCACGAGTGGTGTCACCTGTAGTGGCCGTTGCCATAACAGGCTGGCAAATTGCCCACAGGCCGGGCAATGGCTTTGCCACATGTCATGCACGCTCTTACACGCATCACATTGCCATGTCGCTGCCACGTCATCAGCCGGCGCATTGTCAGCAAGCGCTGCCGCTTCATGGCGTAGGCGTGCGGCCTCACCGTCAAGGCCGGCCTGTTCGGCCGCCGTCGCAACCAGCCTGACTGCCTCTGTGCGCCAGTCGTCCTTCACCTTGCCAAGCAATTTTTCCAGCCGGGCAATAAACTGCCCGTCATTGGCTTTCCACGCTTTTTGCAAGCGCGGCAACAGCGCAATATGTGGCTGCTGGATAAAGGCCGCCTCGAGCCATTTTACAGCCCGCCCATGATTGGCGCGCCGGTCGGTATCAGGGTCAAGATAACGATCGGCGATATCACACACTGCCGGCAAAAATCCCGGATCAAATTTTAGCGCCTGTTCCAATTCTCGTAGCGATGAGGCCGGATTGTCGTCAAGCTGGTCGCGTGCTGCCAAATAATGCGCCGCGACTTGCTGCTGCCGCACTTTGAGCACAGCATCGTTTTGCGGGCTTTTGCCCAGCTTTTGATGAAGCACCGCCAAGGCCGGCAAGGCTTGCTGCCAGTTCCCCCGATCTGTTTCCAGTTGTAGCAACGCCCGCGCCGCCAGTTCCGACTTTGGGTTGATCGCCAGCGCAGCGGTTGCCGCCTTGTGGGCCGCATCTGAATCCCGATCATCAAGGGCCAGCCGCAACAGCCCTATTTGCCCCAAAAAGGCGGTGTCGCGATCATCCAGAATCGAGGTGAAATACCGCCGTGCCGCCTGATGGTCGCCGGCCAAATGCGCGGCTTGGGCCGCCAGCAGCCCGGTCAGTTGCGGGGCGTCAAGAAGCCGCTGGGCGCGGCTTGCCTGCTTGCGCGCTGCCTCCGGCTCGCCCGCCGAAACCGCCATCAGGCCAAGCGTCAACGCCCGATGCCCTGCTGCGTCCCGCCGCTGCCGGAATCGGCCACCAAGCCAGCCCGGAAGCGTACGGATAGCGCGCAAAATCCGATCAAAAAATACCAGCAAAAGCGCAAAGACGACGACCAGCGCAACCGCCAAGCTGGTTGGCAATTGAACCCGCCATCCAAGCCAGTCAATACGCATATCGCCAGGTTGCTGCGCCAACCAGCTAGCCGCGGCGGCGGCGGCAAGAGCCAACCCGAAAAGCACCAATAATCGCCAAAACATCAGTTGGTCTCCATCGCCTTTGCCAGCAAACCGGCAACTGTGGCCCGCACCGCCGCGTCCAATGCGCGGCGTTGTTCAGCCGCCAGGCGCCATTTGTCTACTGCATCTGGCAGATCCCCCTGCCACCCGCCAAGCGCTGTCAGCACACCGTCAAAATCCTGTTGGATCAGTGCCGTTTCAAAGGCCTGCACAGCCCCAGCATTACCAGCTTGATCGGGCGATGCAGCACGAAGCTGCACAAGCTGGCCAAGGCGCGCACCGGCCCGCTGTAGCCATCCGGCATCATCACCGGCCGCGTTGAGTGCCGCCACAAGAAGCGGTTGCAGCGTTTGCGCGCGACGCATCAATATCGGGATCGGGTCGGGTTTGGCATCGGCGGCGTTCACCAGCGCCACAACACCGGCGGGCGCACCCGTGGCGCGGCTATGTTGCTGCAACAGGTCAAGCCATTGGGTGAGGGGTTGGCCCGCCAAATTGTCAGCCAGCAGCCCACTTGCCAGCAACAGGCCAACGCCGGATGATGACGGGTTGTTGGTGGCCGCCGGTGGATCGGCAGGCGGATTATCACGCTGTGCCAAGGCGCGCTTCACCCCCGACTCCAGTGCGGCAAGGCGCATCTCAAGCCCAGCCGCCGAATCCGCTTGCGGGGCTGGTGACACAGCGGTCGTTTCCGTGGCGTCAATACGGTCTTGCAGGCGCGTCACCTCTGCCTTGTACGCCGCCACCGCCGCCGCCAGTTCGGCATCAATCCGGTCAACCCTGCCAACCAGCTCGGTGACCGCCGGCCCCGTCGTCACCGACGTATCAGATAACACCGGCGCAGATGACGCCGGCTTAGATAATAGCTTTGGGGTCACTGATGTCTGCCACAGCGCATAGCCGGCAATGATCACTGCGACACAAGACAGCCCCAAGGCCAGCGGCGGCATCAATTGCGACAACCAAGCCACCCCTGTGACCCGTGGCGGGGGGTCGGCATCCATCCGGCGGGCGGCCTTTTGTGCAGGCTGTGGTGATGGTTCGGCCGGCGCTTCAACGGCATCACCATCACTGATGGTAGCGTCCTTCACGCTGCTGCTGGTCTCTTTACCACCTGATCTTTGCTGTTTTGCCATCTGTTTTGACTTTGGTTGTCCGCACCTGTTTGTCAGCCGGACGATAGATAGACCGGCTGACCCATTAAACCTCAAGCCGTGCCAAGACGCCAGCGGTAAGCGTCGCCGCAACCATTGCTCAACCAGCCGTTAAACGAGCGTCGCGGCGATACCGCATCACGGCAATCGCCAAAAGCCGGCTTCGCCGGGGGTGACGCGCCACAAATATTTCGCGCCAGCCATCACCGGCCGCCGCCGCAATCGTATCGCTGCCGGCAATCAGGCTGATCCGGTCAGGACCACGGCCTGCCGCATCCATCGCATCCCGCCACAGGCTGACCGACCGTGCCGACATTGCAACCAGCGCGCCGTCCTGAACTGTTGCCAGCACCGCCCGAATCGCATCTGACACATCGGGGCGGGGCGCCATCTGATAGACCACGACCGGATCCAACCGGATGCCATAGGGTGCCAGTGCCGCCACCATATCAAACCCGATATCAACCGCCCCTGGCCAGACCAATAGGGGCTGATCGGGTGCAGGCGTGCTGCCAAAATAGGCCGCCATGACCGGCACCAAACCAGCCCCGTTGCCTGGCCCGGTAATAATGTGGCCGAAACCGGCTGCCGCTGCCGCCGCGGCGGTGGCGTGACCAACGGCAAAAACCGGCAAATCCCGCCAAGCGACCGCATCCGGCGCTGCTTGCAGCCGATCAACAGCATGACGGCTTGTTAAAACTATACCCTGAAACCGGCCCGGGTCAGGCCATGTGACCGGCATCGTTTTAGCCTGCATGACCGGAATCGCCACCGCCGGAACCCGATAGCGCGCCAGACACGCCACATCGCGGTCAGCGTCAGGCTGTGGGCGGATAATCAGCGTTTTATCGGTCATCAACACTCCATACACAACAAGGCGGTCAGGCGCGGTTGATGCACATCCAGGCGTGGCTAGGCCAGAAAGTCACGGCCGCCAGCCATGCCAAGCAATTCTTCACCAAGGGCGGCACCAAGGTCTTTAGCCGTTGCTGCAGGCCCGCTGATTTGCTGACGATGCGCTGCACTGCCATCAGGGCGGAGAATCATCCCGTCCAATGTCAGCACACCAGTATCATCCAGCACCGCGCTGGCAGAAATCGGGGTTTGGCACGATCCATCAAGATGGGCCAGAAGCGCCCGTTCGGCCGTCACCTCGGCCAGAGCTCTCTGGCAAGTCAGCCCGGCAACCAGTGATTTGACGGCCTGTCGGCGCGGCGTTGTTGGGGCGGCAATCTGGATCGCCAAAGCCCCTTGTGCCACGGCCGACGGCATGATCTGAGGGTCAATTGGCACATGATCAACAGCAAGACCAAGCCGCTTTAGGCCAGCCATAGCCAGCACCAGCGCGTCAAAATCACCCGCCGCCAGCAAGGACAGCCGACGGTTGACATTGCCGCGGATCAATTTGATCGACAAATCCGGCCGGTAATGCAAAAGGATCGCCGCGCGCCGCACCGAGGCCGTGCCAATCCGCGCGCCTTTGGGCAAATCATCAAGGCTTTTGAACGGCCCCACAAGCGCATCGCGCCGGTCTTCACGCGGCAACACCGCGCCAATTTCGGTCCCGGGCGCAAAATGCGTTTCCATATCCTTCATCGAATGCACTGCCGCATCGGCTTCTTCAGCAAGGATCGACCGTTCAAGCTCTTTGATAAACAGTCCTTTGCCGCCAGCCTCGACAAGCGGACGGTCCAAAATTCTGTCGCCTTGGGTGGTGACAGGCCGCACCACAACCGCGGCCGGGCGCAACGCCGCACAAACCATTTCGGTTTGCACCATGGCCAGCTGCGAGGCACGGGTGGCAAGGCGCACAGGCGCAGCATCAAAAAACGACAAATCGGTTTCCATAGAAGGCATGTCTAATAGGCCGCTTACAAAAAGCAAAGCCAAAAAACCACCGGCCCGGGTCGGGTGACAGATTTTGACCGGTTCCGGGCTGGTATATGCTGGTCCCTTCGGATAAGGTACTGGCTGCTTTATGTCGCCACCCACCCTTGGATTTTGTTATGATCATGCTTGGAATTGAAAGCAGTTGTGATGAAACAGCCGCCGCAATTGTCGGGGCGGACCGGCACATCCATGCCAGCCATATTTCATCGCAAATTGCCATTCATGCCAAACATGGCGGTGTGGTCCCAGAAGTCGCCGCGCGCCAGCATCTGGAAATGATTGACCTTGTTGTTCGCAATACGTTGCAGCAGGCGAATATGCGGATCAGCGATATTGATGCGGTTGCCGCGACCGCCGGTCCCGGGCTGATTGGCGGGGTTGCGGTTGGCACGGTTACCGCCAAAGCCATCGCCGCGGCGCGGTCTATTCCCTATTATGCGGTGAACCATCTTGAAGGGCATGCGCTTAGCCCGCGGCTGGCTGACGATATCGAATTTCCCTATTTGCTGTTGCTGGTATCAGGTGGCCATACCCAGCTGTTGGCGGTAACCGGACCGGGTCACTACCACCGTTATGGCACCACAATGGATGATGCCGCCGGCGAAGCCTTTGACAAATGCGCCAAGGCGATGGGGCTTGGCTATCCTGGCGGCCCCGCGATCGAGGCCGCTGCCCAAAGCGGCGATGCAACCGCGATTGCCCTGCCGCGCCCCCTTAAAGGCAGTCCCGGCTGTCATTTTTCATTTTCCGGACTGAAAACAGCGTTATTCAATCGCCTGACCCAGCTTGGTGGACCCGACAAGGCCCCGCTGAATGATCTTGCCGCCAGCCTGCAACAGGCCATTGCCGATTGTCTCGCTGACCGCACCGACCATGCGATGGCGGCGTTTCTGGCCGACCATCCGCCGCGTGCCGGCGTGAGGCCAACCTTGGTCATCGCCGGCGGCGTGGCCGCAAATAAACATATCTTTGCCAAGCTGGCAGCGCGGGCTAGCAGCGCCGGGTTTCGCCTGTCTGTCCCACCGGCGCATCTTTGCACCGATAATGCCGCGATGATTGCATGGGCCGCGCTGGAACGGCAAGGCGCCCCTGATCCGTTGGATTTTGCACCACGCCCCCGCTGGCCGCTTGACCCTGAAGCCGCACCACCACCCGGCCGCGGGGTACGGTCATGAGCCATGCAGTTGTGATCGGCGCCGGCAGCTGGGGGGCGGCTATTGCCGCGGCGCTGGTGCGTGCCGGACAGGATGTCACAGTGCTGGCCCGCCGTGCCGCGCAAGTAGAGGCACTGGCTGCCGGACGCTGTCTTCGCCTGCCTGACAATGCTGCGATTGCCCCCATAAAGGCGACGCTTGATCCGGCCGTTATTGATCACGCCAGTCTGATTTTTGTTGCGGTGCCGGTTGCTGCCAATGCTGAAAATTTTGACCTGATTGCGACGCGGCAACAGAACAAGCCAGCCAGCACTATTGTCCTATGCGCCAAGGGGATTACCGTAACCACGGGCGGTGATGCCGCCTTGCTGCCCGACCTTGCGGCACAATATCTTCCCGCGCATCCGCTGGCGGTGTTTTCCGGGCCCAGCTTTGCCGACGAGGTGTTTTCTGGATTGCCGGCAGCCTTGGTTGCGGCGGCCACCGATAGTACCGTGGCCAATCAGGTACAGGCGGCCTTTGATGGCAGCAACCTGCGCGTCTATGCAAATGATGATCCAATCGGCGTGGCGCTGGCCGGCGCGATGAAGAATGTTATCGCCATTGCCGCCGGATGTGCGGTAGGCGCCGGCTATGGCGACAATGCCAAGGCCGCCATTCTGACCCGCGGCCTTGCCGAAATTGCCCGTTTTGCAGTGCTGATGGGGGGGCGCCCCGAAACCGTTTTCGGCCTTGCCGGGGTCGGTGATCTGGCGCTCACATGCGCCGGCCCGCATTCGCGCAATATGGCGTTTGGCATGGCGCTTGGCCGCGGCGATAAGCCGTCACCAGCCCTTGCCGAAGGAAGCCGTACAGTCGGCCATTTGGCGCTCCTTGCCGCCCACCGAAAAATTGATCTGCCGCTGACCAGCGCGGTGGACAAGCTGGTCAATCACGGTCAAGATTTGCATGAAATTGTGGCCGGTCTGCTGGCCCGCCGTGCCGGGGTTGAGTAAACAGCAGCGGCGCGCGAACGACAATACAAACGAAAGAGACAAGACATGAACTATTGGCTGATGAAATCGGAACCATCAACATGGTCGTGGCAAAACCAGCTTGATCGCGGTGACGCCGGCGAAGGCTGGGATGGCGTTCGCAACTATCAAGCATCGAACAATATGAAAGCCATGGAAATTGGTGACCTTGCCTTTTTCTACCATTCGGTCAACGAAAAGCAGATTGTTGGCATTGCCGAGGTGATTGCGCTCTATCATCCAGACCCCACCGATGCCAGTGGCCGGTTCGGTATGGTCACCATCCGTGCCGTCAAATCGATGCAGGTCCCGGTCACGCTGGCGCAGATCAAGGCCGATGACAGGTTGCAGGATATGGCGCTTGTGCGGCAGTCGCGCCTCTCGGTGACGCCGATCAGCGCCGACCAATGGGCAATCATCATGGCGATGGGCGAAACCAGCTTGTAGCCAGAAACGCAATGGGGTGATTGCCGGCCATCGCCTACCTTTTACGGAGCGGGTCGATCCCCGCCTTGTGGCCGCGGTGATTTGATAAGATAGAGGTTGCGAAGATAGATAAACAGGCCAAGCCCCTGCCCGCAGATAATCACCGGATCCTGCCGCCAGATCGCATAGAGCAGCAAAACCGAGCCGCCGCCAATTGAAAAATACCAAAAACCAATCGGAATGACCGACCGGCCTTGGCCTTCAGAGGTCAACCATTGCAGAATAAACCGCATCGCGAATAAGCCTTGGCCGGCAAAACCGACAACCACCATGATTTGCTCGGGATTTTCGGCAAGACTTTGCGGCAGGAACGGAAACAACCATAACAATGCCTGTGCCAGCTTGGCGGCCGCCAATCCGATTTTATCCGATAAAAACGCAATCATCTGCCCTGATCTTTCCCTGTGCGATCTTTGCCTGCCGGGTCTCCCGGTCTGGCATATTCGCTTACATCACCTTGCGCCGGGGCACGCCGCAGTAACCAGATCACCCCCAATACATCGGATATTCCAACCAAAAGCCGGTCAAGAATGCGGTATTTCGACTTGCCGGCCACCCGCGGGCGATGTGCCACCGGCACCCCCAACACAACCCCACCATGACGGCGGACGAGGCTTGGCATAAACCGGTGCATATGGTTAAAAAATGGTAGTTCAAGAAACAAGGCCCGCGGCAAAATTTTGATGCCACAACCCGAATCCGGATGGGTGTCAGCTAGTAATGTGGCGCGCACCCATTTCGCGCCACGCGATGCCAGCAGCCGTAGGGCACTGTCATTGCGTCGTTGGCGAATACCGGCGGCCATTGCCAGCCGACCTTGTTTGCCAGCGTCAATGACTGCCGCTTCTAACGCCGGAAAATCGGCCGGTACATTCTGCCCGTCGCCGTCAAGGACCCCGATCAGCGTGCCGCGGGCACACAACAGGCCTGAACGGATCGCCGCGCTCTGACCCGCCCGTTTGGCATGGCGCAACACGCGTAATTGCGGCACCGCGCTTTGGACGGCTGCCAATTCATCGGCGGTGCTGTCGGTACTGGCATCATCAATATAGATAATTTCAAACTGCCGGCCGGCGAAAATGGCGGCAATCTCGTCAATCAGCGGGCGAATATTGCCAGCTTCATTCATTACTGGCACCAGCACCGATATCTCAATCGTCTTGGCCGAATGCCGGGACCTAGGTCCGGTTTTGCCAGTTGCTGCGATGGTGGGTGTCGTCATGCTTGCTTGCAATCACTTTATCGGGTTGCGCCACGAGGCTTTTACCCCTTGGGGGCTTTGGCGTCAAACATATCGGTGCGATAGAGAAAAATCGATACATTCCGCCCTTTTGAAATATTGAAGCCGTCAATCTGTTGGGGGTCGGCAAGCTGTAGGTTTAAGGCCTGCGCCGTTTGTAAAAAAAGCGCTTTTTGACGCTGTTCAATGATCGCCAACCCGGCTGGTGCTGCGGCCAGAAACAACGCCGCCTCCCGCCCGTCTACAAGCAACAAATCACGCCCAAGCTGGAACACCAAGGATGGTTCATGATAGCCAGCTGCCGCCATTACCACCGGACGGCCACCTGGCATGGCGGCTATGGCGCCAGCCACGGCTTTGGATACATGAAGGCGCGACAGCGATGGCACAAGCCCGGCAAAAAACACCAGATGAAGCAACAGGCCAGCACCAAGCATCGCAAAAAAAGGTGACCATAGGCCGCGACTGATCCAGTAATGGGCGAACATCATGGTCACCAGTGCGAGCGTCAAAACCAGAATCGCATACAGCATCGCCGCCCGACTATCAGCGCCGCCAAATAGCATCGCCCCCCAAAAGGCGACACCGGCAAAGCCAAACCCCACCGCAACCCCAAGATAACGCATGGCTGGCACCAGCCAACCGCGCCATTGCTGTAAGGGGGGGGGAATCGGCGCGATCACCCGGCCAGCCAAAATCAAGCACAAGGCCGGCAGGACCGGTAAAATATAATGCGGCAATTTTGTTGGCACCACTTCCAGCATCACCCAGAACGGTATCAGCCACGCCACCAAAAACCGGGTGGTTGGCCCCGCCAACAATCCCCGCATACCCGATACCGCCGTCACCAATAACGGCGTTCCCGGCCACACAAGGACCGGCAACAGCAACAAAAAGGCACCTGGAAATACCCCGTGCGATTCCTGACCCGATTTGACCTTGGCCAGAAAATCACCCTTGAATGCCAGATCGAGGAACGCGCCACCGGTGGCCGCCGACACCATAATGGCCCACGGCAGGCAGATCATCATAACCAGCCCGATCCCATAGACCGGCCGTAATCCGGCAAGCCAGCCAACATCACGGTGCCATAGTGACAGTGCGGTAACCGTCAGCACCGCCAATACCGGCAAGACCGGCCCCTTGACCAACACACCCACCGCCATCGCCGCCCAAAACCAGAACCAGCTATAGCGCGGCGGTACGGTTTCAGTGTCAACCGCCCGATAGATCGTCAAGAGTGCCCCTTGCTGGGCTAATGCCAAAGCCATCAGCACACTGTCGGTCTTGGCAAGATGCGCCTCACCAAGCACAATAAAACTACTGCCAAGCAATGCCGCCGCGGCCAAAGCCGCACGCGGTTCATACAGTCGCAAACCAATGTGATACAGCATGAATACCGCGGCCAACAGCGCCAGCACATTAACAAAACGATAGGAAGCGATATCGTTCGTTCCAAAAAGACTGGCAAAAAAACTTTGCACCCAATAGATTCCGGCCGGTTTTTTGGCGCGCAACTCATCTTGGAATTTGACGGTGATATAATCGCCGCTTTGCACCATCTGGCGGCTTGCTTGGGCAAAACGCGACTCATCCCGGTCCATCGGCGGTACCGCATGATGGCCCATCAACACCACCATAGTCAAAATCGCCATCAGCCCGTAAAGAGCCGCTCGTGAATCAAACAGAAGCAAAGCCCGCATTCCCTATCTGCAATCAGCCCTTGAACGCATAGCAAAATTCGCTGGGCCAAGGCAATGCAGTTCGGCTATGCTCGGCGGATATTGCCCCGTTTTACGTCATCCTCTCACCATAACAATTAGCATCATGCCGGCACAGGATCCGATGTCACACACAACGTCGCCAGCCAGCCCATCCACAACCGATCATACACGCTGGCAGCATATCTGGCGGTTGGCATGGCCGATCATGCTGTCGAATGTGACCATCCCGCTTGTCGGGGCGGTAGATGTGGCGATGATGGGGCGGCTTGACGATCCGGTTTTTATCGGCGGTGTCGGTCTTGGCATGCTGGTTTTTAATTTCATCTATTTTGGCCTGGGGTTTTTACGGATGGGCACAACGGGTCTGGTGGCCCAGAATTTTGGGCGCGGTGCCGTGTCTGCCACCCTGGCGGTACTGGCACGGGGCGTTACGCTTGCGCTGCTGCTTGGTCTCGTTTCGATTGCGCTTGGGCCGGTGATCATCAGCCTTGCAACAAGCAGCTTGTCGGCTAGTCCGGCGGCTGAACAGCTGATGGCAGATTATATCGCGATCCGGCTTTTTGCGGTGCCGGCAGCATTGGCCAATATGGTGCTTTTGGGCGGGCTTTACGGCAGCCAGCAAATGCGCCTTGGCATGGCGCTATTGTTGTTGGTCAATGGCCTTAATTTGGCGCTTGATGCGCTATTTGTGATTGGGCTTGGCCTCGCCGCTGAGGGCGTTGCCTTGGCATCAGTAATCGCGCAATGGGGTGGTTTTTTCTTCATGATCTGGCGGGTTGGCAATATCTGGCCGGGCCGCTTGCGCGGCGTGCTATCGCGTGGCACGCACGGCTGGGCGCCCGACTGGTTTGACAAAGCGGCATTTTTGCAATTCTTTCAGCTTGGCCGTGATATTTTTATCCGCACCTTGTTACTGCTGGGATGCGAGGCGTTGCTGTTGGAGGCGGCGGCACGCCTTGACGATGTAGCGCTGGCCTTGGTTCAGATCATGCTGTCACTTTTCGGCATTATCGCGTTTTCGATTGACGGTTTTGCCCATGCGGCAGAAGCGCTTGTTGGCGAAGCGATTGGGCGGCGTGACCCAGCCATGCTGAACAAGGTGATCGCGCGCACCAACCTTTTGGCGGGCGTGATGGCCGTTCTGTTGAGTCTGACAATCTGGGTTGGTGAGGCCCCAATTATGAGATTGATGACCGCCCAAGACCCGTTGATCGCCGCGATGCGGCCGCATTGGGTTTGGGTAGCGTTGCTGCCGCTTTCATCGTTTCTGGCCTTTCAGATGGATGGCATATTTGTGGGCGCCACATGCGGCCAGCAAATGCGGAATGCGATGCTGGTGGCGGCCAGCTTATTTGCTGTGGTGCTGACATTACAGCCATTTGGTCTTGGCGGCATGATGGCAGCCTTTGCCGCCTATCTGGCGGTGCGGGGCCTATCCCTTTACCTGCTTTTGGGGCAGGTGCGCGCCAAAGCGATGCCAGCTGGCAATGATTGACGCCGGCCTGCTGCAACCGGTACAACGCTCTAGAGCATGCCGCTTGACCGTCAGGAGCCTCAGCGATGATTGATTTTACCAGATTTGGCCTTGCGCCAGAAGACACCGCCGCAACCCTCATCCAGCCGATGTGCGCTGACCAATTTACCGCCTGGCAGGACAGCGCCAGCCCCACCCAGAAAGGGTGGGTGACGGCCAGCGGATTTACCGCCAAGCCGGGCAACGCCATCTGTTTTGTCGCGGCTGACGGCGCTATTGATTTTGCGATTGGTATCATTGGCGGCCATGCCATTTGGGATGCGGCAAAAATTGCCGCCACGCTGCCGAACGCAATCTGGCAACTTGGCAATGACGATGGCATCCTGTCGGCAGACACAATCGAGAATCTGACATTGGGATGGGGGTTATCACAATATCGCTTTGACCAGTATCGCCCGGCCAAAGCCGTGACCCCAAACCGGCTTGTGATGCCGCAAGCGATCAACCAAGATCGGCTTCTTGGCCTGTTGGCAGGCATTTACCTTAGCCGCGACCTGATCAATCAACCGCCAAATCACATGCACCCGGTCGCCCTTGAAAAGACTGTCACATCAGTGGCCAAAGCGCATGGTGCGCGTCTTGAAACCCACAGCGGCACCGCCCTTGAGACCGGCTTTCCGGCGATCCACACTGTCGGACGTGCCGCCGAAACCGCCCCGCGTCTTGTCGACCTGCGCTGGGGGTCAAAGGGTCCGAAAATCACCCTGATTGGCAAAGGCATTACCTTTGATTCCGGCGGTCTCGATCTGAAGCCGTCAAAAGCCATGGAAATGATGAAAAAGGATATGGGCGGGGCGGCAACGGTCATCGGTCTGGCCGATGCGATCATGACAGCCAAATTGCCCATTCAATTGCGGGTCCTTGTGGCCGCAGCAGAAAATGCTGTATCCGACCGGTCGATGCGGCCGCTGGATATCATCGACACGCGCGCCGGTATCAAGGTCGAAATTGGCAATACCGATGCTGAAGGCCGGCTGGTGTTGGCTGATGCGATTACCTACGCGCTTGAGGACGCGCCGGATTTCATGGTTGATTTCGCGACATTGACAGGCGCGGCGCGGGTGGCGCTTGGCACCGAACTGCCAGCGCTTTTCTGCAACATCGATGATACGGCTGCTGCTATTTTGAAGGCGTCTGAAATCGTTCATGATCCGTTATGGCGCCTGCCCTTGTTTGACGATTATGACCGGCATTTGGACGCTGGCTATGCCGCTTTATCGAGCACCGGCCTGTCAGGATATGGCGGCGCGATTACCGCGGCGCTATTCTTGCGGCGATTTGCCGGTAAAGCCAGCAACTGGGCGCATATTGATGTGATGGCGTGGAATCTGGCCAGTCGCCCGGGCCGCCCCAAAGGCGGAGAGGCGATGGGACTTCGTGCCCTGTTTGGGTTTATTGCGGAGCTTGCGACTGCTGGCCGCGATACCTAATAGCCACGCGTCCACTCAACCCGGTTATCCGGCTCCCGACCAGCCATTATTGCCGAGATCGCTGCGGCCACTTGCTTGGCGGCGGTATTCGGATTGGTCTGGGCAGCCACATGCGGCCACACGGTCACCGCCGGATGGTCCCAAAAGGGGTGGGTGTTGGGTAATGGTTCTTGGTGGAACACGTCCAGCGCGGCACCGGCAATCTGCCCCGAATCGAGCGCTGCAATCAGATCGGCATCAACCAGCTGTTGACCGCGCCCACCATTGATTACATAAGCCCCCTTAGCCAACCGACTGAACAAATCAGCATTCATAATGCCATCGGTTTCCGGGGTCAGCGGCAATACCGACACCAGAATATTCACCCCGTCAAGGAACTCCGAAAACTGGTCAGCCCCGGCATAAACCGACACATCATCAATCATCCGCGGGGTGCGGGCCCAACCGCGCACGCTAAAGCCAAGCATCGCGAAACGCCGCGCCACCACTGAACCGATGGCCCCAACCCCCATAATCCCAACCACGGCCCCGGTGGCAGGCCGTTGCACAATCGGCTTCCAGATCTTCTGGCGTTGGTTTTGCCGGTAATAGCCGGCGTCACGCCAAAAATCGAGCGCCGCCAGAATCACCCAATGGCTCAACGCATCCGACATGTCCGGATCGACAAGACGCACCAACGGAATATGCCGCGGCACTGTCGGGTCGCGCATAATATGGTCAACACCCTGACCTTTATTGATGATGCCTTTCAAATGCGGCATCTCGGCAAACCGACCTGGCGGTGGGGCCCAGACAAGCGCAATATCGGCAAGCCGGCCTTCCTCGGACAGTAAATCGACAAGCGTAAACCCGTCCAGATAAGGCTGAAGCTTTTTCTGCCAGTCAGCACTATTGGCAAAATCATGAAAGGCGATAACGGTCATTTTCTTTTGGAGGCTCCTGATATCACAGCGCGGGCGGCAGCATGCAAATCTGGCGTGGCGGCCACCAACAGGCTGGTCGTGCGCCCAAACGTGACCGGCGCACCGGCAAGATCGGTAACTGACGCACCAGCCCCAAGACATAGCGCCACCACCGCCATGATATCATGCGGGGCGAGGCTGTCTTCCATCACGATATCAATATGGCCAGCCGCCAATAGTGCGTAATTGTGACAGTCACCACCATAATTGGTCACCGCCACCCTGTCGGCCAGTTTGTCAAAATCCGGACGCCGTTCAGGACTGAGCGCACGCGGCGAGGTGGTGGCAAGCCTGGCCGCGGCAAGATCGGTACATCCGCGCGGTACGATCGGGCGATCATTCAGCCACCCGCCAGTTGTGCCACCAAACCCGTTCAGGCCAATATAGGTCTCGCCAAGCATCGGCATGTCAACAAGACCGGCAACCGGCCTATCATTATGAAGCAGCCCGACCAAAGTACCAAAAACAGGCTTGCCACTGACAAAGGCTTTGGTGCCGTCAATCGGATCGATGATCCAGCGAAAGGCACTGCCGGTTTCAGGTGTGGCCCCGAATTCCTCGCCAGCCAGATTGTCTTGCGGAAACTGCGCCGCCACCGCGTTCTTGAGCGCCGTTTCAACATCGCGGTCAGCGATCGTGACCGGCGATGCGTCATGCTTGGTTTCGGTGGCGGGGTCCTGCCGAAACCAGCGCGAAATAATTGGCCGGCTTACCGAGGGTAAACCGGCCAGAAAGGCGATCATGTCGGCGGTCGGACATTGCTGTGCCGAGCCGGATCCGTCAGCCATTTATTTAGCACCGTCCGCAGCGATTTGTTCGGCCGTTGGCAAGGCCGCCGGACTGTCGGCCTGCTGCCGCATCCAAGCGATGATGTTGGCGCGGTCTTGTGGCTTTTTAAGACCGGCAAAATTCATCTTGGTACCATCGATATAGGCTTTCGGCTTGGTCAAAAACGCATTCAATGACTGATAGCTCCAGTTGCCACCGCTTTCCATCAAAGCCGCTGAATAACTATATCCATCGGCAGCGCCTTTGGCGCGATCAACAACATTCCACAGGGCTGGGCCAACCTTGTTGGCGCCGCCTGCTTCAAACACATGGCAAGCGGTACATTTCTTGGACAGCTTTTCACCCGCGCCCACATCAGCATCGGCCAGCAAGGCAAGGATCGGTTCCGGCCCGGTCTCAACCGGTGCATCAGCCACAGCGGTGCCTGATTCTGGCACCTCGATGACATAGGCGTTTTCAGCCAGCTCTTGATGTGGCACCAGCACGTCAGCAATTTTGATACCAGCCATCAGCAACAGCGCGGCAAACAAAAACCCGGCAAAAACTTTATTCAAGCGCAACTCATCCATGCGTCACTCCCGCAAGCGGGCTCCTTTTGCAGTCCAGCCTTGTCAAAGCCGGCAAAATGATAATCGAACAGGCCAGAGAAAACCGCCCTTCGACAGGTTAATTAGCGAAAATTACCCCGGCTCTCAACCTTTTATTCAATGCTTCACCTGTGAATGGCGACAATTTGCTTTGCACCATCGTCGATTATGTGATGAATTGCCCTAATCATGGCAAAATTTTCAAATAAGGTCATTATTATTCCGGCGCGTTTTGCCGCCAGCCGTCTGCCTGGCAAGCCACTGGCCGATATTGGTGGCAAACCGATGATCCAGCATGTTTGGGAGCGCGCAATGGCGGCTGACATGGCGCCGGTTTATGTTGCGACAGATGACCGCACCATAGCCGATGTGATCACCGCCGCGGGCGGCAAGGCGGTGATGACCCGGCCTGATCACCCCTCTGGCTCTGATCGGGTTTTCGAGGCCATCGAAACAATTGATCCTGACCACAATATCGAACAGATTTTGAATTTACAGGGCGATTTGCCTGACCTGCCCTCTGGCCTTCTGCACCAGCTATCAGCCACATTGGACCGCAGCAATGCAGATCTTGCAACGCTGGTAACCGCGGCAAGCGATGCCGAGGCGGCATTGCCGCAAGTGGTCAAAGCCGTTGTCAGTTGGCAAGACGCCGATTATGGGTCCGCGCTATATTTTAGCCGGGCCGCGATCCCGTTAGGCGGCCATCCCTTGTGGCATCACATTGGCGTTTATGGCTGGCGGCGAACGGCCTTGGCGCGGTTTGTCGCTTTGCCGCCATCACCACTTGAACAGGCCGAAAAACTGGAACAGTTGCGGGCCCTTGAAGCCGGCATGACCATCGCCATCGGGCGGGTTGATACCGCTCCCGGCGGTGTCGATACCGCCGCCGACCTTGCGGCGGCCCGACAACGGTTAACCAAGACCGCGAAACCCGCCCAAACAGGCACCGATTGACAGGTGCCGGCCAACACCATAAAACGGCGCTCTGGGCCATGACCCGGAACTGAACAACGGCTTTGGCTTTAACAGCCGGCACGATACAGCGGAAAGGACAACCGGTGTCAGACGCAGCTTCCAAAATCGCCTTTCAAGGTGTACCCGGAGCCTATTCGCATATGGCCTGCCAAGCGGTGAAACCGGACATGGAACCGGTACCTTGCGCGTCTTTTGAAGATATGCTGATGCAGGTGCAAACCGGCGAGGCCAGCCTTGCGATGGTGCCTGTCGAAAATTCGATTGCCGGTCGGGTGGCTGATATCCACCATTTATTGCCGTCATCAGGTCTGCATATTATCGGCGAGCATTTCCAGCGGGTCAATCATCATATTCTGGCGCCGCGCGGTGCCACGCTTGACGGGCTGGCCGAAGTGCATAGTCATGCGCAAGGCTTGGCCCAATGCCGCAATCGCATCCGGTCGCTTGGACTGACGCCAGTTATGCATCCGGACACAGCCGGCGCTGCCAAGGATATTGCCGCGCTTGGCGACCCAAAAATTGGTGCCATCGCCTCGCGCCTTGCCGCCAAAATCTATGATCTTGATATTCTGTTCGAATCTGCCGAGGACGATGCCCACAACACCACCCGGTTTTTGATCATGGCATCGGCACCCGAAGTACCGCCACCCCATGCAGCGATGATCACCACATTGGTCTTCCAACTCCGCAGTGTACCGGCAGCCCTTTACAAGGCGCTTGGTGGGTTCGCAACCAACGGGATCAATTTGACCAAGCTGGAATCCTATATCCGGCCGGGGGTTGCCGAATCGGCCCAGTTTTACATGGATGTGCAAGCCCATATTGATGATCCGGCGATGCAGCATGCGATGGAAGAGTTACAGTTCTATTGTATCCGTGACGAGGTCCATGTACTTGGCACCTATCCGGCAAGCCCCGACCGCGCACGGCAATAGACACCGCCGCCGCATAATCGAGCCTGTGTTCCGCATAAAAAACTTGTTCATTCGCCTGCTTTGTTTCATACAAAGAAGCAGGAAGGCTGGATGGACGTTGCCCCTGCCAATCCGGTCAGGTCCGAAAGGAAGCAGCCGCAGTAGGATGTTTACGGGTCAACCAGTCTTCCACCGGCTTGCGCCGCGGCCCGTCGTCACTTAGCCACCACCACTGGAAAATGGGTGCCAACAGACCATGACCGACAGCACCATGCCAGCCTATCGTGTGTTGGCACGCAAATATCGGCCCTCGACATTTTCCGAACTGATCGGGCAGGAAACGCTGGTTCGCACCCTGTCTAACGCCATTGCGCTTGGCCGGCTCGCACATGCCTTTGTTTTGACCGGGGTACGCGGTGTTGGCAAGACATCGACCGCCAGACTGTTGGCCCGCGGTCTGAATTGTGTCGGCGCGGACGGGCACGGCGCACCAACGCTAGAGCCATGCGGCCAGTGCGAGCCCTGTCAGGCGATAGCCGCCGGCCGCCATGTTGATGTTTTGGAAATTGACGCCGCAAGTCATACCGGTGTCGACGACGCCCGCGAAATTATCGAGGGGGTTGGCTATCGCCCAGTCTCGGCGCGCTATAAAATCTACATCATTGACGAAGTTCATATGATGTCAAAAAGCGCTTTCAATGCATTGCTCAAAACATTGGAAGAGCCACCTGATGCGGTGAAATTTATTTTTGCGACCACCGAGATTCGTAAAGTGCCGGTAACCATTTTGTCACGGTGCCAACGTTACGACCTGCGCCGGGTTCCCGCCGGTATGCTGGCCGAACATTTGGCATCGATCTGCAGCCGCGAATCGATTAAGGCCGATGATGAAGCGCTGGCGGCCATTGCCCGGGCTGCTGAAGGGTCGGTGCGCGATGCGTTGTCGCTTCTTGATCAAGCCGCGGCCATGACCAGTGATTCGCTGTCGCGCGATCTTGTTGATGACATGCTTGGCCGGCCTGGACGCCGCGAGTCGCAACAGGTATTGGCGGCAGCGCTGGCCGGTGACTGTGCGGGCGCGCTGGCGGCCTTTGCGAGCGCCCACAGCCGAGGAGCTGAACCAGATATGCTGGTCTCGGACCTTTTGGACTTGGTGCATCAAGCCAGCATGACGGCGGCCGGTGCCACCGATTCAAACCAGATCGAATCCGACCGCGAAATGGTGGCCAGTCTTGCCGAAATGGGCATCGCCAGACTGGGTCGCGCCTGGCAATTACTGCTCAAAGGGCATGCTGAAATTGGCCAAGCACCGCATCCGTCAGCGGCGTGCGAAATGCTAATCATTCGGCTGGCGCATGCGGCGATGATGCCAACACCGGGCGATCTGGTGCAAAAAATCACCGCTGAATCGGCAGCAGCATCAGCGCCGGCATCAGCACCGGCAAACCCAACATCGGAAAACCCAACATTGGCAGGCGCGGCGCCAACCGGCCATTCTGCCCCGACAGGGCCAAACACCGCCCTATCTGTCTCCGCCCTATCTGTCTCCGCCCCATCTGTCTCCACTATGTCGGGCCCAGCCAAATCGGGTCCAACGATCTCGGCGCGCGCAAGATCAGAGCCCGCGCTATCTGACCCGGCAATGACCGCCGCAACACCGGCGGTTGACGAAACCGAAATGCAGCTACCCGCTGTCACCAGCCTTGCCGACATTGTGGCCTTGGCCGAACAGGCCAACGAAATGCTGTTGGCGGCACGCATCCGTAGTCATGTACGGCTGGTGTCGTTGCTGACTGGCCGTTTACAAATTGCCCTGACCGGGGCCGCACCGGAAACATTGCCTGGTGATATCGCCCGCTATCTAAGCACATGGACAGGTCAGCGCTGGCTGGTATCTTTGTCGGATGAGGGTGGTGAAAAAACGCTGGCCGAACAACAAAAAGAGGCTGACAACAAATTACGTGACGATCTGGCTGCCACACCGCTTGTTGCCAAGATATTGGCGTTTTTTCCCGGTGCACAAATTGACGAAATTAAAGCGCCAACAAGCCTTGCCACCGCAGATGATGCGCTGATCGAAACAGATGACATGACTGATGACGAGGAGACCGTACCATGATGCGTAATATGGCCGGCATGATGAAAAAAGTGCAGGAAATGCAAAACCGGCTTGAGTCATTGCAAAGCGAGCTGGCCGGCATGCAGTTCAGCGCCGAGGTTGCGAATGGTGCGGTCCGCGCCACCGTTACTGGTGATGGCCGTGTCGCCAGCCTAAAGCTGGACCCGGCGGTTATCAGCGCCGATGATGCCGAGATGCTGGAAGACCTGATTTGCCTTGCCACCAACAATGCCCACCAAGACGCCGCCGAGACCAAAGCCAAATTGATGAAAGATATTACCGGCGGCTTGCCATTGCCGCCCGGCCTGTCATTGCCATTTTGATATGCATAACACGCTGGAAGACCTGATTCGTAAACTTGGCCGGCTTCCCGGTCTTGGGCCACGTTCGGCGCGACGGGCGGTCTTGTTTTTGCTGAAGAATCGGGACCGGCTGATGTTACCATTAGCCAACGACATGAACGATGTTGCTCGTAATATCCGCGCTTGTGTTGATTGCGGCAATCTCGATATCACCGACCGCTGTAGCATCTGCAGCGATCCGCGCCGCGATCATAGTCGGATCTGTGTGGTAGAAGATGTCGGTGATTTATGGGCGATGGAACGCGCCTCGGTCTATCGCGGCCTTTACCATATCCTTGGCGGCACATTGAGTGCGATTGATGGGCGTGGACCCGATGATTTGCTGATTGACCGGTTGTTGATCCGAGCCGGTGATGAGCGTGTCGACGAGGTGATTTTGGCGTTGTCAGCCACTGTCGATGGCCAAACAACAGCGCATTATATCGGAGAAAGACTGGCCGCAACGGCGGTCGATGTAACGCGCCTTGCCCGCGGCATGCCGGTTGGTGGCGAGCTTGATTATCTTGATGACGGCACGCTGGCCCAAGCGTTACAAGCCAGATCTAAATTGGAACTGTGACGTCGGCAGAATCCAGCCTGATACCAGCCTGATAAAGGTTACGCCAACAAATCCTTGCGCGGGCTTGTCGGCACCGCCAATTCAGCATCCATCACCTCGATTTCAGCAATCTTGTCGCCGCGTGATGTGATCTTGCGGGTTGATGTCTGAATATCCGAAATATCCTTTTCAGCCTGTGCAAAATGGGTGGCCAATTTACCCACTCGATCTTCAAGCCGGCCAACATCCTGCATCATCATGTCAACCTGGGCTTGGATCAACCCGGCAGCCTCATGCATCCGCGCGTCACGCAAGATGGCGCGCACCGTATGCAGAATCAGCATTAAATTATCCGGGCCTGCCATATATACCCGCGCCTTGCGACTGGCCGCCACCAGCTTTGGCAACTGGATATTGATTTCGGCATAGACCGATTCAGACGGCAAAAACAGGATCGCACTTTCCGCGGTTTCACCCGGAATGATATATTTGGCGGCGATATCCTGAATGTGTTTTTTGACATCGGCCTCAAGGCCACGGCGGGCGGTGTCACGCGCCGCATCATTGTCGGCGGCGGTCAGCCGGCGATAGGCCTCAAGCGGAAACTTGGCGTCAATGCAAATTGGCCCCGGCGGATTGGGTAGCCGCAACAGGCAATCAACCCGGCGCCCATTGCCAAGCGTGGCCTGAAAGTCAAAGGCGTTGTCTGGCAGGGCATCACGAATCAAATTTTCCAGCTGGACCTCGCCAAAGCTGCCGCGCGCCTGCTTGTTTGACAAAATATTTTGCAGCTGTGTTACTTGGCCGGACAAGGCGGCGATATGGCTATTAGCCTCGGTGATCACCGCCAGCTTTTCCGCCATACCGGTCAGTGATTTTGTGGTGCGTTCGTTCTGGTCGCGTAAAGACTGTTCCAGCCTTGTACTCATCCGGCCTTCACTTTGTGCCATTTGGTCGGCAATCAGCTGCTGCAACTCGCTGGATTGATTTGCCATTTGCGCCAATTGCCCACGAAGTGCCGCCAGTTCCTGATCCTGATGGCTGCCAGAGCGCCGCACCAGCAGATAACCGGCCAGCGCCACCGCGCCAAGCGTGATCACAACCAAGACCATTTCGCTGCCTGTCATTGTTTGCACCTTTCCGGCTTGCTGTTAATCGGCTTTTTCCATGGACCGCATCGCCAAGTCTGACAGGTTAGCAACTTGACTGCAACGACACCATCTTCTAATCCATGAGAACCGCCACAACGCGGCGCCGCGCGTGTCAGCCGCGTCATTAGGGCCACAATCATCAGGACGATCTGCCATGCCAGCCAATGCCAGCATTATTCCGATTATCAAAATACCCGACCCAGTGTTACGGCAAACCGCCAGTCCGGTAACCGAGATCACCGACGGGATTCGCCAACTTCTCGATGATATGGCGGCCACCATGTATGACGCGCCAGGGATCGGCCTTGCCGCCCCGCAAGTCAATATCAGCAAACGGGTGATCGTCATGGATTGCGGCAAAGATGACGAACCGATGCTGTATAAAATGATCAACCCGGAAATAACCAGCCGGTCCGACACCATGGCAATTTTGGAAGAGGGCTGTTTGTCGATCCCTGATCAGACCGCCGAGGTAGAACGACCGGCCGAAGTGGACGTGCGCTATCTTGATGAAGCCGGCGCCGAACAAAGCCTGACGGCAACCGGGCTTTTGGCCGCCTGTGTACAGCATGAAATTGATCATCTGAACGGGGTATTGTTTATCGACCATATTTCACGATTGAAACGCGATATGATCTGGCGGCGGGCCATGAAGGATTTACGGCAAGCGACCAAAAACAGCTAGCCGGACCAGTCCGATGTCACCCACGCCAGCCGCCGTTCAACCCACATCACCCCCAACCAAGCCCGCCAGGATTGTGTTTATGGGCAGCCCTGATTTTGCTGTGCCAACAGTGGCGCGCCTCGCGGCCACCCATGATTTGTGCGCGGTATATAGCCAGCCTGCCAAAAAATCTGGCCGCGGTATGGCCGAACGGCCGGTCCCGGTGGCCGCATGGGCGCTTGACCATGATGTGCCGCTCTTCACCCCCGACAATTTGAAGGCCGACACGGTTCACCGCCAATTAACGCAACATCAGGCCGATATTTTTGTGGTGGTGGCTTACGGGCTATTGCTGCCGCCAGCTGTGCTGGCGATCCCGCGATGGGGTTGCTTGAACGGTCATGCCTCATTGTTGCCGCGCTGGCGTGGTGCCGCACCGATTCAACGGGCGATCGAGGCGGGCGACCGGGAAACAGGCGTTGCGGCCATGCTGATGGAGGCCGGGCTTGATACCGGGCCGGTTGTCGCGACAAGGCGCACGCCGATTGCACCCGATGATACAGCCGGCAGCCTTCATGACCGGCTTGCCGTGATGACGGCCGCATGTCTTGGTGCGGTGATCGACAATCTGCCCGATAGTCTGGCAACCCCGACCCCGCAAGCCGAAGATGGCATTATCTATGCGGCCAAGATTAGTCCTGCCGACGCTGAAATAGACTGGCAAAAACCCGCCAAAATGCTGGATTATCATATTCGGGCCTTTTCACCGGTTCCGGGCGCGTGGTGCATTGGGCCAAAGGGACGGTTGCGCCTGTTGGCCGGACATCCGGCCCCGATTCCAGACGGCACAACCAATCTTCCGGTTGGCTGTTTCCTTGGTAAAAACGCTGATGGGGCGATGCTGATCCGCTGTGGTGACGCCGCCTTTGCGGTCACCACGGTCCAGCCAGCAGGCAAAAAACCGATGCCAGCCGATGCGTTTTTGAATGGGTGCAACCTCGTGGTTGGTGCGCCGTTGGCTAGCCTATCCGACATGGCACCACGATGAAACGGCGGGTTCTTATCACCATCGAATATGATGGCGGACCGTTTGTTGGCTGGCAGCGGCAGGATAACGGCCTGTCGGTTCAGGGCGCAATCGAGGCCGCTGCCGCCGCTTTTGTCAACGCGCCGGTGGCTGTGTCTGGTGCTGGGCGAACCGATGCCGGGGTCCATGCAACCGGTCAAGCCGCACATCTGGATGTGCCGGTCCGGTTTTCGGCAAACCGGGTTCAAGAGGCGTTAAACGCCCATCTTGCCGAACTGCCTATCACGATCCGTACAGCCCAGGATGTCGCGGCCGATTTTCACGCCCGCTTTGATGCGATCAGGCGACGCTATCTTTATCGCATTTTGCCGCAGCGGCAGCGGCCAGCGCTGAATCGTGGACGCGTCTGGCATCATAAATTACCGCTTGATGCTGAACGCATGGCCGAAGCCGCCCAATATTTGCTTGGCAGGCATGACTTCACAAGCTTTCGCGCAACCCACTGCCAGGCCGATTCACCTGTCCGGACATTGGACCGGCTAGATGTCGAGACGGCCGGGGCAGAGATTCACATTCATGCCGAAGCACGATCATTCCTGCATCATCAGGTCCGCAATATAACTGGTAGCCTGGCCTTGGTCGGGGTTGGCAAATGGCAGCCGGACGATATACCAAAAATACTGGCCGCCGCTGATCGCCGGATGGCTGGTCCAACCGCGCCAGCCGAAGGGTTATATCTTGTCGGTGTCGACTATCCTGCCCCGCCAACCCGTGACTGAAGCACCATCAGCAGCCCAAGATCGATCATAAAAGACAGCACAACCAGACCAGCCGCAACGCCGCCACCTTTCCCGATAATGTCACGGCCAAGACGCCACAGCCAATAAATCGTCCAGATCGCCAACGGCAGAATCAAAATCAGCACGGTCTGGTCACCGGTCATCACCAACAGATTCTGAACAATCCCGCCAAGCAACTGTTGTAGGTTTTCAATCCACAAAAACGGTACCGCAAAAGGCAAGAATTTGTTGCCACAGCCAAGTCGGGTCAACAGCCGATGAAACATCAAGAGCAGCAGCAAAACCCCGATCAGCTGCACAATGATGCTGGTAAAGAACAGCGTCGGCGTCGCCATCAATCCAGGGTATAGCGATACTAAAACAGTCAGCAGCAACGATGCGCCAATCGCCTGCCACAAGCCGTCAGGTGTCGCCAGAAAATGACCAACGGCCGGGATGCGCCCCAGCATCACCCGTAAAGTGACGCCAAGCATCGCCATTATTGCCGCTGCCGACAGCCCGTTGCGCGGCGCCACCATCACAAACGCACCTTGAAAAACCGGCGTAAAATCTCGCCATAAATATCTGCCAGCCGATCAATATCGGCCGCCTCAACATGCTCATCGGTCTGATGCATGGTTTTCCCGACAAGACCGAATTCGGCGACCGGGCAGATCGTGGTGATAAAGCGGGCATCGGATGTACCACCGCTTGTCGACAGCGCCGGCACTTGCCCGGTCACCGCCTGAATCGCATCACGGATCACGGTCAAATGTGGCCCCGGCGGGGTGACAAAGGGATGGGCCGAAACCCGCCAGTCGGCCTGCCACTGACCACCGATACGGGTGAAATGCTCTTCCAGCCAGCCAATCAAACCATCGGCCGTATGTTCAGTGTTAAAACGAATATTAAAATTGGCCGAGACCGATGCTGGGATCACATTGCCCGCCACGTTGCCGGTATCGATCGCGGTAACATTGGCCGTCGATACATCAAAATGGTCGTTGCCGCCATCAAGGTCGGTGCCGTTGACCGGGGCCAGCATTTTGACCAAACGGGTAATCGGATTGTCAGCCAAATGCGGATAGGCGACATGACCTTGAACCCCGTCCACCTGTAGCCGGCAGGACAGGCTGCCACGCCGGCCATTCTTGATCATTTCACCCAGTTGGCCCGGATTTGTCGGCTCACCAACAAGGCAAAAATCCGGAACGCGGTCATGGGCACGCATCCAGTCAACCAGCTTTACGGTGCCAAATTCAGCATCGCCTTCTTCATCACCGGTGATGATCAAGCTGATCGTACCTTCGTGATCAGGCACCGCATCGACAAAGCTGGCAACCGCTGCAACAAACGCCGCCACAGCGCCTTTCATATCAGCGGCGCCACGGCCATACAATTTGCCATCAACAAGCGCACCGCCAAACGGGTCATGCTGCCATAATTGCGGATCACCAACCGGCACCACATCAGTATGGCCGGCAAAGGCGAAATGCGGGCCACCCCTACCGCGCCATGCAATGAGATTATCAACGCGGGCCGGGCCGGATCCAAACGCCAACCGTTCAACCGTAAAGCCAAGCGCCCCAAGACGATCCTCAAGAAGATCAAGCGCGCCCCCTTCAACCGGCGTGACCGACGGGCAACGGATCAAATCTTGCGCCAAGGCGATGGCCGGAGATGGCATGCTGTCAGTCTCGCAACAAATCATTGACCGAGGTTTTGGCACGGGTTTTTTCATCAACCTGTTTAATGATCACCGCACAAGCCAATGATGGCCCCGGACTGCCGTCGGCAAGTGGCTTGCCAGGCAAGGTGCCAGGAACCACCACCGAATAGGCCGGCACCCGGCCCATATGAATTTCGCCGGTCGTACGATCGACAATCTTGGTCGAGGCCCCAATAAAGACCCCCATCGACAATACCGCCCCCTGTTCGACAACCACGCCTTCGACAACTTCAGACCGGGCACCGATAAAGCAATCATCCTCGATAATCACTGGGCCGGCCTGAAGCGGTTCAAGAACACCACCAATGCCAACGCCGCCCGACAAATGCACATTCTTGCCGATCTGCGCGCATGACCCGACCGTTGCCCATGTATCAACCATGGTGCCGCTGTCGACATAAGCCCCAAGATTGACAAATCCGGGCATAATCACAACATTCGGCGCGATAAAGGCCGAATGGCGAACCACGCACCCCGGCACGGCGCGAAAGCCGGCGGCACGAAACCGGGCTTCATCCCAGCCGCTGAATTTGGGCGGCACTTTGTCCCACCACACAGATTCGCCAAGCGGCGCATAGCTTATACCGCTGGGGATCACCTGCATGTCATTCAAACGGAATGACAGCAGCACTGCTTTTTTCAGCCATTGATTGACTTTCCATTGGTGGTTTCCAACCGGTTCGGCAACGCGGGCTTGGCCTGAGTCAAGCATCTCAAGCGCATG
Organism: Puniceispirillum sp. (SeqCode); assembly: GCA_038116935.1. Classification (GTDB taxonomy): domain Bacteria; phylum Pseudomonadota; class Alphaproteobacteria; order Puniceispirillales; family Puniceispirillaceae; genus UBA3439. The sequence goes on along the minus strand of JAYOFA010000017.1, from coordinate 8,501 downwards.
CGTCACAGCATCGCGCACCGCGCCGGTGGTGGTGCTGTTGACCGCATCGCGATTATCCCATGCGGCATCAATTTCGGTTTCAAGCTGTGACAGGTCCATCTTGTCTCTCCTTGCGTCTGGCGACATGCCGCGTTGTGGGCTGCTGCCGATGGTTTATAAGTTATAACGTTTGGGCCGGGTGGCGTCCATGCATGGGCGCATCTTGGCTAGAGATTTAATCCGCGCAAAAATCCTTTCAGATCATCAGCCCGATAATGCACATGGGCACCATCGGCGCCCCGCGCCGCCCAACCAATATCGCTGGCCAGCCACACCGTGCGCATGCCACGCGCCGCCGCCGGTTCCAGATTGGCCGCCATATCCTCGATCATCACCGCGCCAGCCGGATTGATTCCGGTTTGCTGAAAAAACTGGTCAAAGGCATACGATTCGGGCTTGGGGATATAGTCGGCCGCGACGATATCAAAAATCTTGTCGAAATGGTGCCGCAGCCCATAGGCGCCAAGAATATTGTCGGCATGCGGCACGGTACCATTGGTGAAAATATGCTTGCGGCCCGGAAGCCGTGCCAACAGCGCGTCAAGTTCATGGTCATGATCTAGATCGGTCAGGTCAATATCATGCACGAAATCCAGATATATTTTGGGCGCAATATTTTCCTCGGTCATCATGCCGCGCATGGTGGTGCCATAGCGATGAAACAGGTCTTTTTGAATGACCCGTGCTTCGTCGGCTGGCACCTGATAATGCGCCGCGACAAATTCGGTAATGCGAACCGATACCCGCCGAAATAGGTTGGTTGCCGCCGGATAAATGGTGTTGTCGAGATCAAACACCCAATCCTGAATATCGGCGGCGGGAAAATCATTGATGTGGCGGGGCATGTAATTTCCTCGTCAGCAAACGCATCAATCGGCGACGATCATGGTACCCATACCATGTTCGGTAAACAATTCGACAAGCAACGCATGCGGCGCACGCCCATCCATAATCACCGCGCCTTCAACCCCGCCTTCAACCGCGTCGATACAGGTTTCAACCTTGGGAATCATGCCACCGGTAACAACCCCGTCACGAATCATCGCGCGGGCTTGGCTGATCGTCAGTTCACTGACAAGCTGAGCGTCCTTATCAAGAACGCCGGCCACATCGGTCAACATCAGCATCCGTTTGGCATTCAGCGCGGCGGCAACCGCACCGGCTGCGGTATCGGCGTTGATATTGTAGGTGTTGCCGTCCTCGCCGCTGCCGACAGGGGCAACCACCGGAATCAGATGATGCGCCATCAGCGCCTTCAAAACAGTGGTATCAACATGTGACGGCTCGCCAACAAATCCAAGATCAACCGCCTGTTGAATGGCACTGTCAGATGATTTGGCCGATGCCAGCAATTTACGGGCGGTGATCAGCCCGCCATCTTTGCCCGACACCCCAACAGCACGACCACCCGCCTTGGCAATCGCCGCCACCAGCGCCTTGTTGATGCCGCCAGCCAGCACCATTTCGACCACTGAAATGGTCGCTTCATCGGTCACCCGCAGGCCATCGATGAAATTGGATTCGATTTTTAGCCGGCTCAACATATCGCCAATTTGCGGTCCGCCGCCATGCACCACAACCGGCGCGGCGCCAACCTGGTCAAGAAGGGCAATATCGGCAGCAAAGGCATTGACATAGTCGGCCTTGCCCATCGCATGACCACCAAATTTAATCAGGATCGTTTTGCCCGAATAACGGCGCATATAGGGCAGCGCCTCGACCAACATACCGGTCTTTGCCAGCAAATCTTGTTCTGCAATGGGCGCTATCTTGTCCATAATTTTCGCCTTTATCACACCGGTCCAAACCATGCCGGACCCAAAATTTCGCCCCTAACAGGCTGTCAAATGCGCGCTGATTATCGGCAATCCTGCCAATAGCGCAATAGTCACGGGCGGATTTATTTCAACAGGCACCCGTTTTCGCCACATCAGCTGGGTTTTGGTACCGCAAACCCGGCCATATGCGCCCGCAATGTCTCAATACCAGCCCCGGTCTGTGATGATGTGAGAAACAATCCAGGATAGGCGGCCACATGCTTGCTGATTGCAGTTTCTGTCGCCGCGCAAACGGCACGCAATGCCTCTGACTTTTGTTTGTCAGCCTTGGTCATAACAACCGCCCAAGATACCGCGGTTTCATCAAGCAAGGTCATGATATCGCGGTCAGCCGCGCCAATGCCGCGGCGGCTGTCAATCAGCAGGAACACCCGCTGCAATGACGGGCGACCGGCAAGAAATTTACGGGTCAGGCTGGTCCAAGCCTTGATATCGGTTTTGGGGGCGGCGGCATAGCCATACCCTGGCAGATCAACCAGTTGCAGCCGATCAGCCAGATTGAAAAAAATAAGCTGCCGCGTACGGCCCGGCGTTTGCGAGGTCCGGGCCAAGGTCTTGCGCCCGGTCAACGCATTGACCAGTGATGATTTGCCAACATTCGAGCGGCCAGCAAAACATAGTTCCGGCAGCGTCGCCGGCGGCAGCGCCTTCATATTGTTCGCCGCCGCCACAAAGTCGCACACGCCGGCAAACAATAGCCGGCCCGTTTCGATGTTTGCCGCTAGCTCGCTTTCGTCACACGCTTCAAAATGAACCATTGCTGCGCCATTGAAAGCAGGTTGTTCCATGTCCAGTAAATCACCAACCCGGCCGGGAACGTCGCCAGCAAGAAGGTGAAAAACAGTGGCATGAATTGGAAGATTTTGGCCTGCACCGGATCAGGCGGGGCCGGGTTCAAGCGCATTTGCAAGAACATCGAGACGCCCATCAGAATCGGCCATATGCCAAGTTGCAGGAATGGCGGCAAGAAATCGACCGAATAAGGCAGAATCCCGAACAGGTTAAACACCGATGTCGGATCCGGCGCCGACAAATCGGCAATCCAGCCGAAAAATGGGGCATGCCGCATCTCGATGGTTACAAACAACACCTTATAAAGCGCAAAAAACACCGGAATTTGCAGCAATACAGGCAAACAACCCGCCGCCGGGTTGACCTTTTCAGCCTTGTAAAGTGCCATCATTTCCTGATTGAGCCGCATCCGGTCATCGCCATAAATCTCACGAAGCGATTGTAGTTTTGGCGCCAACACCCGCATCTTGGCCATTGAATGATAGGATTTGTTGGCCAGTGGGAAAAACGCCAGCTTGACCACCACGGTAAAGGCCAAAGTGGCAACACCGAAATTGCCGAAAAGCTGATACAGCCAGCTAAGCGCATAAAAGAACGGTTTGGTCAGGAAATAGAACCAGCCAAAATCGATCGCCAGATCGAAATTGGGGATACCATATTTGTCCTTATATTGGTCAAGAAGCGCTACTTTTTTGGCGCCGGCAAAAAGACGCCCTTCAACCGCCACCACGCCGCCAGCTGCGAGGGTCATGCCAGTTTGATCGATATAATCGACCTGATAGCGGTCAGACCGGCCCGGCAGCGCCTTAAAACTGAACGAGAATTTTTCGGCCTGTGATGGCAGCAAAGCGGCAAGCCAATATTTATCGGTTATGCCGATCCAGCCGCCTGCCTTTGTCGGCGTTACGGTAATGCCATTCCCACCAGCATCTTTCAGATCGCCGTAATCCTGCTCATTCAGCGTTTCATCAAAAACACCAAGCGGGCCTTCATGAAGGATATAGAGCCCACTGGTCGCGGGTGTGCCCTGACGACGCACAAGACCATAGGGGAACAAGGTAACAGCCTGATCAAGGCGCGATTCAACCTGATCATTATAGGTGATCAGGTAATCGTCATTGATCGAGATTTTCCGGACAAAGGTCAGGCCTTTACCATTATCCCAGCGCAAGGTGACCGGGCTTGACGGCGACAACAATGTACGATCAGCCTGCCACAGCGTCTTGGCGCTCGGCATTGGCTGGCTGTTATCGGCCACCGACCAGCCAAATTCAGCAAAATAGGGGGATTCAGAACTGAATTTTTTGAGGAAATGAATATTGTCCGAATCAGACTTTAGCGTTTCGCGATAGCCGGTCAGGATAATATCATCGATTCGCGCGCCTTGTAACGAAAACGACCCTTTGACAAGCGGTGCGTCAATGATCACACGTTTGGCGGTTTCGGCTGGCCGCTCTTCGCTCATCGGTGCCCCAGCAACAGCCGCTACCTGTGGTGTGCCAACCGCCCCCATCTCGGGGGCAGCAGGTGTAGCCGGATCAACAGCTTGACCCGATTCGCGGGCCTGTTTGGCCATCATATCAAGGCGCGCCTGTTCTTTTTCAATTTCCGGCTGCACCACCATGATCTGCCAGCCAAACAGGACGGCCATTGACAGCACAACCGCCAGGATCAAATTGCGATTTTCAGGTTTCATTCAGCTAACCTTCACCTTTATCGGCTTTGTTTCGTGTCGCCATCCTTGACCGCGCGACGGGCTGGGGGCACCGGATCATGTGCCGGTTCCGCCCAAGGGTGGCATCGCAGGATACGTTTTAGCGCATAGTAAGATCCATGCAAGGGGCCATGTTCGATTACCGCGTCTTTTGCATATTGCGAGCAGGTGGGAAGATACCGGCAATTGGCGCCAAAAAGGGGTGACAAAACCAATCTATAAAGACCAATAAGCCCCAGAATCATCACCGTCAGCGGGTGTTTTGGCCTATTATCCGGGCGCTTTGTCATCATATCTAGCCCCGTTTATCTTGGGTCAGCATCCGTTGTCAGCGCCGGGCGCCTTGTCAAGACAGCCATGGATATAACGTACCACCTTTGGCAGGCCGGCAACAAGATCATCCCAAGCAACCACGGCGGTATCATGGCGAGCAATCAACACATAATCGACACCGGGCCGCGCCAATGGCGCCAGATAGTGCCGTGCCACCGCACGAAGCCGCCGCCGCGCCCGGTTCCGGATCACCGCATTTCCGATTTTTTTTGTTGCTGTAAGGCCAAGCCGCCATCCGGGATGTCCCGTTTTAACGGCTTGGATCACCATGCCTTTGGCAAGCGCCTTTTGGCCTTTCACCCGTGCCGCGACAAAGCCGGCACGCGAAGGAATTGTGTTCATCACAGACACCGGACAAGGGTATCTTGACGACAAACGGCCCTAGGCCGACAGGCGTGCACGACCCTTGGCACGACGCGCTTGGATAACCCGGCGACCACCAACGGTGGCCATCCGCGCACGAAACCCGTGGCGACGCTTGCGAACCAGAACACTTGGCTGATAGGTGCGTTTCATCTGAACGCTCCTTTATGGCTGTTGATATCTCGAAAAACACTGAATGCGCGGTATAGGCCGCCTTCTATGGGTCTGTCAATCAGATTCACCATCGCACGCCCCTGAATGGCCCCCATGAGGCCCATTTTAACAGCCATTTTGACGCCCAAATCCGGTGGCAACAGGCCAGCCCATTTCGACACCCCGTTAAAACAGCGATTACGCTGACAGATTTGGTATCACTTTGGTTCATCTTGCCAGTAATTTACGCCGCCTTGTTAGGCAAATTTTGTCTAATTTACTAATCGGCCTACTCTATTGTCTGGCCTGTGATCAGGGGGTGATGCGTTTTACTATAGGGCTGCAACGTCAAATGGCACAAAAACGGACACTTCCTGTTTCGGTAAAAATCTTCATTTTCACTTTGGCCGCTATTGGCATTGTGCTGTTAACCAGCCTGTTGCCGATATCGATGATTCGCAATCATCACATCCATAATGAATGGTCTAAATATGCCGACCGCTATGTCAAAGCCCGAGCGCTATCTCAATCGATGAATAGCCCGGCCGCGATCGCCAAATATAATGATCACAGCCTGCTGCAGGTCCGCATTTACCCTCTTGGCGCCGATATCAACGCGCTGACCTGGGAACAGGCCGATAAAACCATTATTTTCAGCCATATCAACATGCCTGTGTCACGTCATGTCGTTTCGCAGAATACCGGCTTTGGCCAGATTATGGATACAGCGCGCATGATCATATCATTGGTCAATGATCCGCTAGAGCTGGTTGGCCATATTGACGGCCAGCTGGTCGGGTTTACCATCGATCAGTCCACCATTTACCATGATACCCTGCATCGCGCCCCGATGGTTATTTTGCTGGTGATGCTGGCAAGCTTGCCGGCGCTCGCCGCTGCCTTTTGGCTGCACCGCCGCTTTCACCAGCGTCCGATGCGTGATTTGCTGGACACGCTGATGCTGATCGCCGATGATCCCACCGTTATTCAAAACGTGCCGAAAAGCCTGCAAAAAACTGGCGAAATGCAGCGGGTCGGCGCCGCCGTTGAAAGCCTGCAGAGCAATATGTTACGCGCCTACCGTCAGCACGAAAGATTGGCCGATATCGGCGAGGCTGTTGCCAAGATTAACCATGACATTCGCAATGTATTGAGTTCGGCCACTTTGGTGTCGGATGCATTGATGCAATCCGATGACATAAACGTCAGGCGTTCGGCGCCTTTGGTGATGCAGTCGCTCGAACAAGCGGTCGATTTATGCCAATCGATGCTGGATTATCTGGCACAGACCCCAACGCCGCAATGGGAGGAATTTGATCTTGCGGCGCTGTTGGTCGAGATCAGGCAGGCGTCATTATTGACCTTGCATTATAAAGGCCCGCAAATGATGCATGCTGACCGCGGTATGATGCGGCGCGTTTTTCTAAATCTGGCGCGCAATGCCGGCACCGCCGGTGCCACCGACCTATGGGTTGAGGTGTGGCAGGTCGGCCATCTGGCACTGGTGGATATCAGTGACAATGGCCACGGAATCGCGCGCGACAATTGGGCCACGCTGTTTTCGCCGTTCAAAAGTCGGCAAGGCGGCGGCGGTGGATTGGGCCTTGCCATATCACGCGATCTGGCCGTCGCACATGGTGGTATGTTGCGGCTTAGCCGGTCAAATCGCGACGGTTCTGAGTTCCGAATCCAGTTCCCAACCAGTGTCTTCCCCAGCCTTGGCCAGAAACAGATCGGTCCTTGGCAGGAATTACCGGCCACCGCCACTGTCGTGGACAGCGCAGTCATCACCCCTGGGTCAGCCGCGCTGGCCGATGATCGGGGTTGACGGCTGTGGCTCTAGATCCCATGGGAAGAAAATCCATGTGTCCTGCGATACTTCGGTCACAAATGTATCAACCAGAGGCCGGCCCGCGGGTTTGGCATAGACGGTGGCAAAATGCGCCTTTGGCATAAGGCTACGCAACGCCTTGGCGGTTTCACCCGTATCGACAAGGTCGTCGACAATCAACCAACCAGTGCCATCGCCAGCCATCGCTGATGGCTTTAACACATCAAGCTTGCCGCGCTGATTGCCGTGATAGGACGAAATGCAGGCCGTATCAATCAACCGCACTTCCAACTCCCTGGCAACAATAGCAGCCGGGACAAGGCCTCCTCTTGTCACCGCGATCAACCCTTCAAACGGCCCCAATTCAAGAAGCCGCCATGCCAAGGCCTTTGATGTTCGATGCAGTTCCTCCCAAGATACCGGAAAAGATTTAGTGCGCTGGTCGGTCATGTTCGGGGTCCTTTATGGATAGGGGCGAGGCTGTGGCGGTGATGTGAACGGTCCGCGCAGGTTGGTAAGGCAACCCGCACGGCGCCGGCGCTGCCATCATATCGGCAGCCGGCAACGGCTGTAAAGCCCGTCATCATGATCGCGGGATGCAACTATTCACTTGCAAGCCATGCGGCCTTGACCTATGGTGCGGCCGATAGATCGGACGGGGCTTTGGTTCCACAGCCGTCAACCAACCGGTCACGATGCGCTCGTAGCTCAGCTGGATAGAGCACCAGACTACGAATCTGGGGGTCGGGAGTTCGAATCTTCCCGAGCGCGCCATAACTCTTCAATCAGTTTTCCGAAGCATACCCTCGATCACAGCCTGTGTCGGTTGGTTGTTCTCGTCTGGATTTTAACGACCCAAATACACCCCTGTCACTCGAAAAAGCAGCCCAAGAGTGACCAGAGAGTGACCGAAGTCACGTCTGTTACATCAGATTTTTATTGGTGCCGACGGTGACCCTTGTCAGACAATCGGGATTTAGAAGACGCGCAGACAACTCTGGGGTTGCCTATGTACGAGCCGAAACTCTCGTCAGCAGATCAAACTGATAATGAGCGGGGCCACCTCTGGATCCCGTTACCTTGCGTAAGATGATGTGCAGGATTTTCTCACCTCAGACGACCACAACTATTTGAAAGACAGAGGTAGCGACAGCCATAGTCACTTTAGTCGTCCCTCACCCGATTTCTAATTAGAATGAAGTGGTTGGAAATTCATAGCCGCTCTTAAGTTATCCCGTACCTATAGAGAAATACTGGGCACACCCAAGGTCGAAAGTTAGGTGGCACATTAGGTAAGACACGCACTAGTTACTAGTCACCTATAGTACAGGGTAGCGGCTTCCAGCTGCTGCCACTACCACCTAAACCATAGCAAACACATGTCCTTTCCTTTAAGGGAGAGGCTGGATTATTTCGTAAAATCAATGACTAAAGATAG
>JAYOFA010000016.1:17647-38735 GCA_038116935.1 Puniceispirillum sp. (SeqCode) | reverse complement strand
CCAATGAATATGACCAGCTTGGTGATACATCAACCCTGACCGATCCGGCTGTGGTTGATGACCTTGTCGACAATCGGCAAAACCGTGGCGACTAACACCTAAAAACAGGGCCCAGTCATCTGGGCCCTATGCCTATGGGCATGCAGCCGGGATCGTCTGGTCAGGATTATCTGGTCGAAATTATTAGGTTGGGCCGGTTGGATTGATGTGGGTCAAGCCTAGCCGCCAATACCAAGCTCAATGGCACGACACACAGCATGGGTGCGGTTGCAGGCGCCAAGTTTGGACCGCAAACTTTTTAGATGATGATTGATGGTCACCTCGCTCAACCGCAATTTGCGGGCGATTTCCTTGTTAGAATTGCCGCCAAGAAGCCCTTCTAACACCTCTTGCTCGCGACCGGTCAGTTGACTCTTGCCAACCATAGTCTCATCGGCGACAAAGGTTTCAACAGGAACAAATATCTCGCCGCTGGCAATCTACCGCCTTAGCGCATCAATGATTTCAATTTTTCATTGATAAATTCGGGTGGTTCATTATGCACAATCGTACCCTTGAATCGGCCATCCGCGCGATACAGATAAACCGCTGCACTGTGATCATAAAGATAGTCGCCGTCACCATGATCGACTTTCTTGGCGTAAATACCAAATTGTTTCAATACCGCGCGCACATCTGCCGGATCTCCAGTCAAGCCGACCACATCAAGATCAAATAGACCAAGATATTGACCAAGCTGTTGTGGCGTATCGCGTTCCGGGTCAACGGTCACAAACGCAATCGCTAAGGCCGACATATCGGTGCCGCCAGCCGCCAGCTCGTCGCGCGCCGCCGCCAACATGGTCAGCGTTGTCGGGCAAATGTCAGGGCAATAGGTAAAGCCGAAAAACAGCGCCAACGGCCGTCCCGCAAAACGCTCGGGTCCAGTTGGCGCACCATATTGATCGGTCAAGGTAAAGTGATAATCTTGCAAATTTGGAAAACCGGTTGCTGTTTTTGCAGCATAACGGTCAGATATCACGAAAACCGCCACGGCCACCCCGACAAAGGCGAGAGCGGCAAGAAGCACGCGCCAATATCGTGAACGCCCATATCCTACGCCCCAAAGCGGCGGCTTTTTTGTCGGTTGATCATCATTCATGACAGGGGATGTACGCGATCACCCGGATGCTTTCAAGTGTTTCGGCCAAATGTTTTGGCAGATGCCACGATGCAACTTTTGTTGCCATTCGGTTGGCCAATTGAGTATAGTGCAGCCGGCACCGCGGGACAGTTGTCTCGTATCATCAATGCAAAAATGGGACACGCGACATTTCATGTATGCCCTTGTGATGCTTATTGACCAGATCATCAATCTCTATATTTGGTCGTTGCTTGCTTATCTTATCATCGGTTGGCTTGTGGCATTTCGGATCGTCAATCCGTGGCAGCCGGCAGTCCGTATGATCAATGATTTGCTGGCCCGGCTTCATGAACCGCTGTTACAGCCTATTCGCCGTATCCTGCCCGATCTTGGCGCGATCGATATCAGCCCAATCATTTTGTTTTTGGCGGCGCAGTTTTTGCGTAACCTTTTATATAGTTTCACCGTCGGCTAGACAGCGGGTCCCCACGCAGTCGCGGCGCACCAGCCGACCAACCTTAGGACATCATATGGTAGAAGCAGCGATCATGACCGAGGCTAAGCGTATCGATGGCAAGCAGTTTGCGGAAACGCTGGTGGCCAAGGTCGCGAACGAGGCCGCCAAAATTGGCGCCGCAACCGGCACCGCGCCCGGCCTTGCGGTGGTGCTGGTTGGCGATGATCCGGCAAGTGCTGTTTATGTTCGCAATAAAATTGCCACCACGACAGCCGCCGGCATGCGGTCAATCGAACACCGGCTTGCCGCCGATACCAGCCAATCCGCATTGATGGCGCTTATCGACCAATTGAACCATGATGCGTTGGTCGATGGGATTCTGGTGCAAATGCCGCTGCCGCCACAGCTTGACGAACTGGCGGTGATCAATGCGATCAATCCAGACAAGGACGTTGATGGGTTTCATATGGTCAATGTCGGCCGGTTGGCCACTGGCCAGCCAGCATTGGTACCCTGTACACCCTATGGTTGTATTCTGCTGTTAAAAGACCAGCTTGGTGACCTTGCCGGACGGCATGCGGTGGTTGTTGGCCGGTCCAATATTGTTGGCAAGCCGATGGCACAATTACTGCTGGCGGCGCATTGCACCGTAACCATCGCCCATTCGCGGAGCGATGATTTACCAGCCCTGTGCCGACAGGCCGATATTTTGGTGGCGGCGGTGGGCCGGCCCGAGATGATTACCGCCGATTATATCAAACCTGGGGCGGTTGTGATTGATGTTGGCATCAACCGGGTTGCCGCGCCGGATCGTGGGGCCGGCAAGTTCCGCCTGACCGGCGATGTTGACTATGCCGCGGCGCGCCGCGTTGCCGGGGCAATAACACCAGTGCCGGGTGGCGTTGGGCCAATGACCATTGCCTGCCTGTTGCGCAATACGGTGGTGGCTGCGTCACGGCGTCACGGCGTCATCATTGATGATATCTGATAGATAGTCGGATATCGGCGGTATAATCGTTTTGTTGCGTTTTTGAAGGATCTTCACCAGCATGGGATTTGATCTTATTGTTCTGAGCATCGCTTTATGTATCGTGGCCGGTATTCTGGCATGGGGCGTCATCACCATGGCGCGCGGCGGGGCGTATAATGTCAAACATTCGAACCGCATCATGCGCTATCGCATTATTTTCCAAGCGCTGGCTTTGATTCTGATTTTGGTGTTGATGTGGTTACGCCAAAACGGTAACTGACGATCCGGGGCCGGACCACATTCTATCCTAATGATCACTATCGTCAGTTCGCTGAAACACACCCGATAGAGGGGAGACCAAACGATGGTAAAGCTAAACAAGATTTACACCCGCACCGGCGATGATGGTGAAACCAGTCTTGTGAATGGTACGCGTGTGGCTAAACATGCGCTGCGCCCATCGGCGTTCGGTGATGTTGATGAGGCCAATTCGGCCATCGGCCTTGCCCGTTTGCACACTGCCAACAACGCCGCTGCCGATGCAATGCTGGCGCGCATTCAAAATGATCTTTTCGACCTTGGTGCCGATATTGCGACACCAGAAACTGACAAGCCGGCCTTGCGGATCACCGATGAGCAGGTCACCCGCCTTGAAGCCGAAATTGACCAGATGAATGCATCACTGGCACCGCTTAGCTCGTTCATTCTACCAGGTGGTAGCGCGGCGTCAGCGTGGCTGCATCTGGCCCGTACTGTAACCAGACGTGCCGAAAGACAGATGACCCAACTGGCCGCTACCGAAGTCGTCAATAATGACGCGCTGCGCTATATCAATCGCCTGTCAGATCATTTGTTCGTGTTGGCCCGGCATCTGAATGACAACGGAAAAACTGATATTTTATGGCGGCCCGGACAAAATTCAGGGCAGAAATAGGCTGGTATTTGATCACAAGCCCCGATAGGTTAGCGAGGCTTTGAAGACGGAGGTGAAGGCAATGAAGATTCTGGTCCCGGTCAAACGGGTAATTGATTATAATGTTAAAGTACGGGTCAAGCCGGATCAAACCGGCGTCGAGTTGGCTAATGTCAAAATGGCGATGAACCCGTTTGACGAAATCGCCGTTGAGCAAGCCTTGCGGATTAAAGAAGCGGGCGGTGCTGACGAAGTTGTCGCGGTATCGATCGGGCCAAGCCAGAATCAGGAAACCATCCGCACCGCGCTGGCGATGGGCGCCGATCGGGGCATCCATATTGACACACCGCATGATATCGAACCGCTGGCCGTTGCCAAACTACTGAAGGCAGTGGTCGATCAAGAAACACCGGGGCTGGTGTTGCTTGGCAAACAAGCGATCGATGATGATTCCAACCAAACCGGACAGATGCTATCGGCATTGCTTGGCTGGTCGCAAGGCACCTTTGCATCGGCGTTGGAACTGGCCGGCGACACCGCCAAAGTCACCCGCGAGGTGGATGGTGGCCTTGAACATATCGAGGTAAAAATGCCCGCCATCGTGACCGTTGATTTGCGCCTGAACGAACCGCGTTACGCGTCACTGCCAAATATTATGAAAGCCAAGAAAAAGCCGCTGGACAGCCTCGCTGTGGCTGATCTTGGCGTCGATATCACACCCCGCTTGACCATCGCCAAGGTAGAAGAACCTGCCGCACGCGCCGCCGGTATCAAGGTCGCCGATGTAGCCGAACTGGTTGGCAAGCTGAAAAATGAAGCAAAGGTGATATAACCAATGAGCATCCTGATCCTGACCGAACATGATAATGGCCAGCTGAATGCGGCCACATTGAACACGGTAACCGCTGCCAGCCAGATTGACGGTGACATCCATTTGCTTGTTGCCGGCGATACCAGCGGGACCGTCGCTGCTGCTGCCGCGGCAATTGCTGGCGTGTCCAAGGTGTTGACCGCCGATGACGCGGCCTATGCCCACGGGCTGGCGGAAAATATCGCCCCGCTGATCGTTGGTCTTGCCAGCGGGTACAGCCATCTTTTGGCGCCCGCCACAACCAGCGGCAAAAACATTATGCCGCGGGTGGCAGCGCTTCTTGATGTGATGCAAATCTCGGATATTATCGCGGTGATCGATGCCGACAGCTTCAAGCGGCCGATCTATGCCGGCAACGCGCTGGCCACCGTGTCATCGGCCGAAGCAGTCAAGGTGATCACGGTCCGCAGCACCGCGTTTGAAGCGGCCGCCGCCACCGGCGGTAACGCCGCCATCGAATCAACCAGCGGCACCGGCGATGCCGGCCTCTCCAGCTATGTCAAATCCGAACTATCAAGTTCGGAACGGCCTGAACTGACATCCGCATCGATCGTTGTATCGGGGGGGCGCGGTATGCAGGACGGGGCCAATTTCGCGATGCTGGAAAAAGTTGCCGACAAGCTTGGGGCCGCCGTTGGCGCGTCGCGGGCAGCGGTTGATGCCGGCTTTGTGCCGAATGATTATCAGGTCGGCCAAACCGGTAAAGTTGTCGCGCCTGAGCTTTATATCGCGGTTGGCATTTCGGGGGCAATTCAGCACCTTGCCGGAATGAAAGACAGCAAGGTCATTGTCGCGATCAACAAGGATGAAGAAGCACCAATCTTCCAAGTTGCCGATTACGGGCTTGTCGCTGATCTGTTTGACGCGGTACCGGCACTCGAAAAAGAGCTTGGCTGATCATCCCGTAAAGCGGGGTCAGTCTTGATCACCACGAAACCAATGGAAAGGGCGGTGTTGCGACACCGCCTTTTTACGTTGTTGATTTAATACCCAGCAGGGCGCGGATGCTGTTCAGCATGTCAGGCTGGTCCCAGTCTCGCGGGCCAAGATAAGACCAGCTGTGCGCCTGATTCGCATCGATCAGAAATGTCGTCGGCAAGCCGCGTACACCCATTTCACGCGACAGCGCGGCTTTGGGATCGAACCCGATGACCGGCGTGCTGATCGCGCGCTGCTCCAAAAAAGGTAGGGCTTTTGCGCTACCGCCACGATCAACCGACACCAATAGCACCGTCACACTGCCGGCAAGGGCGGTGGCGGCCCGGTCAAGCGCCGGCAATTCGGCAACACAAGGCGGACACCAGGTTGCCCAGAAATTGATCAAAAGCGGAGTGCCGCGGTAGCGCTCAAGGCGGATCGCGTTACCTGCCTTATCAGTGATCGGCACTGTCATCGACGGGGCCGGACCTGATTGCGGGGCAGACCTATCCGCCGCCGCCGCCGTATAAGCACCGCCAAACCCGCATGCCCCAACCAGCGCCATCATGCCGCCGATAAACTGACGCCGTCCGCAGAATTTCGATTTTGGCTGAAAATTTGGCAAAAGCCGCGTATAAGTCATGAGATTTTTCACTGATCTGGTTGAAACCATGAGCAAACAGAGTAACGCCGACAAGTCTAGCATCTGGGGCGGTCGCTTCTCAAGCGGGCCGTCACAACTGATGCAGGATATCAATGCATCGATCAGCTATGACAAGCGGCTGTACCGTCAGGATATTGCCGGATCCAAAGCCCATGCCAGCATGCTGGCATCGACCAATATTATCTCCGATGATGATTGCGCCGCCATCCATCAAGGGCTTGACCAGATCGGCAGCGAAATTGCGGCCGGACAATTTGCCTTTTCTGAATCGCTGGAAGATATTCATATGAATATCGAGTCCCGCCTTGCCGCCTTGATTGGCGAGCCAGCACGGCGGCTTCATACCGCCCGGTCGCGCAATGATCAGGTGGCTACCGATTTCAAATTATGGGTGCGCGATCTTCTTGATTCGGTCGATTTGGCCCTAGCCGATATGCAAGCGGCGCTGCTTGATCAGGCCGAAGCCCACGCCGATTTGTTGATGCCCGGATTCACCCATTTGCAGACCGCCCAACCGGTGACATTTGGCTTTCATCTGATGGCCTATGTCGAAATGCTGGGGCGTGACCGCGGCCGGTTTGCCGATGCGCGTAAACGGCTGAATGAATCGCCGCTTGGTGCTGCTGCCTTGGCGGGGACGTCCTTTCCGATCGACCGCCATATGACCGCGTCAACATTAGGGTTTGATCGCCCCGCCGCCAATGCGATGGATGCGGTGTCTGATCGGGATTTTGCGCTGGAATTTCTGGCCGCCGCCGCCATCTGTTCGGTGCATCTGTCTCGCTTTGCCGAAGAGCTGGTTATTTGGTCATCCGACCGGTTCGGCTTTATCGCATTGTCAGATGCCTTTACCACCGGGTCATCCATCATGCCGCAAAAGCGAAATCCCGATGCCGCTGAACTGGTACGCGCCAAGCCTGGCCGGATCATTGGCGCATTAAGCGGCCTGCTGATTGTGCTGAAGGGCCTGCCGCTGGCCTATGGCAAGGATATGCAGGAAGACAAAGAAGGCGTGTTCGATGCCGCCGATGCGTTAGGGGTGGCACTGGCCGCGACCACCGGCATGATCCGTGACATGACGCCGCAACCGGCGGCGATGATGGCCGCGCTGACCACCGGCTTTCCAACCGCCACCGATCTGGCCGACTATATGGTACGCGAATTGGGCATGCCATTCCGCGCCGCACATCATGCCAGTGGCGCGATTGTCGCCAAGGCCGCCGCCGCGGGGATTGATTTGGCCGAGATGCGGCTTGCTGACATGCAGGCCATCGAGCCACGGATCAAAGCCGATATCACTGGATTACTGAGCGTTGCCAGCGCTGCTGCGGCGCGAACAAGTTTTGGGGGTACCGCCCCCGACGAGGTGCGCGCCCGCATTCGTGACGCGCGACAACGCTTTGGGATCAGTGGTTGAACCGCCAACAGGCATCTGGCAAAAGAGGATCATGATGACGCTCCGTACCCTTATTGTAACCGGTCTTGTTGGCCTGATGCTAATGATTGGTCTTGCCGCATGCGGCAAGCGTGGCGATCCATACCGCCCATCACAGATCCCGGCCGGCAGTCAAACAAGCACCCCCGCCAGCTAGCCTGAAAGATCCAAGCCCATGTGTGCTTTTCACCGAAATGAAGACCAGCAGCTGTGCGTTGACGGGGTGCCTTTGGCCAGTCTGACAGCCACCTATGGCACGCCCCTTTATGTCTATTCTGGCGCCGGTATCATCGCGACATTCACCAGCTTTCAACAGGCGGTGGCCCCCGTATCAGGCAAGGTGCATTTCGCCATGAAGGCCAATTCCGCCTTGGGTGTTTTGGCGCTGATCGGCAAGCTGGGGGGCGGCGTCGATATCGTTGCGATTGGCGAAATGAAGCGGGCCGTGGCGGCAGGTATTGCGCCGGCCGATATGGTGTTTTCGGGGGTTGGCAAGACCGATGATGAAATTCGGCAGGCATTGGTGGCAGGAATTGGGCAGATCAATGCCGAATCGGCGCCCGAATTGGATGCGATCAGCCGCGTAGCGGCCAGCCTTGGTGTGGTGGCGTCGGTCGCCTTGCGGGTCAATGTCGATGTCGACCCGGCGACCCACAGGAAAATTTCTACCGGTCAACGCGATACAAAATTTGGCATTTCAACCTATCAGAATGAAGCCGCCGATCTTTATCGTCGTCTTGCCGATGACGCTCATATCAAGCCCACCGGCCTCGCGGTGCATATCGGGTCGCAAATCCGTGATCTTGCCCCGTTTGAACGCGCCTATAAGGCGCTTCTGGACCTTGCCAACGGCCTGCGATCAAGCGGCTTGCCGGTACCGGGGCTTGACCTTGGGGGCGGTATCGGGGTCGATTATGAGACGGGCAGCGCACCCGATTTCAACGGCTATGGCACGCTTGTCACATCATTGTTCAAGGGCCAAGGCTACGATCTTGGCTTTGAGCCAGGCCGGTCGATTATCGCCAATAATGGTGTTCTTGTCACCCGTGTCATTCATGTCAAACAGGGCGATGGTAAACGCTTTGTGATTACCGATGCGGCGATGAATGATCTATTACGGCCAACACTTTACGAGGCCTATCACAATATTGTACCGGTAGCAGCGCCGGGTAAGCCGGCCGGACCTGCCGATATTGTCGGGCCCATTTGTGAAACGGGTGACTATCTTGGGCTTGATCGTGACTTGCCAGAGATCGCCAGCGGCGCACAGCTGGCCGTTCTGTCAGCCGGTGCCTATGGGGCGGTGATGGCGTCCTATTACAATAGCCGGTCTCCCGCCGCCGAGCTGTTGGTCCATGATGGCACCCCCCATTTGTTGCGGGCTGCACGGCCGATTGAGGCGCTGATTGCCGATGAAACAATCCCCGATTTTACCGGCATTGATGGCAAATAGACGGCCAGCCTGCCTGAGATTTTGACGATCATTGTGTCCGGCGGCTATCATCGCCGTAAAAGGAGACAAGGGACCCAAGGGACCAGCAAGCCATGATGGCGCGACGTTCAACAAAATCAGGGGCGCTTATGCGGGCCGGCAAATGGTGCGCCGGTATCAGTGTTGTTATCCTGTTCAGCCTGATTGCCGGATTTCAGCATTTTGTCCTGACCTTGCCAAAGACACCGCCCGACGCTCCGGCCCGTGCCGACGGGATTGTGGTGATTACCGGAGGCCAGCAACGGCTTGCCACCGGCTTTGCGCTATTGCAGGCCGGCCGGTCGACGAAAATGCTGGTATCGGGGGTTGGTAACGGCGTGAACAAAGCCATTCTGGCGCGCGAACTGGGGCTGGATCACCACGGCACATCACTGTTTGATTGTTGTGTCGAGCTTGAATTTCAGGCTGGCGACACCCGCGGCAATGCGGTGGCGGCGCAAAGCTGGAGCGCCCGAAACCAGATCAGATCCGTATTACTGGTCACCGCCAATTACCACATGCCACGGGCGGCGCAAATCTTCACGCTGCAAATGCCGGATATCGGATTTATTTTCTGGCCGGTTAGCCCGTACGATCTCACCCTGCAAAACTGGTGGTACCAGCCGTCTATCCTGCGCCTGCTTGGCCGGGAATATGCAAAATATCTGGCCGAATCGATCCGCCGTCCCGGCTAGTCCTGACCGGCATCAATAATCGAGCGCCGAATTTCCCTCGTGCGGGTAAACAACGCCTCCAGCTTGTCGCCTTCATGCCACCGAATAGCCCGTTGAAGATAGCTCAGATCCTCGCTGAACCGTTGCAGCATTTCCAGAACCGCCGCATCATTGTTCATAAACACGTCGCGCCACATGACCGGATCCGAGGCCGCAATACGGGTGAAGTCGCGAAAGCCTGATGCCGAAAAACGAATCACATCATTTTTCAACTGTTGTTCAAGATCAACCGCCGTACCAACAATGGTATAGGCAATCAAATGCGGCAGATGCGATGTCAAGGCCAGCACCTTGTCGTGATACTCGGCCGTCATATGTTCGGTCACCGCACCAAGGCCACTGATAAACGCGTCAAAACGGGCGACCTCATCGCTGGCAGCATCACCCGGCAAAATCAGCCAATAGCGTTTGTCAAACAAGCTGGCAAAGCCGGCTTCCGGGCCGGAATATTCGGTACCGGCAAGCGGGTGCGATGGCAGCCAGACAATATCGTCCCGCAGATGCGGTGCCACGTCACGAAGCACCGATGCCTTGGTTGATCCGGTGTCGGTCAATACCGCCCCCGGTTTCATATGCGGAATAATCTTGCCCGCTAGCGCCCCGATAGCCCCCACCGGCACCGCCATAATCACCAGATCAGCCGTTGTCACCGCCGCCGCCGCATCGGCATGAAACCGGTCGGTCAAATGCAATCGTTTCACCGCCGCTTCAACATCGGGGTTTGAATCACTGCCGGTGATCTCGCCAGCCACAGCGCCGCGCCGCGCCGCCAAGGCAAGTGACGCGCCAATCAGCCCCATGCCGATAATCGTTATTTTGTCATAGATCACTGTCATCGCTTCATGTCCGTTAAAACCGGTCACCACATCCCAAGGCATTGTGATGACGATCCGGCCCCATCTTAAACCCCGATATCAGCGGGCATAGATCCCCACAAGTCGTGCCCCAACCAGATTGTCTGGCGCCGCATCGTGGTACCCGTCAACCGCGACAATATCAAGCGTCGCCGTCGCCGTTTCGGACAAAAACAGACTAATGTCATCGCCGGACGGATCAGGAAGGTAAGTGGCGATGATAAAAGCGGGCGGGATCGCCGGCATATCGAAAAGCGGTGTTCGCGCCATAACATACAGCCCGTTATGGGCCGCCAAGACAGCCGCCAAAGCCGCAAGGTCGCCGGTCGCCGGCACCAGCGCATAGCGGCATGACCCATCGGCCAACCGGCCCAGCAAGGTCGTAAGATCAGCCGCATGGCTCATCTCAACCATCGCGCCCATATGCCAGACCGCGGCCGCCAACGCATCCGGATGCACCGCACAGGTCAACCCGCCATTTTGACGGCCAAGGCTGGCCGCCATAATTTGTCGCCAGATTCCAAGTACCACCGCCGGCGCCAGATCCAACCCCGAATCACGGCAGGTCGCCACCAGCTGGCGCACCAGCTGTGCCTCGCGTCCGGGCCGGAATGCCGCGACCCCGCCCTTGGCAGCAATCACCTTGTCCGAAAGCTGCATCCGGCGCGCTAATGCCGCTAAAACCTCGCGGTCAATCAGGTCAATGGCATCACGCAATTTACCAAGATCTTCACTCATACCCGTCACCCTGTGCCACCCACCATTCGCCGAATCGTCCCAAGGCTAGGGTTTGCAAGCCATCTTGACCAGTCAAATTTGCACAGCATAGAACATTCAGCCGTTTGGCGCGATATGACCGCTGGTCTGCCCGGCCAGCACCGGTCTGGCGCGCATCCTTTGGGGCTGCGCGCGCCGCGTTCCCGATGGCGCATAGAGCATTTTTTCGGCCTCAACAAGGATAACGCCGCCCATTGCCGGCCACCAGACAGCACCAACCCGTTCCAGCGTCGGGGCGAACCGCAACACCAACCGATTGGCAAATGGCGGGATAAACACCGCCCGCGCGGTAGAACGCGGGATAAACCCATGGCTTTCCAGCAATCTGCGCAACTGTCGGCGTGAATAGGGCTGGCCATGCCCAAACGGCGTCCGTTCAGCCCGAGCCCACAGGCCACGGCGATTTGGCACAACCACCAACAGCCGGCCAGAGCCATCAAGACAGCGCCAGCATTCATCGAGCAATCGTCCCGGGTCAGCCTCAAACTCAAGCGCATGGACCAGCAGTAACCTGTCAAAAAACACGTCCGGGAACGGCAAGCCGTTGGTATCGACAAGGCATGTCCGGCCGGGACTGCCCGTGGGCCACACCACCGCCCCACGCCGTGCCGGCATCAGCCCCACAAGACGCGGATCATTGTCGACAAAAGGCGGTCCATAGCCGCAAAATCCACAATTGAGCCTGGCCATGCCCTGCCAGAATGGCTGACTATGCTGCTTGACCGCGCTGGCCACACGGCGCCCAAGCGGGCTTTGGTAAAATGCCCGGAACGCGGTGATGTCATCAAACATTGCCGGTCGGTTTCCTTTGTTGCGTTGCATTGCCAGGACGATATTCGGCCCTCTAGTCTGCAAAAAAATATTTTGCACTGCAACATTGCGTTCACGCCCAAGGTCTGCTAGCTGTGTCGGGCTTCACCAAACACGGGATATCGATGCCGTCTCAATCAAACCAAGATATGATCGTGATTCGCAAATATGCGAATCGACGCCTCTATGACACCAGCGCCTCGCGCTATGTCACCATCGAGGACCTCGCCACCATGGTCAAGGCCGATATCGACTTTCGCGTGGTTGACGTGGCCAGCGGGCAAGACCTGACACGACTCACTCTTGTCCAGATCATTCTCGACATCGAATCAGAAGGGCATCAAATGTTGCCCATCGGTGTGTTGCGCCAACTGATCCGCTTTTATGGCGACCGCATGGAACCAATCCTGTCGCGCTATCTTGAGCGGACCATGAACGCCTTTTTGAACCATCAAAACCGCGCCGAGGATGCGCTTGGCGCCAGCCTTGACAGCATCCGCTCAGGCGCTGAAGCGGACGGGCCCGACCATTTACGGCTGATCCGTGACGAATTCGACCAGCTAAAGGCCAAGCTTGATCGGCTTGAGGCCAGTTAAGGCTGCGACGCACCGGCCAGCTGATAGGCGATAAAGTCACAATCAGCATAAGCGTCCGGCTTGGCGGTGCGAATACGCACATGCCGCACATGATCAAGGGCCGCAAGCGCGTCAAACAAAGCGCGGGCGAGGGTTTCCTGCAAATCATAATGGCGCGCGGTCGCAATCTCTAAAATCCGATCACGGACAAGATCATAATCAAGCGTGCTGCCAACCGAATCATCGCGTGGTTCGGTCGCCGGGTCCAACCATAGTTCGGCATCGATCACGATTGTTTGCTTGGCGTGACGTTCAGCCTCATAAAAACCGATCGACGCCTCCGTCTTTAGACCTTGAAACAAAAACCGCCGTTCCATCATATCCTGTTCCCTTATTGTCACAATCGATCAACGACCCAGTGCGGGCGGATCGAAAACCGGTCTTGGCACGCGGCATAGGCCCCGCCGCGAAACAAGCCATAGCCGGTCAGCAAGACGGTTTGCAAACCCGCCATTGCCCCGCCCAAAATATCGGTGTGCAAACTGTCGCCAACCATCGCCAGCCGGGTCCGGTCCAATGGTCGGCCGGCGATCTCTGCAAGCCGCGCGACCGCCTGCTCAAACGCCCGTGGATCGGGCTTGCCATACCATTGCACCGCGGCGGCATGACCGGCCTTGGCCAATCGCTGCATCATCCGCGCCGTCCAATAGCCGGGTTCGGCAGAAAACCGACCCGCATCTTGCGGCGCGGCCACATCCGGATTGGCCACATGCACCGGGCGCGGGCGATCCAGCATCGCCGTCTCGAACGCGGCCTGATCGGCCTCATCCCAATCAAGCGCCCCCAAAAACAAAAACGCGTCAGCCTCGTCCCAAAATCTCGGATCACGGCCATAAAGCAGGGCCGCATCGGCAAATAGCGGGTCGATCGTCGCACCAAAACACCCGTAACGCCCGGGCACGTCCCCATTTTTGGCCAAATCTGGCGCCAGCTGTGCGGCAAGAACATCACGGCTTGATAGCACTTGTGACGGGGTGATTGGCAGATGCCAGTCCTGATATTTGCGGGCCGTGGCGGCACTTGGGAAGCTGGCGCCATTCGTTAGCACCACAATCGGCTTGTCGCTCGCCCGGGCCGCGGCCAGAAACGCTGCAAAACCGTCGATCACCCCATTGCCAATATTGATGACGCCGTACCCATCCAAAATAAAACCGTCAAACGAGTCGATAAGATCGGTCAATCTTGTGGCGGTACGGCTGGTCTGTGGGCCAACCGACGCGACCGGCCATAAGGCGTGATACATCGCCAGCACATCGTCAAGCGTGATGCTGTCGCATGCCGGTATCGCTATTGACGTCAATTGATCCGGCACGCACCACCCTCTTACGCAATCTGAAATCCAGCCGGCCCGGCCGCTGAGACGGCCCGGTGGCTATCGGCGGATCATAGACTGTATCCGGCTAATTTTCCAGCCGTGCCGCGGTGATAAACTGGCCAAACGCCTCGCACCAGATCACCACCGCATCAAACGCGTTGCTATCAATGTCGGCGGGCAGATCAAGGCTGAAATTGGTAAAGGCTTTGATCGGCCCAACCTGACGCGCCTGTGCCTTGATCGCCAAAAAATCAGCGCCGGTATCAACATAATCATCGACAAGATACAGCCGATAGTTAGGTCCGGGTGAAATCTCGCCATCCAGCCAAACGCGCGTGGCGTTGATCATGAGTTTGCCATCTCCCCAATGCAGCGCATCCGACCCCAGCCTTGGGGTTGAATTGAATATGGACACGGTCTTGGCCAATCCGTGGGATGGTGATCGTTTGCACCTTGAAATGACCCCAGATCCCTATGATACCCATCTTCACCGCCATTTTGCCGGTGGCTGAATAAAGCCCAATGCGGCGCGATCATCGCTATGCAGCCAAACCACCGATAAACCGGCCGGCGAAAAGCCAGACAAACGCATCAGAACACTTGACAGGCGGGCCGCAAAGCGTATAGTCCAGCCCGCTGTCGCGCGTCGGCCCTGCCGAACGCGTCGGTTGGTGTTGTGTAACACAACCATGCGGCCGGATGATACGGCCGGTTTTTAAGAATTGTTAAAGGGTGGCAATCTCGCATGCCAAAAGGTGGCGGCACGGCACTCGCAAGACAGATGGATAAGGATGATCGCCATGTATGCGTTGGTGAAGACCGGTGGCAAGCAATATCGCGTCGCAAAGGATGACACGATTCTGGTAGAGCGGCTGGTGGCCGAAGAAGGCGAGCAGGTTATCTTGCGCGACATTGTTATGCTTGGCGATGGCGACAAGGTCACCATTGGCACGCCACTTGTTGACGGCGCAGCAGTCAGTGCGACAGTGGTGCGCCAGACACGCGGCCCGAAAATTATCATTTTCCGCCGCAAGCGCCGTAAGAATCATCGTCGCACCCAAGGCCATCGTCAGGATCTGACATTGCTGAAGATCGACGATATCGCCGAGGATGCCAGCAAGTTAAAGCCAGCGGCCAAAGCCGCCCCAAAAGCCGCAGCCAAAAAGGCGGCGCCAAAGGCAGCAGCGGCCAAAAAGGCACCGGCGAAAAAAGCAGCGGCAAAGAAATAACCCTATCGCGCCTCGCTACGGGCCGCGTCACAGATAAAGGTTGGTAAAAAATGGCACATAAAAAAGCAGGTGGTAGCTCCAGAAACGGACGCGATTCAGCCGGACGCCGTCTTGGCGTCAAGAAATTCGGTGGCGAATCAGTGCTTGCCGGCAACATCATTGTTCGCCAGCGCGGCACCAAAGTGAACCCTGGCAAAAATGTCGGCATGGGCAAAGATCACACCTTGTTTGCGCTAACCGAAGGCACCGTGACATTCCGTGAAAAGTCCGGCGGCAAGATGTTTGTCAATGTTGAACCGATGGCCGAGGCTGCCGAATAGCGCCTGTCTCCATCAGTCACATGATGCAAAGGGCCGCCGCGTTCAAGGCAGCCTCACAATCCGTTTTAAGGGGGATGACGTATGTTGTTCCCCTTTTGCTTATAGCGCGCTAGGCTCGGCACACTCCGGGGCAGGCGGGCATTATATCTTCACGAGCTGGCGATGAAATTTCTGGATCAGGCAAAAATCTATACCCGATCGGGGCATGGCGGACCGGGGTCGGTCAGCTTTCGGCGCGAAGCACATGTGCCGTTTGGTGGACCTGATGGCGGCGATGGCGGGCGCGGCGGCGATGTGGTGGCGGTGGCGGTCAATGGCCTTAACACCCTGATTGATTACCGCTATCAACAGCATTTTCGCGCCGAATCGGGGCGCCCCGGGGCAGGCCGTGACCGCAGCGGGGCCAGCGGCAAAGATGTTATCTTACGGCTGCCTGCCGGCACCCAGATTCTATCTGATGATCAACAAACGGTGCTGGCTGACCTGACCAGTGAAGGCCAGCGCTTCATCTTGGCCAAGGGTGGGTCTGGCGGCAAAGGAAATGCCTTTTTCAAAACCTCGACCAACCGGGCTCCGCGAAAATCACAGCCCGGCGAGCGGGGCCAAGAAATGTGGGTATGGTTGCGCCTGAAATTGATCGCTGATGCCGGCCTTTTGGGGCTTCCCAATGCCGGAAAATCGACCTTTTTAAGCGCCGTATCGGCGGCGCGGCCAAAGATTGCCGACTATCCCTTTACAACATTACACCCCAATCTTGGCGTGGTCGGCATTGACGGCAAGGAATTTGTCATGGCCGACATTCCCGGGCTGATCGCCGGCGCCCATACCGGGGCAGGGCTTGGCCACCGCTTTTTGGGGCATGTTGAACGCTGCCGCATTCTGCTGCATCTGATCGATGCAACCGGCGAAGATCCGATTGCCGCCTGGCACACTTTGCGCAATGAATTGAAAGCCTATGGCGGTGATCTCTATGAAAAGCCGGAATTGGTGGCGCTGACCAAACTTGATGCGACCCCCGAAGACTATGCTGCCGACCTGATCGCGGCATTGAAAAAAGCTGGTGCGGGCACCGTCATGGCCCTGTCATCGGTCAGCGGTGCCGGTGTTACCGATGCGTTGCGCCAGCTGATCGCGGTGATCGATGACAGTCGTACCAAAGAGGCTCTGCCGGAGGAGGCTGTCCCATGGTCGCCATAGCCAGCGCCGCCCCCAAGAGCCTGTTCGACGCGGCCAGCATTATCGTGGTCAAAGTCGGGTCAGCGTTGCTCGTTGACGAGGCGAACAACACCATCAACCGGACATGGCTTGATGGGATTGCCGCCGATATTGCCAAGCTAAAAGCCGCTGGCAAAGCCGTTGTCGTGGTGTCAAGCGGGGCTATCGCGCTGGGAAGCCGCGCCTTGCAAATCCATCAACGCAAGCTGAAATTGCAGGAAAAACAAGCCGCTGCCGCTGCCGGACAGGTGACGCTTGCGCATGCTTGGATGGAAGCGCTTGGCAAGCATGAGGTGCAAACCGCGCAAATTCTGTTATCGCCAGATGACACCGAAACCCGCCGCAAACATTTGAATGCACGCGCCACCATGACCACGCTGCTTGATCTTGATGCGGTGCCGGTGGTCAATGAAAATGACACCGTCGCCACGGCTGAGATTCGCTTTGGTGACAATGACCGGCTAGCCGCCCGCGTGGCGGCGATGATCGGTGCTGATCTTTTGGTTTTACTGTCTGACGTTGATGGGCTTTATACCGGTAATCCGACCACCGACAAGACCGCGCAGCATCTTGCCGAAGTGCATCACATCACCGCCGAGATTATCGCCATGGCCGGCACCGCCAATGAAGCCTACGCATCGGGGGGGATGGTCACCAAACTTGAAGCGGCGCGGATCGCGACCGCGGCCGGTTGCCAGATGCTGATCTGTGATGGGCGGCATAATGCCCCGCTGAGCCATCTTGTTGACGGCGGTCGTTTCACCCGTTTCAGCGCCACCCAAACGCCCCACACCGCGCGCAAGCAATGGATTGGGGGCGCCCTGACACCAAAGGGCCGGGTCACCATCGATGCGGGCGCCCACGCCGCCCTGAGCCAAGGCAGGTCCTTGCTGCCAGCCGGTATTGTGGCAGTATCCGGACAGTTTGATCGCGGTGATCTGATCGAGATTGAAAGCCCGGACGGCACCATCATCGGCCATGGGCTGTCGAGCTATGCTAGTGATGATGCGGCACAGATCTGTGGCCATAAAAGCCGTGAAATCGAATCTTTACTGGGATATCGTGGTCGAGACGAGATGATTCACGCTGATAATCTGGTGATTAACGACGCGCGGACGCCATAAGCCGGCCCAAAAAAGGACGATCCCCGAAAAAGGACAATAAATGAACCAGCAACCCAGCCCAGCCATTGACGCCAATGCGATGATCGCATCATTGGTCCATGATGCGCGGATCGCCCAGCAAATCGTTGGCACATCGGACCACCAGCAACGATGCGCCACACTGACCGCCGCCGCGCGGGCGATTCGCGCCCAAACCACGGCCATTCTGGACGCCAATGCCGCCGATGTTACCGCCGCCGAAGCTGGCGGTATGGCAGCCGCCTTTATTGACCGGCTAACCCTGACCACGGCGCGCATCGAAGATATGGCGGCCGGCCTTGAGGCGATGACCGGACTGGCTGATCCGCTGGGCGCCGAACTGGCCCGCTGGACCCGCCCAAACGGGCTTGATATTGCCCGCGTTTCAACCCCGCTTGGGGTTATCGGGATCATTTATGAATCGCGCCCGAATGTGACGGTCGATGCCGCAGGTTTATGTATCATTGCCGGCAATGCATCGATTTTGCGTGGCGGCAGTGACAGCCAGCATACAGCGACATTATTGGCCGATATTATGGCAGCGGCACTAGATGAAGTTGGCTTGCCAGCTACCGCAGTGCAGATGGTTCCAACCACCGATCGGGCCGCAGTTGGCGCCATGCTGACCGCGGTTGGCGGCATTGATGTGATCATCCCGCGGGGCGGCCGCTCGCTGGTCGAACGGGTGCAAAATGAGGCGCGGGTGCCGGTCTTTGCGCATCTTGAAGGCATTTGCCATGTCTATGTCGACCGGCATGCCGACATCGACAAAGCCCGGGCCATTGTTTTGAATTCGAAAATGCGCCGTACCGGCATTTGCGGGGCGGCCGAAACATTACTGATTGACCGGGCCATTGCCGATGATTGTCTGGGGCTTATTGCCGCGGATTTGATTGCCGCCGGATGCCAGTTGCGCGGTGATGCGGCGGCGATGACCCACTGCGCCGCGATGACCCAAGCGGTTGAGGCCGACTGGCATACCGAATATCTCGATAAGATCATCGCGGTACGGGTGGTCGACGATATCGAGGACGCAATCGCCCATATCGGGCGCTATGGCTCATCACATACCGAATCGATCATCACCGAGTCGGACAGCGCCGCCGAACGGTTTTTTGCCGGGGTCGATAGCGCCATTGTCATGCAGAATGCATCAACCCAATTTGCCGATGGCGGTGAATTCGGGATGGGCGCCGAAATCGGTATCGCCACCGGACGGCTTCATGCGCGGGGCCCGGTTGGCGCAGCGCAATTGACCAGCTTCAAATATGTCGTGCGAGGCAATGGCCAAATACGCCCCTGATCACCGTCACCTGACACCACGCTGTTTTCATCGGCGGACAAGGTTGAAAATCGGCCTTCTTGGCGGATCCTTCAACCCGGCACATGATGGTCATCTTCATATCACCGCGGCCGCCCGAAGGCAGCTTGATTTGGATGAGGTTTGGTGGCTTGTCAGCCCCCAAAACCCGTTGAAAAGCCATGCTGACATGGCACCGCTTGACGTGCGCCTCAGCGGTGCGCGACAGATCGCGGCAAAATATCCCTTTTTGCGGGTGATGGCACCAGAGGCTGCATTGCCGCATAATTACACCTATAACACCGTGCTTCATCTGAAAAAAACCCTGCCCGCCGCCCGCCTGGTTTGGATAATGGGTGCTGATAATTTGGCACAATTGTCACAATGGTACCGCTATCGTGCCTTGATCCGGTTGCTACCCATTGCCGTGGTCAACCGTCCACGCTATGCTTTATCGGCAATAAGAGCTGGACAGCGCCTGTTCAAACGGCGATACCGCACCGGCGCACTGCGCGCCCAATTGCGGGGTGATGTGGCACACAGGTCTGGCTGGTGTTTTATTGCAGGTCCGACCCATGCGGCATCAGCCACCGCTATCAGACAAGCGGCAGTCGCAAACCGGCCCTGACAAGGACAGCAAAGGCAACCAAGAGGGCAGATCATTTTGACAGGAGACTCTCATTTCTAGCGCACGCACTGAACCGACTGCAGACCAAATCCTTGGCATTATCACCACCTCCCTTGAAGACGACAAAGCTGAAGATATTCTGACAATCTCGCTCGCCGGCAAATCGGCTATGGCCGATTATATGGTGATTGCGTCAGGCTCTTCATCGCGTCAGGTGGCCGCGATGGCCGAGCATCTTGAAACCAAGCTCAAGCAACAAAAAGTCGATATTTTGGGGCTGGAAGGCCTACGACAAGCCGACTGGGTGCTTCTTGATGCAAATGATGTGATCGTCCATTTATTCCGCCCGGAAGTTCGTGAATTTTACGGGCTTGAACGCATGTGGGCAGATGATAGCAGCGGCGAAACCATCAAGGTCGGCCAAGACGGCTAGACCGGTATAGCGCTGATGGCGCGGCAGTAATGGCGGGGCGATAGCACCGCAAATGAGGATAGCATGCAGTTGCTGATACTTGCCGTGGGCAAGGGCCGGACAACGCCAGAACATCTTTTGGCCCGCGACTGGTTGGCGCGGTTACCCCAATCAGGCGGCGTCATGTCTGGCGGCTCCATTTCTGGCGGCATCATTGAGGTCGAGTCAAAACTGCCACCCGGCCCGAAACGCACCGACGATGAAAGCCAGCGTTTGGTGCGGGCCATTCCTGATGGGGCGGCGCTGGCGGTGCTTGATCCACGCGGCAAAGATCATTCGTCCGAAGATATGGCAGCCCTGATCGGCGACTGGCAGGATCAGGGGCGCCAGACTGCCTGCTTTGCGATTGGCGGTGCTGATGGCCACAATGATCTGTTACGCGACCGGGCCGACCGGCTGATTGCATTCGGGCGCGCCACATGGCCGCATATGCTGTGTCGGGCGATGCTGGCCGAACAACTCTATCGGGCCAGTGCTATCCTGGCTGGCCACCCCTATCATCGCGCCGGCTAGGCGATGCAATAAGCGACCGCCGCGCGTCAGCACGGCCTGTACTTCTCGCCAGCACCCGATTATAAGATGGGCATGTCGCACTATAAAGCATCATATGGCCCGGTTGTCTTATGCATTATGGATGGCTGGGGCTGGTGCACAGCCTCTGCCAATAATGCGGTTGCGCTGGCAAATACGCCGGTTTTTGACGCGCTGATGGCCGCCGGACCGCATAGTTTTTTGGCAGCGTCAGGTGCCGATGTCGGGCTGCCTGACGGCCAGGTTGGCAATTCCGAGGTTGGTCATATGAACATCGGGGCGGGCCGCGTGGTGATGCAGGATT
>JAYOFA010000016.1:0-17547 GCA_038116935.1 Puniceispirillum sp. (SeqCode) | reverse complement strand
AATTCCGAGGTTGGTCATATGAACATCGGGGCGGGCCGCGTGGTGATGCAGGATTTGCCGCGAATCAATGCCGCGGTTGCCGATGGCACATTGGCGGCGCATCCGGCATTGACCGCACTTGCTGGCACTGTGGCGGCGACCGGCAATATAGTGCATGTTATGGGGCTGTTATCGCCCGGTGGGGTGCATGCCCATCAAGACCATTTTCTGGCGGTGATCAGGGGATTGACCGCCGCTGGCGCGACAGTGGCGGTCCATGGCTTTACCGACGGGCGCGACACCCTGCCACGCGCCGCGGCACAGGATTTACCGGCCTTTGTCGACCAGCTGCCAGATGGCGCCTTCATAGCCAGCCTGATCGGCCGCTATTACGCGATGGATCGAGACAAAAGATGGGAGCGGACCGGGCGCGCCTATGCGGCGATTCGGCATGGCATCGCCCCCTATCATGACAGCCACGCGGTCAGCGCCCTGACCGCCGCCTATAACCGCGATGAAGGCGATGAATTTGTCAGCCCGACGGTGATTGGCGATTATGCCGGCATGCGTGATGGCGATGCGGTGGTAATGATGAATTTCCGCGCCGACCGGGCGCGCCAATTGCTTGGCTGCTTTTGCGATGCTGGTGCTGTTGGCTGCGCGACCCAGCCGGTAGACCTTGTTGGCATGCTTGGCATGACCAGCTATTCAACAGCGCTTGACGCGCATATGACCGCGCTTTACCCGCCGCTAGATCTGACGGACACGCTTGGCGCGGTGGTCGCCGCGGCCGGCAAAACGCAACTCCGGCTTGCCGAAACCGAAAAATACCCGCATGTGACATTTTTCTTTAATGGCGGCGCGGAATCATTTTTGACCGGCGAGGACCGCGAAATGGTGCCGTCACCAGCCGTCGCCACCTATGATTTAGAACCCGAAATGAGTGCGGCTGGCGTTCTTGAGGCGGCCTTGGGCAGTCTTCAGGCCCGGCAACATGACCTGCTGGTGATCAATTTTGCCAACCCTGACATGGTTGGCCATACCGGCAACCTTGACGCCGCTATTGCCGCCGTTGAAACCGTCGACCGCTGCGTTGGGCAGCTTGCCGCGGCGGTAAAGGCCGCTGATGGCCAGATGTTGCTCACCGCTGACCATGGTAATTGTGAAGTAATGTGGGACGAGGCGGCCCAGTCACCACATACCGCGCATACCACCAATCTGGTGCCGCTGATTCTCGTCAATGGACCGCAGGGCACCCGGCTTTTGGACGGGCGGCTTGCCGATTTAGCGCCAAGCCTGCTGATGATGCTTGGCATCGACCAGCCAGCGGTCATGACCGGCACCTCATTGCTGGTCCCAGCCTGACAGGGCCGCCTTCAAACCGCCACATAGCCATGACAGCTTTTGGCCAAGGCAGGATCGGTTGGACTTGTCTGACAGCCTGAGGGCTGGCACATTATTGCTGACGCACTTATATAATCAGATACATAATCTTGCATATAAGGTGGCAAGTCAGTCCCAAGCAGCGCTTTTGGTAAGTGGTGCGGCGATACCGGTGGAGCACGAAGACACATGCGGACATCTCTTTCTTTCAGCCAGCGTTTTACCCCGGTGCGGCGGGCGATGCTGCCCTTTGTCTGTGGTATGCTGGTTGCCGGTGTACTGGCGGTACCGGCACTAACCACCGCCGAATCACGCAACAAGGATGATGTGTACCGTCAGCTTGGGCTGTTTGGCGATATTTTCCAACGGGTGCGTGAAAGCTATGTCGACGAGGTCGATGACAAAAAACTGATCGAGGCCGCAATCAATGGCATGCTGACCTCGCTTGACCCGCATTCCTCCTATCTGAATTCTGATAATTTCAGTGATATGCAGGTGCAGACCAAAGGCAAGTTTGGCGGGCTTGGCATCGAAATCACGATGGAAAACGGTCTCGTCAAAATCGTCTCGCCCATCGATGAAACGCCAGCTGCCCGCGCCGGATTGCAACCTGAAGACCTGATCGTCGCGGTTGATAAGCAGCCGATTATGGGCATGACCCTCAGCGATGCGGTCGATCTGTTGCGCGGCGAGGTTGGGTCCAGCGTCACGGTCACCGTCAAACGGGGCACCAAAGAGCCATTTGATATTTCCCTGACGCGTGACACGATCAAGATTCGCTCGGTACGCGCCAAGGTGTTTGACGAGATTGGCTATTTGCGGATCACCACCTTTTCCGAACAAACAAGCCCCGGCCTCAATAAAGAGGTCGAGAAAATGTTTACCGAACATGGCGATCGGCTAAAGGGGTTTGTGCTGGATTTGCGGAATAACCCCGGCGGGCTTCTCAACCAGGCGATTGAGGTCAGCGATGCGTTTCTTGATCGGGGCGAGATCGTCTCAACCCGGGGCCGGGAAGACCAAGATATCAGCCGCGCTTTTGCCCGGGATGGTGATATTGCCCGCGGCCTGCCGATCGTGGTTTTGATCAATTCTGGGTCAGCTTCGGCCTCGGAAATTGTCGCCGGCGCGCTAAAGGACCATCAACGCGCGGTGTTGATGGGAACACGTTCATTCGGCAAGGGGTCGGTGCAATCGGTGATCCCAGTGTCGGGACGCAGCGCCATGCGGTTAACAACAGCGCGCTATTACACGCCGGCCGGCATATCGATCCAAGCCAAGGGAATCACCCCTGATGTTAAGGTCGAACTGGCCCGCATCGAAACCCTTGACGGCGGCAATATGCGGGAAGAAAATTTACGCGGCGCCCTTGATAAATCGACGACCAGCGGCGCCAAGGGGGCCACGACAAAAGACGGTAAGGACACCGCCACGGCTGACCAGTCAGAGATCGACTATCAATTGGCGCGCGCGCTTGACCTTATTCGTGGTGTGACAATTTTTAATAAAAAGAATTCCGGATCCTGATATGGCAACCCTCCCCTATGATGAACGACCCTACCGCCCGTGCGTCGGTATTTTCCTGATCAATGACGATAAAAAAGTCTTTGGCGGACGGCGCATCGACAGTCGTGCCGAGGCTTGGCAGATGCCACAAGGCGGCATTGACCCTGGCGAATCAGCGGTCGAGGCCTGCATGCGGGAAATGGGCGAGGAAATAGGCACCAATGCGGCCGAATTTTTGCGCGAACATGATGACTGGCTTTATTACGACATTCCGTTGCCATTGGCTGATCGGCTGTGGGATGGGCAATTTAAGGGGCAAAAGCAGAAATGGATGGCGCTGCGCTTTACCGGCGATGACAATGATATTGATATCAACACGGCCATTCCGGAATTTTGCGAATGGCGCTGGCTGGCCCCTGACGATCTAGTCAATCTGGCGGTCCCGTTCAAACGGGACGTCTATGCCGATGTGCTAAGCAGTTTTCGCGACTTTATTTGACCCTGACCTATTTGCGCCTGATGTGCGGGCCAGCAGGGTCATAGCCTGTGCCTATTGCACGCAAAAAGGCGGCCATGCGGGCCGCCTTTTTTGATTTGGTTAGCTAGGCGCCGGCTTTACAGGGCCGCTGCCACCGCATTTAGGAAATCAGCTTCCGCGCCTGACGCGCCCGCGGCGCTTTCGCGAATCTTGGCGGCATCTGCCGTCCCAAGATTGACCGCCCGTTCGGCCAGAATGGTCACGCTCTCACCCGATACATCGGCAAGGCCGCCATCGATCATATAACGGTCGGTGACTTTGCCGTCTTCATGAACTTCAACCACACCACGAGCAAGATCGGCAAGAAGCGGTGCATGGCGTGGCAACACCCCAAACAACCCCTCAACACCCGGAGCGACAACCATCTGCACATCTTTTTGCGCCATGATCCGGGCCGGGGTTACCAGTTCCAAATATGTTGTTTCAGCCATGCTGTTGCATCCCTATGCTTGGCAATCGGCAGGACGCCGCCCTTACGCGGCTTCCTGTGACAGCTTCTTGCCTTTTTCAACGGCTTCTTCGATCGTACCGACCAGATAGAAGGCCGCTTCCGGCAGATGATCATAATCGCCTTTGATGATGCCTTCGAAACCGGCAATAGTGTCTTCAAGGCTGACAAGCTTGCCCGGTGATCCGGTGAAGACCTCGGCAACATGGAATGGCTGTGACAAGAAACGCTGGATTTTCCGGGCGCGGGCCACGGTCAGCTTGTCTTCTTCTGACAGTTCGTCCATGCCAAGGATCGCAATGATGTCCTGTAGGGACTTATATTGCTGCAACACTTCCTGCACCTGCCGCGCAACATTGTAGTGATGTTCGCCAACAATCCGTGGATCAAGCATACGCGATGATGAATCAAGCGGGTCAACCGCAGGATAAATCCCAAGCTCGGCGATCTGACGCGACAGAACGGTGGTCGCATCAAGGTGGGCAAATGATGCCGCCGGTGCCGGGTCAGTCAAGTCATCGGCCGGCACATAAATCGCCTGAACCGAGGTGATCGAGCCTTTATTGGTTGTGGTGATCCGCTCTTGCAAGGCGCCCATATCAGTGGCCAGCGTTGGCTGATAGCCCACAGCTGACGGGATACGGCCAAGCAGCGCCGACACTTCAGAGCCGGCCTGTGTAAAGCGGAAGATGTTGTCAACAAAGAACAACACGTCCTGACCTTCTTCATCACGGAAATATTCCGCCAAGGTCAGACCGGTCAGCGCCACGCGTGAACGCGCACCTGGCGGCTCGTTCATCTGACCGTAAACAAGCGCAGCTTTCGAGCCAGGGCCGTCGGTCTTGATAACGCCGGATTCAACCATTTCATGGTACAGGTCATTGCCTTCACGGGTCCGTTCGCCAACACCGGCGAACACCGAATAGCCACCATGTGCCTTGGCAACGTTGTTGATCAATTCCATGATCAAAACCGTCTTACCAACACCGGCACCGCCAAACAGGCCGATCTTACCGCCCTTGGCATAAGGGGCCAACAGGTCAACAACCTTGATCCCGGTCACCAGAATTTCAGCCTCAGTCGACTGATCGACATATTCGGGCGCCGGACGGTGGATTGGGTAATGTTTTTTAGATTTAACCGGCTTGCCTTCGTCAACCGGCTCGCCAATCACATTCAAAATACGGCCAAGTGTTTCTGGGCCAACCGGTACGGTGATCGGGGCACCGGTGTCAACCGCGTCAGCGCCACGAACCAAGCCCTCGGTCGAGTCCATCGCAATGGTCCGTACCGATGATTCGCCAAGATGCTGCGCCACTTCCAGCACCAGACGCTGACCGTTATTGTCAACCTCAAGCGCGTTCTGGATGGCTGGCAACGCGCCGTCGAACTCAACGTCGACAACCGCGCCGATAACCTGACTGATTTTACCAACTGCTTTATTTGCCATGGTCTTCTTACTCCGGGCTAAAACCGTTTCGTTGTGGGCAAAATTGCCCTGATTTAATCCTGTCTGACCGTCTAGACCGCCTCGGCGCCCGAAATGATCTCGATCAGTTCCTTGGTGATTGTCGCCTGACGCGTCCGGTTATAAACCAATGTCAAGTTGTCGATCAGATCACCAGCATTGCGTGTCGCATTATCCATTGCCGTCATCCGGGCGGCCAATTCGGCGGCCGATGATTCAAGCAAGGCGCTGTAGATTTGCGTGGTCAGGCTGCGTGGCAATAGGCTGGCCAGCAATTCGTCTTCTTCGGGTTCATATTCGTAGCTGACCCCGCCGTCATCATCCGCTGTCTCGGCCACTTCAGCCGGGATCAACTGGGTCACATTGACCTCTTGGGTGATTGCGCTGACAAATTTGTTGTAGATCATCGATACCACATCAAAGTCACCGGCTTCAAAACCAACACGCACCTTATCGGCCAGTTCGGCAACGCCGGCATAGGCCACCGAGGTGCCCTGCATACCTTCGATCCGGTCGATATAGCTGTCACCCAATTCGCGGCGCAACGCATCACCTGACTTGCGGCCAACCATCAACAGCTTGACGGTTTTACCAGCGCCACGCAACCGCGCGACCTCGGCCCGGGTTTGCCGGGTGATCGACCCGTTAAAACCACCACACAAGCCGCGATCAGCTGAAATGACAATCAGCAGATGGGTCGCTGATTTTCCATTGCCAACCAGCAGGGCTGGCGCCGAATCAGCATTGGCTTTGGCGGCCAGCGCCGCTACCACACGGCGCATCCGGTCAGCATAGGGACGGCCAGCTTCTGCCGCTTCCTGCGCCCGCCGCAATTTCGCCGCGGCGACCATTTTCATCGCAGCGGTGATTTTTTGCGTGGACTTGACGCTGTTAATACGCGTCTTCAGATCCTTCAATGATGCCATTTACCAAACTCCGGACAGCCCCGCCACCGCAAGGCCGCCATGTTGCCGTTTACGAAAAGCTCTTGGCGAATGCCTCGATAGCCTTGGCCAGCTTGTCAGATGTCGCATCTGACAGCGCCTTTTCTTCACGGATTGTATCCAGAATGGCCTGATGGTTACTGCGGATATGGTCAAGAAGGCCTGCTTCAAACCGGCCAACAGCGCCAACGGCAATCTTATCAAGATAGCCCTTCACCCCAGCAAAGATCACCGCAACCTGTTCTTCCACCAGCATTGGGCTGTATTGTGGCTGCTTCAACAGTTCGGTCAGGCGTGCGCCGCGTTCCAGCAACGCGCGGGTCGAGGCATCCATGTCTGATGCAAACTGGGCAAAGGCCGCCATCTCGCGATATTGGGCCAATTCCAGTTTGATCGTACCGGCAACCTGTTTCATCGCCTTGATCTGTGCGGCTGATCCAACCCGGCTCACCGACAGACCAACATTAACGGCAGGCCGGATACCTTTATAGAACAGTTCGGTTTCCAAGAAGATCTGACCGTCGGTAATCGAAATCACGTTGGTCGGAATATAGGCTGACACGTCACCGGCCTGGGTTTCGATCACCGGCAACGCGGTCAATGAGCCCGACCCGTTATCGGCATTCATCTTGGCGGCACGCTCAAGAAGCCGTGAGTGCAAATAGAACACGTCACCAGGATAAGCTTCACGTCCTGGTGGGCGGCGGAGCAACAAGCTCATCTGGCGGTAGGCCACGGCTTGTTTTGACAAATCGTCAAAAACAACAAGCGCATGCATGCCGTTATCGCGGAAGAACTCGCCCATCGCTGACGCGGTGTATGGCGCCAGGAACTGCATTGGTGCCGGATCGGATGCGGTCGCCGCAATCACGATCGAATAGTCCATCGCCCCTTGTTCTTCAAGCGAGCGCACGATCTGGGCAACCGTAGACCGCTTTTGACCAACCGCAACATAAATACAGAACAGCTTTTTGCTATCGTCGCTGCCGGCAGCGTCATTCACTGCTTTCTGGTTAATGAAGGTATCAACAGCAATGGCGGTTTTGCCAGTCTGGCGGTCACCAATGATCAGCTCACGCTGGCCGCGGCCGATCGGGATCAGACTGTCAATTGCCTTCAGGCCTGTTTGCATCGGCTCGTGAACCGACTGGCGCGGCATAATGCCAGGGGCTTTAACTTCAACCCGGCCACGCTTGACGTCTTTTAGCGGGCCTTTGCCGTCAATCGGGTTGCCAAGCGCGTCAACCACGCGGCCAAGAAGGCCTTTACCGACCGGGGCGTCCACAATCGACGCTGTCCGGCGTACCACATCGCCTTCACGGATCGAACGGTCATCGCCAAAAATAACGATACCGACATTGTCCGATTCAAGGTTCAGCGCCATACCTTTAACGCCACTCTCGAACTCGACCATCTCGCCGGCCTGCACCTCGTCAAGACCGTGGGCGCGGGCAATACCGTCACCAACCGACAGCACCCGGCCAACTTCGGCAATTTCTGCCTCGCTGCCGAAATTGGCAATTTGTTCTTTGAGGATCGCTGAAATTTCAGCCGCACGAATATCCATCACGCAACACCCTTCATGGCTGCTTCCAGCCGGCTAAGTTTGGTTTTGATTGACGTATCAATCATACGGGACCCGATACGCACCACCAATCCGCCAATCAGCGACGGATCAACACGCATCGAAAGAGAAAGATTATCGCTGCCGGCAAGCCGGGCAACCGTTTTTTCCACAACCGCCTTGCGGTTATCATCAAGAGCAATGGCCGACACAACTTCGGCGGAAATTTGTCCACGCCGGCGCGCATGTTCCTGCTGAAACGCCTGAATGACCCGCGGCAAAACACTAAGACGGCCATTTTCCGCCATCGTGCCAACAAATTTGATGGTCAGCGCGTCAGCGCCGGCTTTTTCGAGTATCGCGATCATTGCGCTTTGCTGTTGCTGGCGCGCCAATACCGGCGATTCGACAAGTTTTTTCAAATCCTGATTTTCAGCAATATGATCAGCAAGGCTGCTGAGCTCGTCATGGATGATGTCAATTTTCTTGCTTTCAAGTGCCAGCGCATAGAGTGCGCCCGCATACCGCCCTGCAAGACCTGTAGCGCCTGAACTCAACGACCATATCCTCTTAACTGAAAACCTTTTCCAGAGGCATAACCACACGGCACAAGAAGACCGTAACCGGCTATGACGCGTTGGTTGCTATCATAGACATGATCGAAAGGCAAGTTGTCTAGGCCGGAAAAATTGATCGATAAAAATCGATCGATCTGGGATGTTTTGCACAGCGTTCCAAAAGCCACCACCGGCAATCACCCCTAAAGGAAATGATATGGATCAATATCAACCTGAAGCCGCACGCCGGACGGCATCGACACAGCATCAAGCCAACTTTTTATAACCGCCTGTAAATTAACATTTTTACTCGCTCTTAATAGCGCTCGAGCCCGATGTTTTCCTTTCAAAAACCCGATCGGGGCCGTTGTTGGACCGAAAATATCGACCCCGGCAAATGCAGGGCGGGCTGCGCCCATCAGCCGCATCGCGTGATGCAGACGATCAAGATCACGGCTGGACAGCACAAGCGCCGCCAATTGGCCAAAGGGCGGCATTTTGGCGGCATCTCTGGCGCTGGCCTCACTTGCCAAAAACCGGTCGCGATCGCCGGCGGCCAACGCCGTTAGAACCGGATTTTGAGGCTCTAATGTCTGCAGCAGCGCCACGCCAGGGCGCGATTCGCGGCCGGCGCGACCAGCCACCTGGCTCAACATTTGGAATGTGCGTTCAGCCGCGCGCAAATCACCACCGGCCAAGCCCAAATCGGCATCGACCACGCCCACCAGCGTCAAGTCCGGAAAATGATGTCCTTTGGCCGCCATCTGAGTACCAATAATAATATCAACCTCGCCATCAAGCACCGATTGCACGAACAGGTCCGCTGCCTTGGGGGTGTTTACCGTGTCGCTTGATAAAACCGCAAAACGCGCATCGGGAAAGCGCCACAGCACTTCCTCGGCCAGCCGTTCAACCCCCGGCCCACAGGCCCGCATCTGGTCGGATTCACCACATGTCTGGCAGCTGTTATCAGGCCGCGATTCATGGCCGCAATGATGACACCGCATTCGGCCGGCAAGCCGGTGGTCGACCATCCACGCATCACAGTTAGGGCAGGTCAGTTTGGTACCGCATGCGCCGCACAGGGTCAGGGGGGCATAGCCCCGCCGGTTCAGATAGAGCAAGCTTTGTTCACCCACCGCGAGCCGGGCATTGATCGCCGCGACCAATGGCGGTGCAAGCCAGCGGCCGGCTTCAGGCGGCGTCGCCCGCAAATCGACCATATCGATCTGTGGCAAGACCGCACCTTGGGCCCGGTTTGGCAAATGCAGATAACTATAGCGGGCGCTGGCACCGGTGCGGCCCGCATTTACCCAGCTTTCAAGCGATGGGGTGGCGCTGGCCAGCACCACCGGCACCTGCGCCAGCCGCGCCCGCAATACCGCCATATCGCGGGCCTGATAAATCACCTGATCTTCCTGCTTGAACGCCTGTTCATGCTCTTCGTCAACGATGATCAGCCCAAGATCGGCAAACGGCAGGAACAGCGCCGATCGCGCCCCAACAACCACCGCCGTCTGGCCGGTCACAGTAAACCGCCACAGGCGCCGTTTTTGCGCCGGAGTCACGTCTGAATGCCATGCCGCCGGCTCGACCCCGAACCGCGCCGCAAAACGGTGACGCCAGCCTGCCGACAAGGCGATTTCCGGCAGTAGAATCAGCACTTGCTTGCCCGCCGCCAACGCTGCCTCGACGGCCGCAAAATAAACCTCGGTCTTGCCGGACCCGGTCACCCCGTCTAACAGGAAACCGTGATACCCGCCGCCGATTGCCACCACCAGCTGGTCGGCAGCCACTTGTTGGTCGGTGGTCAATTGCAACGGGTGATGCTGATGTTGCGGCCGCGGCGGGGGCGGTTCGGCATCGCACAAGACACTGTCCAAGAGCCGCTGCTCTTCCATTGCGTCTAGCACCGCTTTGCCGGTTTTACAGGCCGCCACTATGGCGCTGGCGGGCCGGCTGGCACCATCCGCAAGATAGGTCAAAACCCGTTGACGGGCCGGTGTAATGCGCCCGCGATTATCGCTTGACTGGCCAAGCTGGTAGAATTTTTTGTGCGGCAAGGGGGCGAATGCGGCCGGCTGACTTAATACCATTTTGACCACCGCCCCAAGCGGTGCCATGGTCCAGCCAGCGACCCGCTCTATAAAGGCAAGGAGCGGGTCTCCTAGTACCGGTAAATCGGCTGCCCCAGAAATGGACCGAAGCTTGGCTGGTGCAACATCGCCCCGCCCCGGTCCCATCACAATGCCTGGCAACTGCCGGCCGCCAAATGGAACCTCGACAAGACTGCCGCGTGGCAAGTCACCATCTGACCCGGCAAGATAGTCATAAACCCCCGCTACCGGCGCCGCGACGGCAACCGACAGGACAGCCGATCCGGCAGCCGGGTCCGGCGCCGTCTCAGCGGCAGTCCTGTTGGCATTTTTCGGGGCAATGTCGGTCATAGTAGCCCTTGGCGATGATGATAGCATAAAAGGATCTCTGGCAAAAAACCGATCCGCGATGCCATTCAAGGTTCTGGATTTGCCACCCGGCTTCAAGTAGACTGGCGGCGCGCCGCAGCGGCGCTACAAAATGACTATAAGCCAAGATGGGGCCGAATTTATGAAAATTTTTCTCGACAGCGCGGAAATTGACGAGATCAAGGCCTTTGCTGATACTGGGCTTGTCGATGGGGTGACAACGAACCCGTCGCTGATTGCCGGTGCTGGCCGCGATATCAAGCAAACCATTGCCGATATTTGCGCCCTTATTGACGGGCCGGTCAGTGCCGAGGTGACCGCCACCGACTATGACACCATGCTGGCTGAAGGCCGGGCGTTGGCCGCCATTGCCCCGAATGTGGCGGTCAAGGTACCATTGACGCGTGATGGCTTAAAAACATGCCGCGCGCTGAGTGATGCTGGCACAGCGGTCAATGTCACCTTATGTTTTACCGCCGGGCAGGCGTTGCTTGCCGCCAAGGCCGGGGCCGCCTTCATCTCGCCTTTTGTTGGCCGGCTAGATGACCTTGGTCAGGACGGTATGGGGCTGATTGACGAGATTTGTTCGATTTATGCCAACTATGATCTTGATACCGAGGTGCTTGTTGCCTCAGTCCGTAGCACCCAGCATGTTGTCGATGCCGCATTGATGGGCGCCGATGTCGTGACATTGCCCCCGAAAATTCTGGCCGCGCTCTACAAGCATCCGCTCACCGATAACGGCCTTGCAGCGTTTCTTGATGACTGGCAGAAAACCGGACAGTCGATTCTGTAGATCATGACCAGCAGACCGCCACCTTACACGCCAACCGATACCGACATTCTGGCGTTTCTGGCGGGCCAACCTGACAAATTGGCCACATTGCTTGCCGCCCATCCCGAAATTGTCGCTTTATGTCTTGCCGCGGCTGGTACAGCCAAGACAGGCTCGGAAAAACACGCCAGCGACACTAAAAAGGCCGGCGATAATATTCTCAATCTGAATCCGGCCTTGGCCGCCCGCGCCCGGGCCGAAGCCCGAAAAATCAGTGACCGTCACCAATCGATGATCCATCTTGCAACGGAAAATATGCGGGGCTGGACACGTCTTCACCATGCCACGCTGGCGCTGTTGGCCGAAACCAACCTTGCCGGGCTGAAGCAGGCCATCACCGATGAGTTTCCGCGGATTTTCGATCTGGACAGCGCCGCACTTATTATGACCGACGATGGCCAACAGGCCGACGCAGCACTGTATTTTACCCGGTGTGAAGCAGCTGACATCGCCAGCGCCCTTAACAAGGGCAACCTCTATCTTGGGCCGCCAAATGAGGCCGCCAATCGGTTGCTGGCGCGGCCGGCCGACAGCATTGCGGCGATCCGGCTTCCCGACCGCTTGCCAGACCCTGTGTCCAGCTATGTGCTGGTCCTTGGCGGCAAAACCGCCGACAGTTTTGGACCAGACCTTGGCAGCGACCTGTTGGTGTTGTTGGCTGAAATGGTTGGGGTAGCGCTTGCTGCACGGCTTGATCTTGGTGTTGCAGCCGATGATTGATCCGGCGCATCGGGCCGCTTGGCTCAACTGGCTTGCCAGCGAACGCCGCTATGGCGCCAACACGCTGGACGCTTATGAACGCGACCTTGATGACTTTACCGCCTATCTTGCCACCCAGCCCAACCCTGACGGCACGATTATATCACGGCAGATATTCCGCGGCTGGCTTGCCGCCATGGCACGCCGACAACTCGCGCGGACAACAATGGCGCGGCGGGTATCCTCTTTGCGGAGTTTTTTTCGCTTTTGTGGCCGCACACAATTATTGGACATTCCCGATCTTGGCTGGTTACGCGCGCCGCAACCGCCGCGGGCGGTGCCCAAATCATTGGCCGCTGATGATGCGCTGGCTTTGCTGGCCGCAATTTTCCAGCGCCGCGGCGCCGACTGGACCAAAAAACGCGATTTTGCTGTTTTGATGTTGCTTTACGGGTGCGGCTTGCGGATTTCCGAGGCGTTGGGGTTGCCGCGCAGCACAGCACCGCTTGACAGCTGGTTACGGCTGACCGGTAAGGGCGACAAGATGCGCGATGTGCCGGTTTTGCCGGCCACCGCCGAAGCGGTGGATGAATATCTCGCCCATTGCCCGTTTGACACCGGACCGACAGGCCCTCTTTTTGTGAGCAGCCGTGGCCGGGCGCTGGGACCGCGGGCGGTGCAACGCCTTCTTGAATCGCTTCGGGCCGATCTGGATTTGCCCGCCCATGTCACACCGCATGCGTTACGACATGCGTTTGCCACGCATCTTCTTGGCAATGGCGGTGATTTACGGGCTATTCAGGAACTTCTTGGACATGCCAGCCTGTCAACAACCCAGCGTTATACGCATGTCGATGAAAGCCATTTGATCCAGATTCACCGCGACACCCATCCACGCGCAAGGCAT
Source organism: Puniceispirillum sp. (SeqCode) (assembly GCA_038116935.1). Classification (GTDB taxonomy): domain Bacteria; phylum Pseudomonadota; class Alphaproteobacteria; order Puniceispirillales; family Puniceispirillaceae; genus UBA3439. Next base: position 4,254 of record JAYOFA010000016.1, on the reverse strand, counting down.
AAATCGGGCAGCTGACCGGCCCCGTTGCCTAGATGTGAATCGCCCGCCCGTCTACCGCAAGCGCAGCTTCCTTGACCGCCTCGTTCAAGGTCGGGTGGCCATGACAGGTGCGGGCGATATCCTCGGCCGCGGCGCCAAACGCCATTGCGGTCGCACATTCATGGATCACGGTGCCAGCTTCATGCCCGATAATATGCACACCAAGCACCTTGTCAGTTTGGCTACAGGCCAGAATTTTGACAAATCCTTCACTATGGCCTTGTGCCCGCGCCCGGCTGTTGGCACTGAACGGAAACACCCCTTTGGTAAACGCAATACCGGCCTCTTTCAGCGCGTCTTCAGACTTGCCAAGAGTGGCAATCTCCGGTGCTGTATAGACAATCCCCGGCACAAGATCATAATCGACATGGCCGGCTTTACCCGCCATCATTTCCACCGCCGCGACCGCATCTTCTTCGGCTTTATGCGCCAGCATCGGCCCCTCGATCACATCACCAATCGCGAAAATATCCTCGACACTGGTTTCAAAGCGCTTGTCGACCGCAATGCGTCCACGCGGCGTCATGGTAATACCAATATCATCAAGCCCCAGCCCGTCCGTTGCCGGATGGCGCCCTACCGAAACCAAAGCGATATCGGCAGTGATTGTTTCCTCATCGCCACCATCGGCTGGCGCGACTGTCAGACTGACATTGTTCTTGCCCGCCTTGGCGGCCTTGACCGCCGTAGACAGCCGGAAATTCAGGCCTTGTTTTTTGGCAATCGCCATGAATTTTTTGGCAACCTCTAAATCCATGCCCGGCAAAATGCGTGGCAAATATTCGATCACCTCGACCGCGGCACCAAGCCGGGCCCAGACTGTTCCCAACTCAAGGCCAATATAGCCTGCACCGATAACCACCAGTTTCTTCGGGACGGTGTCAAGGCTAAGCGCCCCGGTCGAACTGACGATCCGCTTTTCGTCGATGGTAATCCCCGGTAGGCTTGATGCGTGGCTTCCGGTGGCGATCATGATCCGGTCGGCCTGATAGCTGCCTTTATCTTTGCCATCGGTAATCATCACCGCACCGGGCGCGGTGATACGCGCGCTACCTTCAAGCCGCGTGATCTTGTTTTTCTTGAACAGAAACTCAATCCCGCCCGTCAGATTGCCAACAATATCTTGTTTTGATTGCATCATGCGTGGCAGATCAAGCGCGACCTTGCCAACCCCGATACCCATATCGGCCAACCCGCCCGATGCGGCGGCGGCAAAATGTTCGGACGCATTCAACAGCGCCTTGGACGGAATACAGCCCACATTGAGACAGGTGCCACCAAGTGTTGGGCGTTTGTCGATGCACGCCACGGTCATGCCCAGCTGGGCCGCCCGAATCGCACCAACATACCCGCCGGGGCCAGCGCCGATCACAATCAGGTCAAATTTTGAAGTCGTCATGGACGTTTCCCCTGTATCTTGACTGGTCCTTTGTATCTTGACTGGCTTGTTGCGGCGCTGGGTCAGATACCCATCAACAGCCGCTGTGGATCTTCGACCATTTCCTTGACGCGCGCCAGAAACGACACCGCTTCACGCCCGTCAATAATACGGTGATCATAGGACAGCGCCAAATACATCATCGGGCGAATCACGATCTGGTCATCAACAACAACGGCCCGCTTTTCAATTTTATGCATGCCCAAGATACCGCTTTGCGGGGGGTTTAAGATTGGTGTCGACATCATCGAGCCATAGACCCCGCCATTGGAAATGGTAAAGGTGCCACCTGCCATTTCATCCGGCTTGATTTTGCCATCGCGGGCGCGCAACCCAAAATCGGTAATCGCTTTTTCGGTGTCTGCCAGACTCATGTCACCGGCATCCTTGATCACCGGCACAACAAGCCCTTGCGGCGTACCCACTGCCACGCCGATATTATAGTAGTTCTTATAGATGATATCGGTGCCGTCAATTTCGGCATTGACCGCCGGGAATTCACGCAACGCCTGAATCACCGCTTGCACAAACACGCCCATAAAGCCAAGCCGTACTTCATGCACCGACTCGAATACATCCTTGTATTCGGCGCGCATTTTCATCACCGCCGACATATCAACCTCGTTAAAGGTGGTCAGCATGGCAGCAGTATTTTGCGCCGTCTTCAACCGGCTGGCGATCACTTGACGCAATTTTGACATCCGCACGCGCTCTTCACGCGCCGCGTCAACCTCGCGCGGGGTGGCGCGCGGGGCAGCCGGTATTTGGGCCGCTGGGGCAGGGGCTTGCGGCGCCTTGATCGCGGCCATCACATCACCCTTGGTCAACCGCCCACCGACGCCGGTCGCCGCGATGGTCGCCGGGTTGAGATTATGTTCTTCAACAAGACGGCGCACCGCTGGCGACAGATTTTGCGTATCGGCAGGACCGGTCGTCAGATTTTGGGCAGCCGGTTGGGCAGCCGGTTGGGCAACAGGTTGGGCAACAGGTTGGGCAACAGGTTGAGCAGCAGCTGGTTCAGCTGGTTTGGCGCTCGTCTTTTCAGCCGGCGCGCCCGCAGCCCCTTCGGCAACGCGGGCCAGCAATGTCCCAACCTCGACCGTAGCCCCTTCTGCGGCCACAATATCGTCCAAACGCCCAGCGACCGGTGACGGCACTTCCAGCGTTACTTTGTCGGTTTCCAATTCGACAACCGGCTCGTCCGCGGCTACCGCATCACCCGCTTTTTTGATCCAGCGCGCGACCGTGGCGTCACTGACTGATTCGCCAAGTGTTGGCACGATGATTTCAACTGACATGGTTGTACCCTCCTACGGTACTTTGTTCCATTTGATCGGCCGGCGCCCGCCTAACCGCCAGGATCAGGCGCGCGCCTTTGCCTTTTTGGTGTTACTGCCGGCGCCCGACCCCAACGCCTCAGCGACCAAGGCATTCTGTTCCCGGTTATGTCGTGCCAATGTACCGGCCGCCGGCGAGGCGGCGGCTGGCCGGCCGGCATAGTCAAGCCGCTGTTGCCGCATGCCGATATCCTGCATGATATCCTCGATAAAATCGCGCACGAATGTCCAGCTACCCATGTTTTTAGGCTCTTCTTGACACCAGACAAGCGTCGCATCAGGTGTCTTGGCCAGTAGCTTGTGAAGCGTTTTTTGCGGGAATGGATAGAGCTGCTCGATGCGGACAATTTCCGTATCCCACGCCTCGGCCGCATCGCGGGCCGCCGCAAGATCATAGTAAATCTTGCCTGAACACATCACAATCCGTTGCGCCTTGCCATGCTTGACCTTGCCGCCCGCTTCGGCAATAACCCGGTGAAATGTGGTTTTTGGCCCCATATCAGCAAGCGCGGAGACAGCCGCCTTGTGCCGCAATAGTGACTTTGGCGTCATCACCACCAAAGGCTTGCGGAAATTGCGCCTTAGCTGCCGCCGCAACACATGGAAATAATTCGCTGGTGTTGTGCAGTTGACAACTTGCATATTGTCCTCGGCACAAAGCTGAAGATAGCGTTCTAGCCGAGCTGATGAATGTTCTGGTCCCTGACCTTCATAGCCATGTGGTAACAGCAAAACCAGCCCGTTCATCCGCAACCATTTAGCCTCGCCGGATGAAATGAACTGGTCGATGACAACCTGCGCACCATTGGCAAAATCACCAAACTGGGCTTCCCACATGACCAGCGCATTTGGTTCAGCTTGAGAGAAACCATATTCAAAGCCCATCACCGATGCTTCAGACAATGGTGAGTCTATAACCTCGAAGGTTGCCTGATCAGGGTCCAAATTAGACAATGGAGTGTACCGCGCTTCCGTTTCTTGATCGACAAATACAGCGTGACGCTGGCTAAAGGTGCCGCGACAAGAGTCCTGACCTGAAAGCCGAACTGGACTACCTTCGAGAAGCAATGATCCAAAAGCCAGATGCTCTGCCGTGGCCCAGTCAATACCTGCACCGGTCTCTATGGCAGTGGCACGCGCATTTAAAATTCGCAATAGTTTCGAATTCAGCACCATATTTTTTGGGGGGGTGGTCATACTGCTGCCAATTTGGCGCAATGTATCAAGATCGACCGCGGTATCGCCGCGCCGATCATCTCCATGCGCCGCGACCATGCCAGACCAGCTGCCTTCCAACCAGTCAGCCTTGTTTGGCAGATAATTCGTGCCTGCCTCAAATTCCGCGTCCAAATGCGCCAACCGATCCTCAATCACCTTGTTAGCGCCAGCTTGGTCATAGACCCCTTCTGCCACCAGACGCGCCGCATAAATATCACGAAC
>JAYOFA010000015.1:0-43336 GCA_038116935.1 Puniceispirillum sp. (SeqCode) | reverse complement strand
CGCATCCCGGCGGCTGTGTTTGGGGCGCCCCGGCCGAACAGGCCGTGCGGCGGGTGCTGGCTGATCTTGGGTAACGGAAACCGGGCTCGCTTTCCATCAGGCCCAATTCATTAGGCCAGATTTTCCTGTAAATTTCTCTGGTCGGATTGTAATATTTGGCCACTAGATTCTTAAAAAAGGATGCTGAACGCATGACCGCAGGCTGTGATAACCGTCATCCGAACGGCAGGCAAAATTATGATTCCCTTTCGCTTTCAGGGCATTTACGCCCCTTTGATCACCCCCTTTGAAGCTGATGGATCGATCAATTTGACGGTCCTTGCCGATCTTGTTGAGCATTTGATCGCTCGCGGGGTTCATGGGCTGATTTCGGGCGGGTCAACCGGCGAGAACTATGCCCAAAGCGTTGAAGAGCGGATCCGTGTTGCGGCCTTTACCCAGCAACAGATTGCGGGCCGGATCCCGTTTGTTGTTGGGACCGGGGCGATGCTGACAAGTGAGTCGGTGGCGCTGGCCGCCGCCGCCAGTGATATTGGGGCTGACGCTATTTTGCTGGCAAGCCCACCCTATGCGGTGCCAACCGATGACGAAAATGCCCAAAACGCCCTGACCATTGCCGATGCGGCCGGCTTGCCGGTGATGCTGTATAATTATCCGCATCGAACCGGCACCATGATGGGGACCGCCTTTCTGGAAACCGTAGCGGCCAACCTGCTATTTTGCGGGATCAAGGAAAGTTCCGGTGATATCAATCGCTTGCATTTGTTAGCCAGCCGGTTTCCCCATATTCAGCTTGGCTGTGGGATGGATGATCAGGCGCTTGAGTTTTTTGCGTGGGGCGCGCCATTTTGGGTATGTGGCGGGGCGAATTTTCTGCCAGACGAACATATCGCATTATATCAGGCATGCGTAGTTGATGGTGATTTTGTCAAAGGGCGGCAAATCATGGCGGCCTTGTTGCCGCTGATGCATATGTTTGAACAGGGCGGAAAATTTGTCCAGACGATCAAATATGGGGTTGAGCTTGCTGGCTTTAATGCCGGGCGTGTGCGGCCACCATTAGGCGCGCTTGGCGCTGACGAGGCGGCAGCCTTGGCAAAAATTGTAACCGGTTTAAAAACCGATATACGGACCATTATCGGTGCATAAGATCAGTATCCGATCAATATGTCCGAGCGGGGCGATGGTACCGCATGATCAGGATTGATAGCAAACGACTGCCGGTACATCGCGGGCCAGCTGCGTGGAACCTGCTTCTTGGCCAGCCTGACAGTCCGGTTGCCTTAACCGGAAACAAAAAGGCTGATTTTGTGATTGTCGGGGCCGGCTTTGCTGGCTTGGCGGCGGCGTGTCGGCTTTATCAATTGCAGCCCACCGCCCGCATCGTGGTGGTCGATGCCGGATTGCTGGGTGAAGGCGCTGCAGGTCGCAATTCCGGGTTTATGATTGATTTGCCGCATGTGCTGACCTCGGCTGATTATGCCGGCCCTGCCGAGGCACAGTTACAAGACGCCAAAGCGAAAATCGCGCTGAACCGACAGGCGATTGCGTTTGCCCGTTTGGCGGCCGAAGAGTTTGATATCAACCCCGCTTTTGTTGATCCGGTCGGCAAAATAAATGGTGCTGCCAGTGTCGCCGCTGACCGGAAAAATCACAGCTATGCGATGCATTTAACGGCGCTTGCGGAATCGTTTGAACGGCTTGATGCGGGGCAGATGCGCGCGCTGACCGGGTCGGCGCATTATCTATCCGGGCTCTATACACCGGGTACGGTGATGTTGCAGCCGGCAGGTTATATTCGGGGGCTTGCTGCTGGCTTGCGCCTGCGCGGGATCGAGATTTTCGAGGCAAGCCCAGTCCGGTCTTTTATACAAAAAACCGGTGGATGGGATGTTGTCACGGCGCAGGGGACGTTGGCGGCGGGGCAGGTGATTCTGGCCGTGAACGGGCATCTTGAAAGTTTTGGCTATGCCCGTGGCCGATTGATGCAGCTGTTCTTGTTTGGGGCGATGACACCAGAACTTGATGCTGGTGATTTACGGCGGCTTGGGGGGACGGCACGATGGGGGATTACCCCGGCCGACCCGATGGGCACCAGTATGCGGCGGATTGATACGCCGCTTGGCGGCAACCGGATTTTGACGCGTAGCTGTGCTGTATTGCGCCCCGGGCTTCAGACACGGGCGGCAGATTTAAGGCGCGCTGCGGCTGTGATGCAGCAGAAATTTGATCAGCGATTTCCGGCCTTGGCTGGCCTCAAAATGGCGCATGTGTGGGCCGGCCATTTATGCCTTAGCAAGAATGACGTTTCGGTCACTGGTGAAATTGAACCCGGGCTATTTGCGGCGTGTGTGCAAAATGGCCTTGGCACGGTTCGCGGTACATTGACCGGCATTGCCGCCGCTGAAGGGGCCTGCGGTGTGACCAGCATGATAACCGATCACTTTGCTGCCGAGGCGCCGCCCCAGCCATTGCCACCACGGCCCCTGTTGGAAGCGGGCGGCAATTTGGTGCTGCGCTGGCGCGAATGGCTGGCGCGGCAGGATTAGGCTATCTTATGCCTCGCCGCGCATAACCTTTTCAAATTCGGCAAAAAAGGCTTTTGACAATTTGCGCGCGGTGCTGTCAATCAACCGCGCCCCCAATTGTGCGATTTTGCCACCGGTTTCGGCCTTGGCGGTATATTTCAGCACGGTGTCATCACCTGCCTCGACCAATTCGACATCGGCACCGCCTTTGGCAAAACCGGCAAGCCCGCCATCGCCTGCCCCCGACAATGACAGATGCGCCGGGGCACCACTCGCATCAAGCGTCACGGTGCCTGAAAATTTTGCTTTGACCGGCCCAATTTTCAACACCACTTTGGCGCTGTAATCATTGTCGCTTGTCTGCACAAGTTCTTCACAGCCCGGAATGCAGCGCTGGAGAATGTCAGGATCCGTCAATTTGGCAAGAACCGTGGCGCGGTCTCCGGGAATGGTGATTTCGTCGGCTAGTTCCATGATGGTCTCGTTATCTGTTGGCGTGACTATTGGTGTGGCTGTTGGCGGATGGTTTGGCAAAGTTGCCGCATCGCCGGACATGGCCCGTCTGACCCAGGCGCAACGATACCCAGATTTGCCAAAAATGAGAAGCCAAAAGCCGCGTTACCTGATTTGTTTAGGATCACGTTGGGTCCTCATGGGTACGGCTATATACCGATGGGGGCAAGCTGCGATAGTCGGCCAACGCATCGCTGCCGCTGGCAAAAATCTCGACCAGCAACGGATAACATGGCGTTACATCGGATGAATGTTCGGCCCTACAGTCACCACCGGGACAAGCCGACAGCCCGCCGGTAAGGGCAATTTCGGCAAAAAATTCGATGAAATCGCCAGGACGAACGGGGCTGGCTTTCATGAAATATTGGTGTGTGTCACGGGTGAATCCGGTGCACATGAACACATTCATCACATCATGTACCAGTGGTTCGGCTGCATCAAAGCTGATTGCGCGGTCTGCCGCCACCGCCCGGATTAGGTTGGAATGACAGCAATGATGATAATCATGATGCGCCAAGAGCCGGGCTGTATAGGGGTCGCATCGCGTGCCGATAACATCATGCACTGATGCACCATCATCATCCCACCCGTACCAGTCAAGCGTGTCGCGGGTAATGGTCGCCATCGGGCGAAGATAGGGAAAGCTGGACCACAGCCGGTCACCGGTCGACAGGTGCGTGCCGTGCAATGCCCGGGTTTTGCCTGAATAGAAGCACTCATCCGGGTTACCGGCCGCCCATAAATTGAGGTCGCCGACCTGTGGCCCGTCGATACTGGTAATGCGAAAGAAATGATGCGCTGGCACATGAAAGCAGCTGGCCTCACGCGGCGGCACAACTACCTCGTCAATTTTGGTCAAATTGCCGGCAGCCTTAGCAAGGCGCGGTAAATCTAGGGCTGGCAGGCGATCAGCTGGATAACAGATTACCGGCGTGGCGGCGCGCCGGATGGCGGCATCGGCAGGGCCGGGTGGTGGGGTCGTTGGTTTCATGGTGCGGGTCTCCTTAACGCACAGGTGATGTAGCACTCCGGACGCCAGCATACCAAATTTAAGCCATAGATGAATTTTTAGGCGATCCGCCGTTTGAAACGATTGTCAGCCGGTGTGGATTTTGATTAGCTATGCGGGTGACAGCACATTATCCATTATTGTGATTATCTGTTTGATCCTGAAGGCTTTACCCTATGATTGATCTGGCGCCTTTTTTGCCTGCGGCTTTGCCTGTCATTGATGCTGTACTTTTGGTGATTGCCAGCCTTGCAACGTCGTTTATGACCGCGGCGTTTGGCATTGGCGGCGGCTTTACCTTAATAGCGCTGATGGCGCTGTTGTTACCGCCGGCGGCGCTGATCCCGATCCATGGAATTGTTCAAGTTGGATCGAATGCGGGTCGCGCGGCGATCATGGCCAAAGACGTGCTGTGGCGGCCGGTACGTCCTTTCATTGTTGGCGCAATCATCGGGGCGGCGCTTGGCGGAATGGTGGCGGTCCAATTGCCACCATGGTTGATTCAGCTGGCGGTGGGGATTTTTATTATGGTTGTGGTGTTCACTACACTCCCCCCAATCCAACAGCGATATATTTTTGCTGGCGGCGTGATTTCTAGTTTCTTAACGATGTTTTTTGGGGCGACTGGCACTTTTATCGCAGCAATGGTCAAAAGCATGAAGCTTGATCCGGTCCCGCACGTGGCTACCCATTCAACGATGATGACAATTCAACATCTGATCAAGGTGCTGGTTTTTGGCCTAATTGGCTTTCAGTTCGCTCCCTACATACCCTTGATTGTGGCCATGCTGATCAGCGGCTTTATTGGCACCGTAGTTGGCCGGCAATTTTTGATCAGGGCCGGAAGCCGCTATTTCAAACCGGTGCTAAACGGTATCTTGTTTGTCGCGGCGTGCCGATTGATATGGTCGGGCGTGGCTGGCCTGCTTGGTTTTTAGCGACAGCGTTAATAAGAGCGCGGTAATTTCAACACATGTTCGGCGATATAGCTAAGAATAAGGTTGGTTGAAATTGGCGCCACCTGATAGAGACGGGCCTCGCGGAATTTCCGTTCAACGTCATATTCCTCCGCAAAGCCAAAGCCGCCATAGGTCTGCACACACATTTCCGCCGCCGCCCATGACGCGTCGGCGCATAATAGCTTGGCAAGGTTGGCTTCTTCGCCCGGATTTTCGCCCGCTTCGTAACGGCGGATGGCTTCATGCAGCATCAATTCGGCAGCGCGCATCTGGCTATAGGCTCTGGCGATCGGAAACTGGATTCCCTGATTTTGTCCGATTGGCCGGCCAAAGACGCTGCGCTCGGTTGAATAGCGCGAGGCTGATTCAATGAACCATTTGGCATCGCCAATACATTCGGCGGCAATCAGGATCCGTTCGGCATTCATGCCGGACAGGATATAACGAAACCCTTTGCCTTCCTCACCAACCAGACTAGCGGCGGGGATTTGCATATCATCAAAAAACAGCTGGGTGGTTGAATGATTCATCATCGTACGAATGGGGGTGATGGTCAGTGACTTGCCCCGTACCTCGCGCATATCAACCAGAAACACCGACAGACCGTCGGTTTTCTTGGCGCATTGTTCAAGCGGCGTGGTGCGCGCCAACAGCAGCATTAAATCCGAATATTCGGCGCGTGACGTCCAGACCTTCTGGCCATTGACAATATAGCTGTCACCGTCACGGCGCGCGGTGGTCCGTAAGGCGGTGGTGTCGGTGCCGCTTGTGGGTTCGGTCACCCCAAAGGCTTGCAACCGCAGGCTGCCATCGGCGATACCGGGAAGATAGGCCGCCTTTTGGGCATCGGACCCATGCCGCAGAACCGTTCCCATCGTATACATCTGGGCGTGGCAGGCCGCCGCATTGCCGCCAGAGCGGTGGATTTCCTCCAGAATGGCGGCGCCGGCGGAAATCGGCAGGCTTAGGCCGCCAAACTCTTCAGGGATCAGCGCCGACAGATAGCCAGCCTCGGTCAATGCACCGACAAAATCAGTCGGATAGGCGCGATCGGCATCACAGGTCCGCCAATAGTTTCCGTCGAAACCGGCGCATAATTTGGCAACAGCCTCTCTGATTTCTGGATGATTGTGGGGGTAGGTAAACATCACGAAAAACCTTTGCACGCATGGGAACTGATCAAGAGCCGCGCGCCACGACAGGAGGGCAGCATAAATGGAGGTGCATAACGTGGCGCAAATCGTTGTAATATTCAACCACTGAATTATGCCATTTGAACCCTTTGCTATTGGATTGTCTGATTGAAAAAGGCCGGCAAAGCCGGCCTTTTATTCGGTCTTTTATCCTTTGTGTTATCCGCAGGCGGTCACCGCGCGCCGGGCCATTTCAGCGATCAGATGCGCCCGGTAATCGGCTGACGCATGAATGTCGCTCATCAGCCCATCGGCAGAGACACTGACCTTGTCGATGGCGCTAACGCTGAAATCAGCATCAAGCGCGGCTTCAATGTCGGTCGCGCGGAACACCCCGTCTTCACCGGCGCCGGTTACCGCGACCCGCACACCATCGGCGAATTTGGCGACAAACACCCCAACCATCGCATAGCGTGATGCTGGGTTTGGGAATTTGACATAGCCGGCCTTTTCCGGTTTTGGCAGGCTGATGGCGGTGATGATTTCATCGTCATCAAGGGCGGTGTCGAACATGCCGGTGAAAAATTCATCGGCGGCGATCGACCGGTTTTGTGTGTGGACGGTGCCGCCCAAGGCCAATACCGCCGACGGGTAACAAGCTGACGGGTCATTATTGGCGACTGACCCGCCAATGGTGCCACGATTGCGGACCTGCCGGTCACCAATATGGCCGGCCAGATGCGCGACCGCGGGGATCGCTTTTTGTACGACCGGTGAATTGGCCACATCGACATGGCGGGTCATCGCCCCGATACGGATCGACTGACCGTCATCACTGATCCCGGCAAGATCACAGCCCGCCAGATCAACAAGACAATCCGGATTGGCAAGCCGTTGCTTTAGCGTCGGGAGCAAGGTCATGCCACCGGCAAGCAATTTGCCGTCATCGGCAGCGTCAAGCCGGCTGGCAGCATCAGCGACATCGGTCGCTTTTACATAGGTTGTTGCATACATGTTCCTGTCTCCTTATTCGGCAGCTTTGGCCTGCGCGTCTTGGATCGCGCGCCAGACTTTTTCGGGGGTTGCTGGCATGCTGAGGTCAGTCACGCCAAACGGTGTCAGCGCATCGATCACGGCATTGATCAAGGCCGGTGGCGATGCAATGGCACCAGCCTCGCCGCACCCTTTGACGCCAAGGTCATTATGCGTGCAGGCGGTGACCAGACAATCAACCTGCATTGACGGTAGATCATCGGCGCGCGGCATGCAGTAATCCATATAGGACGCTGTCAGCAGCTGCCCATTGTCATCATAATGGGCGTTTTCCAGCAAGGCTTGGCCAACCCCTTGGCCGATGCCGCCATGAACCTGACCATGCACAATCATCGGATTGATCAAATTGCCGAAATCATCACAACAGGCCCAATCAACGACCTCGACCACGCCAGTGACCGGATCGACCTCGACCTCGGCAATATGGGTGCCGGCCGGATAGGTAAAGTTGAGCGGGTCATAAAACGCCGTTTCTTCAAGCCCGGGTTCGAGCCGGTCATGCGGAAAATTATGGGGCACATAGGCCGACAGGGCAATTTCGCCAAAGGATTTTTCCTTGTCGGTGCCGGCCACGGTAAATTTACCATCCTTGAATTCAACGTCGGCATCATCCGCCTCTAGCATATGGGCCGCAATAATCCGCCCCTTGGCGATCACTTTGTCGATCGCCTTGGAAATGGCGGTGCCGCCAACAGCCAGTGACCGCGACCCATAGCTGCCCATACCGAACTGAATCCGGTTGGTGTCACCATGCACGATTTCCACCCGTTCGATCGGAACGCCAAGACGTTCGGTAACCAGCTGGGCAAAGGTTGTGTCATGGCCTTGGCCGTGGCTGTGGGTGCCGGTAAAGACCGATATGGTGCCGGTCGGGTCAACCCGCACCACAGCGCTCTCATAAAGGCCGACACGGCCGCCAAGCGCCCCGACAACCGCTGATGGGGCAATGCCGCACGCCTCGATATAACTCGACAGGCCGATGCCGCGATATTTGCCCTGTTTCAGGGACTGAGCCCGGCGTCCGGCAAAGCCTTTATAGTCAATCATTTCAAGGGCTTTGTCGAGAAGCGGCTCATAATCGCCAATGTCATATTGCAGGGCGACCGCGGTCTGATATGGAAACGCATCCTTGGGAATGAAATTCAACCGGCGGAATTCGGCCGGGTCCATGCCGACCTGACGCGCCGCGGCATCCATCGTCCGTTCCAGCAGATAGGTTGCCTCGGGCCGGCCGGCACCGCGATACGCATCAACCGGCGCGGTGGTCGTTGCCATCCCTTTGACATTGGTATAAATCGCCGGAATGTCATAACAGCCCGACAATAAAGTGCCGTGCAAATAGGTTGGTGTCGCCACCGCAAAGGCCGACAGATAGCCGCCAAGATTGGCCAGCGTATCGACCCGCAAGCCAATGATGCGGTTGTTACTGTCAAGCGCCATCTGCACTTTGTTGATGTGGTCACGACCATGCGCGTCCGACAAAAAGGCCTGGGTGCGATCCGCGGTCCATTTAATCGGCCGGCGTAGCTTTTTGCTTGCCCATGTACAGCAGGCCTCTTCGGCATACAGATAAATCTTTGAGCCGAAACCGCCGCCAACATCAGGCGCAATCACCTGCATTTTTGATTCGGGAATGCCAAGAACAAAGGCGCAAATCACCAGCCGCAACAAATGCGGGTTCTGGGTGGTTGAATGAAGCACATAGGAATCGGCAATCGGGTCATAGTCGACGACTGCGGCCCGCGGTTCCATCGGATTTGGAATCAGACGGTTGTTGCGAACGGTCAAATTGACCACTGTTGCGGCTGATGCCAAGGCGGCCGCGGTGGCGGCTTCATCACCAAGTTCCCAGTCGAAATAGGTGTTATTGGCCATGCCGTCATGAATTTCGGCTCCTGAGGCGGCACTGGCCAGATCGACCACCGGTGGCAATTGATCATAGGCCACCTCGACCGCTTCGGCCGCTGACATTGCCTGTGCGGCGCTTTCGGCAACGATCATCGCCACATGGTCGCCGACATAGCGCACCTTGTCCTTGGCCAAAATCGGATGCGGCGGTTCGGTCATCGCGCTGCCGTCACGGTTGGTGACCGCCCAGCCGTTGATCAGCCCGCCAACACCATCATTGGCGACATCTTCGCCGGTGTAGACCGCGACCACGCCATCCATCTTGGCAGCTTTGTCGGTTTTGACCGATTTGATCGTAGCATGCGCCACATTGGCCCGCACGAAATAGGCATAAAGCTGGCCCGCCCGGTTGATGTCGTCAGTATAGCGGCCTGACCCGGTCAGGAAACGCTTGTCTTCCTTGCGCCGTACCGAGGCGCCAATGCCGTTATTTACGGTTCCTTCTGGCATTTTACCCTCCCATCTTTTCGGCTGCAGCCTGCACTGATTTGACAATGTTGTGATAGCCAGTGCAGCGGCAGATATTGCCCTCCAGCCCTTCACGGATGTCGCGTTCGCTGAGGTTTTTATTGCGTTCGACAAGCTCGATCGCGCTCATCACCATGCCGGGTGTGCAAAAGCCACATTGCAGCCCGTGATTTTCGTGGAATGCTTGCTGCATCGGGTGCAATTCGTCACCATTCGCGATGCCCTCAATGGTTGTGACATCAGCGCCCTCAAGCTGGGCCGCCAGAACCGTGCAAGATTTGATCGATTCGCCATTGACATGCACGACACAGGCGCCACACTGGCTGGTATCACAGCCGATATGGGTGCCGGTCAATTTCAGCGTTTCGCGCAAGAATGATACCAGCAAGGTATTGTCTGGCACATCATGCGAAACGGCGGTCCCGTTCACGGTCATTGTTACTTTGGCCATTGGTCTCTCCCTTTGCGGCAAATTGTTTTTGTTGTTTTGTTTGTCAAAAGAAAAGCTTGTCGCTGTTTTCGGTATTTGTAAACATGGAAGCGTCAAAAACAGCCATTTTTCGGGGCGTTCAGCATGACCAAGGCATTTCAGTCAGTCCAATCGCTACAGCAGGCGCTGGCGGCTGTCGGTTATATTGCCAGTGAAGGGCTTGCGGTCAGCCTGTATCTGGCCCTCGCCAAGGCGCGCCCGCTGTTCCTTGAAGGCGAGGCCGGCGTTGGCAAAACCGAAATCGCCAAGACTTTGGCCCATGTTCTTGGCCGCGATCTGATCAGGCTTCAATGTTATGAAGGGCTTGATATCAATCAGGCGGCCTATGAATGGAATTATGCGCGGCAATTACTGGAAATTCAGGCGGCTGGCACCGATCAGACCGATGCGCATGCGCGCGTGAATGCGCTTTTCAGTGACGCGTTTTTGATCGAGCGACCGTTACTGCGCGCGTTGCGGCCAGGTGCCGGCGGGGCGCCGGTGTTGCTGATCGATGAGCTGGACCGGGCCGATGCGGCGTTTGAGGCGTTTTTGCTGGAAATTCTGTCCGACTGGCAAATTACCATCCCCGAGATCGGTACCATTGCGGCGGCCAGCCCGCCTATTGTGATCATTACCTCCAACCGGACCCGCGAAATCCATGATGCGTTGAAACGCCGCTGCTTTTATCACTGGGTCGATTATCCGTCACGGGCGGTTGAATTGGCGATTTTGCAGGAAAAGGCGCCAGTCGCTGGTGGGGCCCTGCAGGCACAGCTGGTCGATTTTGTCCAGGCGTTGCGTGATAAACAGCTTTTCAAGGCACCGGGGGTGGCCGAAACGATCGACTGGGCGCAGGCGTTGGTGGCGTTGAATTGTGTCGCGCTTGACCCGCAAACAGTCGACCAGACGATGGGCGTGTTACTGAAATACCAAGACGATATTGCGCGGATTCAAGGTAGTGAAGCCGCCCAAATTCTGACTGAAATTCAGCTTGCCGCCACACATGGTGACGCGGCCTCGGCATGACCGGGTCGGTGGCGCCCATCCCGTCCGTGCCAGATCCAAAGCTGGATCAGAATATCATGCTGTTTGTCCGGCTGTTACGCCAGATCGGGTTTCGGACCGGACCGGCCAGCATGATCGATGCCGTTGAGGCGGTGCAGCAAACCGGCCTTGCCAGTAAGGCGTATCTTTACCACGCGCTTGCCAGTAGCCTGATCAAACGGCATGAGGACCAGCCCCTATTCGATCAGGCCTTTCGTCTGTTTTGGCGCAATCCGCAGTTTCACGAAAAATTGCGCGCCTTGCTGTTGCCGCAAATCCGGCTGCCCGGTGGTGAGGCCGATCAGGCCGAGGACATGGCGCGGCGTCTTTCCGATGCGTTGGGCAGTTCACCCGAGATCAGGCCAGATGCGCTGGAAGAGGTGACGATCGAATTTGACGCGACCGCGACCGCTACCGATACAGATCGGATCCGGCATAAGGATTTTGAAACAATGTCGGCAGATGAGTTGCGATTGGCCGAAACGGCGATTGCCCGCCTTGCCCCGAAATTGCCAAAACGGTTGACCCGGCGCTATCGCCATGGGCAGCAGGGCAAGACAATTGATTTGCGCGCCGCCTTGCGTGATGCCAGCCGCAGATGCGGCCTGGTAATGCCCCGGTTTCGTAGACGTATCGAGATGTCGTGCCCGCTGGTGATATTGTGCGATATATCCGGGTCGATGGAACAATATAGCCGGGTCATGCTGCATTTCATCCACCGGCTTAGCGCCGTGCAGCCGCGTGTCCATAGTTTCCTGTTTGGGACAAAGCTGACCAATATCAGCCGGCAGATGCGGCAGCGCGATGTTGATCTGGCGGTCGGTGATGTTGCGGCACGGGTTGACGACTGGTCTGGCGGCACCCGGATTAGTGAAAGCCTGGCGCAGTTCAACCGTGAATGGGGGCGCCGGGTACTTGGTGAAGGCGCGGTCGTGCTGTTGATCACCGATGGTCTTGATCGGACCCGTGATGACGGGTTAAGCGCGCAGATGGAACGGCTTGGGAAATCGACATCATTATTGATCTGGCTGAACCCTCTATTGCGATTTGACGGATTTGTGCCCAAAAGCCATTCGATTCGGGCGATGATGCCGCATGTCGACCGGTTTTTGCCAATTCACTCGCTGCAATCTATAATGGATGTTGCCGATAGTCTTGGCGGTGTAGACAATTGTCTTGACCCGTCCATCGAAGGCTGGCGCCGGGCGGCGCGCCTAGCCGCGCTGGCGCCGCAATCCGCTGCGGCTTATGCACAGGAAAAGGACTGACCACGATGGCTGAAAATGGCCAGATGCAGGATTTGATGCTGGCGGATGACCGGCTTTTTGGACTAGCTGCTGGGTGGCAGGCGGCCGGTCATCGGGTGGCGCTGGCCTTTGTCATTCGCACATGGGGATCATCGCCGCGTCAGGTGGGCAGTGTGATGGTGATCCGTGACGACGGACAGATTGCTGGGTCGGTGTCGGGCGGGTGTGTCGAAGGTGCGGTGATTGATACGGCATGTGAACTGATTGCCAGTGGCGGGGCAAGGCGTGTTGATTTCGGGGTCGCTGACGCCACCGCATGGGAGGTTGGGCTGTCATGTGGCGGCCAGATTTCAATTTTGGTCATGGCGGTTGCCGAAACCGGGTTGCCGGCAATGGTGCTGAACACCGCTGCCGAATCGCTTGCCTTACGCCAACCGGTTGGATTGTGTTTGCCGCTTGACGGGTCGCCAGCCACGCTGATGGCCACGGTGCCACCGGCGAATCTGCTCGACGAAAATAACTTTTGGTTTGTGCAAGGCGCGCGGCCACAGATTGTGATCATCGGGGCCGTTCATATCAGCCAGCATCTGGCGCATATGGCGACCGATTGCGGATTTGATGTGACAATTATTGACCCGCGGCGGGTTTTTGCGTCGGCAGACCGGTTTCCGGGGCAACGGCTGGTTCTTGATTGGCCTGATATTGTGCTTGCCGATATGGTGCTTGATGACCAGACGGCGATGGTCGCTTTGACGCATGATCCAAAGATTGATGATGTGGCGCTTCAGGTCGGGCTGACCAAGCCGTTGTTTCACATTGCCGCGCTTGGCAGCCGCCGCACCCACGCGGCACGACTCCACCGTCTGGCCGATGCCGGGTTTGACGCGGCGACGACCAGCCGGATCAAAGGGCCGGCGGGTCTTGATATTGGCGCCAAGACACCGGCTGAAATTGCGGTGTCGGTGCTGGCAGAACTGATCGCTGCCTATCGAGGACGAGGGTGCTGATGCGGCTTGACCGGTTTCCGATTGATGCGTGTGACGGGTTGCTGCTGGCCCATCGGCACAGTTTTGCCACCGGTAGCATCGCCAAAGGCACGCGCCTTGACCCGGCGATTTTGGATCGCTTGCGTGCGGCCGGGCAAACGCATCTCATTTGTGCGGCACCCGACGCTGGTGATGTGCATGAAGACCATGCTGCCGACCGGTTGGCGCGGGCTTTGGCCCCGGCAGGTGTTGGCCTTGATCGGGCGGCGACAGGCCGTGTCAATATTCGCGTGCCGGTGCGCGGTATTGTGCGCTATGACCGTGATTTGATCCGCCGTCTCAATGAAATTGATGAAGCAATTACCTTTGCGCTGGTCCAGCATAACCAACTGTTGGACGCTGGACAGATGGCGGCAACCTTGAAAATTATCCCGTTCTTTGTGGCTGAATCGTCGCTTGCCGCAATTGAAAAATGCCTTGGCGCCGGACCGGGGTTCAGCTTTCATCCGTTGCGACAGGCCAAAGTGGCATTGATCCAGACACGTCTTGCCGGACAAAAGGACCGGCTATTTACCGCCACCGAAAACGTCACCGCGGCCCGGCTCGCCCAGCTTGACTGCCAGCTTGTGGACAGCCGTATATGCCCCCATGACCGCCAGCCGCTTGCTGCTGCAATAAAGGCCTGCCGGGACGTTGATATCATCTTGTTGTGTGGTGCCTCGGCAATTGCCGACCGTCAGGATGAATTACCGCAAGCAGTGGTTCTTGCCGGCGGACAGATTGACCGGTTTGGTCTGCCGGTGGATCCGGGTAATTTGTTGATGCTGGCCCATCTTGGTAGCGGTGCAACAGCAACGCCGGTGATCGGCATGCCAGGCTGTGCGCGTTCGCCGAAATTAAACGGGCTTGATTGGGTGCTGCAATTGGTGCTGGCTGATGTCGATGTTACAATGGCCGAATGTGCCGATATGGCGGCCGGTGGTTTGTTGATGGAGATCGCGTCACGACCGATGCCGCGGGCGCTGGCGACGCGTCATTTGGCCGGTGATCATGTGGTTGGTATCTTGTTGGCGGCCGGCCAGTCCCGGCGGATGGGCGCCATCAATAAATTGCTGGCCCCGTTAGCGGGCAAGCCGCTTGTGCGTCACGCCACCGAGGCGATGCTCGCCTCCGAACTTGATGAGGTGATTGTCGTTGTCGGCCATGAAGCCGACAAGGTCGCGGCGGCGCTTGACGGGTTGCCGGTACGCCTGGTGTTCAATGCGCATCACGCCAGCGGTCAGGCCTCATCGGTGGCGACAGGCATTGGTGCGCTGGCAGCCGATGTCAGTGATGTGATAATCGGGCTTGGCGATATGCCGCTGCTCACCGCCGCTATGATCGACAGGCTGCTGCGTGCGCATCTCGACCAAGCCGATCATCATCGCCGAATTACCATGCCGCTGGTTGGCAGCAAACGCGGGAATCCGGTCGTGTGGGGGCGGGCCTTTTTGCCCGAACTTGCCGCGCTGTCTGGCGACAGTGGTGGCCGCCAACTTCTTGATGATCATATTGCTGCGCATAACCCGGTTATGAGTGACGATGCCGCATGGCTGCAGGATGTCGATACCGTCGACGCCTTGGCAGCGCTGGACCAGTAGTGCTGTCGATGACAGGTGGTGTTCAGGGCTGCTGCGGCGCAAGTCTTTTGCGCGCGAACAAGCCGCCAATAATCGGCTTGGCGGCATAGTCGGTTAAGGCCAAAGACAGCAGCAAACCGGTCAGAACACTGGTCGCGATACCATACCAAATACCGACAACCCCAAAGCCAAGATGATACACATAGACATAGCTGAAGAACGCGACGCCAAAGGCTTGGCGGTAGATGCCGATGACCAGCGTCCAAACGGGTTTTTTTAATGCCTGCAGGAAGGAATTGATCGCAAATAGCATCATATAGATCGGCAAGATGAAACCGTCGATATGAAGATAGCTCACACCAATCTCGACCACCGCAGGATCGTCGGTAAAGACCCGCATCAGGCCCTTGGCCGCGACAAACAAAATCGGACAGGCGATTAGCATAAACAGCCAGCCAAATTTCCAGCAGGTGAAGAGGGCTGCCCGCACCCGATCAGGCTGACCAGCCCCGAAATTCTGGGCGGCAATCGGCAGCAGCGCCCCGGTCAGACCAAACACCGGAAGCAAGAACAATTGTTCGACCCGTAAGGCCACACCATAGGCCGCGACCGCCGCCACACCGAAAGATTTGAGGTAGATCTGCACGATAAAGCCGGCTGCAAACATCACCAACATGGTAAAGCTGGTTGGTACCAATTGCCCCAGAATCTGCCGGTATAGTGGAAGGTCAGGCCAAAAGCTGGCAGCCTGACATCCGCTGAAAATCCCGCTGTGCCACAGGCGCCATAGGATGAAGGCTAACACGCCTGTCTGGCTGATCACCGTTGCGGTGGCAATGCCGTTAAAACCGATACCGGCCCACAGGCCGGGAACGCCAAATACCAATAGCGGGTTAAGGCCAATATTGGCAAAGCAGGCGCCGATCAGGGCAAATTGCATCGATTTTGTATCGCCCTGCGCCTGCAGGATGCCGTTCAGCCCATAAGCCATCACAAAGCTTGGCAAACTGAACAAAAGCACCAAAAAATAAGCGGTGCCGGCGGCACGATACGAATCACTGGCCGAAATCAAGGCAATGAGCGCCGGTCCGCCGGCAAGGGCGACCCCGACAAGGCCAACCGAGGCAATGACCGAAAAGCCAAGCCCCTGTGCCGCCATGTGGCGGGCCTCGCTGTCACGTTTGCCGCCAATCGCATGGCCGACAAGCGCCGTCATCGCCGATCCCAGCCCGAAACCGATGGTGACAAAAATGAAGAAACATTGAAATGCGATGGTCAGGCCGGCCTGTGCGGTGGTGCCAAGCATGCCGGCAAAAAAGACATCGACAACATTGTAAATTGTCGAAAACACCATGCCGATGGCGGCTGGTATGGCAAGACGCAGAAAGTGACCGGCCAGCGGACCGGTGGTCAGATCAGTTGATGCGGCATTGGCAGCAGGCCGGGTCATTATTTTGGGATCACTTATGCTGTTGCTATTGTCCGGCCTCGGCAATGCGGTACAGGCCGCCATCATCCTCGTCGCTCAACAATAATATGCTGCCATCAAACGCAACTGCGACATCGCGGATTCGGCCGATCGTGCCGTCAAGCATGACCGCCTCGCGCACCGGTACGCCATTTTCGAGAATAACCAAATAAAGCCGTTTGAACTTTAGCGAACCGACCAAAAGCTGCCCGTTCAGGTAATCAAACATCTGACCTTGATAAAACACCATGCCTGACGGGGCGATGGACGGGGTCCACACCCAAAGCGGGTCGGTCAATCCGGGGGCGCTGGTGCCGCTGCCGATCGATGGGCCATGGTATTCGCGCCCATGGCTGACTTTTGGCCAGCCATAATTGGCCCCGGCAGTGATGATGTTAATCTCGTCGCCACCACGCGGCCCATGTTCATGCGTCCAGATCGCCCCGGTTTCGGGGTGGATGGCCATGCCTTGCGGGTTGCGATGTCCCTTGCTTAACAGCGCGGGCGCCCAGCCGGCTAATTTCGGGTTGTCGGCGGGAATGCCCCCGTCATGGTCAAGCCGAATGACCGCACCGGCGTGAAGCGCCGGGTCTTGGGCGTCATCACGTTCACCGCGCTCGCCAAGTGACGCATAGAGATACGACCGATCAAGCGCTAACCGGCACCCATAATGAATGGCCGAGTCTGACGGGTTGTTGGCCTGAAAAATGGTTGTCCTGTTGGTTAGAGTCGCACCGTCAAACCCCGCCTTGTCGATAGCGGTAACACTACCGCCATCAACCGGACGACTGTAACAGAGATAGACGCTTGGCGGGCTGGCCGCGCTGTCGTGCCACACCGCTACATCCAGCAGGCCGCCTTGTCGTGCGGCCCGCACCTGCGGCACATTACCGACGGTGATACGGTTGCCGGTCATTAAATCAACCCGGTAGAGCTGGCCGCCGCGTTCGGTGACCAATAGCGTCTTGTCATCGAGAAAATCCATGCCCCATGCGTGTGACAGCGGGGCCCCGATCCGTTGGATCAGCGGTTGCGCGGTGACCGCTGTTGTCAGTATTAGCGTGGCCAACAGGGCGAGGACAGGCGACAGCAAACCCTGCCCACGGCGCCAGGCCGCATGGCGTGATAGGGAAATTTGGGGTGCTTGTCCGGTCATGCGGGTGTCCTGTGGTGTGCGCTGTGATATCGTTGGCGCTGTGATATCGTTTGCGCTGGCCAATCAAAAAGCGTTTCTTCAATATGGGGGCGCAAGATGGTGTCATGCAAGGGTGTGGCATTAGATAGGTGAGCGTGCGATAGGGAAATCGCCGTCAAGCGGCTGGATATTGACCCGGCGGCCACGCGTTATTGCCTGTGCCTGATAGCCGCGGCGTGGCAAATAGGCGCAAGCGGGGGCGTTTACTGTTTCAATTTCATAATGCTCATGTTACCGATGGCGCATTGTGATCGAGGATGCTCGCATGGAATGCAGATCGCCAGACCATAAACCAGACCATAAACCAGACCGTCACTTCTCGTTCAATGCCTTATGGCGCGGGATCAAAAAATGCTGCCCGCAATGTGGCGGCGGCGCGGTCATGACGGGCTATATCAAACCATTGGCCGAATGTCCGGCTTGCGGCGAAAATTTCCGCCATATTAGTGCTGATGATGGGCCTGCATGGCTTACCTTGCTGGTCGTTGGGCATGCGGTGGTGCCGTTGATGCTGTTGTTCGGCCGCTACGATATGGTGCCAATATGGCTTGCGGTGGCGATCTTGTCAGTGGTGACGCTGCTTGGTGTTTATCTTGTTCTGCCACGGGCCAAAGGCGCCTTTATCGCGTTAATCTGGGCGACCGGTGCGACCGGGCAGGCCGTCGAAACCGACCGCGACTGATCTATTTTTATCCTGCCGATTATATCCTGCCGACAAGGCCTGCCAAACGGGCAGAACATGCCAGCCACAGGGATCGCCCATCATGCGTTATATGCATCAGCGCTAATGAAAAAAGCGATAAAAATTATTCAAAATTGAAAATTTGATTGAATTTTTCATTTTTAGGCGGCAGGCTTTTGCCGGTGGGGGTGCTGATGCTGGTTAATCTGCCGTCAAAAACCAAAAGCCGGACCGCGCTGCCGTTGCGATCAACGGGGGCGATCGGATCTGATATTCGGGCTTTGCGCCGGTCGCGCCAATGGACATTGACCGTTCTGGCCGAACAGCTTGACCGGTCGGTTGGCTGGTTGTCGCAGGTTGAGCGCAATGTATCTGAACCGGCGCTTGAGGATATCCGCAAGATTGCGGCGTTGTTTGCGTTGCCGGTTAGCTTCTTTTTTTCGGCGCCGGCGGATGATGATGAATCAACCCATATCGTGCGTGCCGGGGCGCGGCGGTTAATGCGCGATGATGCCAAGGGCCTGTTTGAAAGTTTGCTGTCGCCGGATTTGGGCGGGGCCTTTGAAATGGTGCATTCGGTGTTTGCGCCGGGGGCACGCTGTCCGGCGTCGGTGACGCGGCCAACCGAGGAGGCCGGTTATGTCGTTGCGGGCTGTTTAACCTTGCTGATCGGGTCTGCCCGCTATGAAGTCGGGGTGGGCGACAGTTTTCGTATTTCTGGCGAAGCGTTCCAATGGTGGAATGACGGCGATGTGGAGGCGGTGGTGATCTGGGTGATTGCGCCGCCGGTTTATTAGGCAAACGCGGCCGCGCAAGATTGTGCGCCGATGACATGTGGCGACGAACAACAGCAGGAGAGATCGATGGCAGGTCAAACAACTGCAGAGGGCACAATGGACGCCGCCATTCCGAAAACCGCGCGCGTTGTTGTTATCGGTGGCGGCGCGGTTGGCTGTTCGGTGCTGTACCATCTTGCCGATATGGGATGGACCGACTGTGTGTTGTTGGAAAAGAACGAGCTGACGTCGGGGTCAACGTGGCACGCGGCGGGCAATTGTCCAAATTTTGTCGGGTCATGGACGATGATGAAAATTCAGTCCTATTCGACAGCTTTATATCGCAGGCTTGGTGAACTTGTCGATTATCCGATGAATTATCATGTCACTGGCGCAATCCGTCTGGCCCATAGCCGGCAACGGATGGAAGAGTTCCGCCATGTCGAATCCATGGGCCGCCAGATGGGGGTCGAACTGCATGAAGTATCAAATGACGAGATGAAGGCGTTGTATCCGTTTTTGGAAACGCATGATCTTTATGGCGGCCAATGGGACCCGCTTGACGGCGATATCGACCCTGCCCAGCTGACCCAGGCCTTGGCTAAAGGGGCGCGTAACAAGGGCGCCAAAATTATCCGTTTTTGCCCTGTTACCGGGGTCACTAGGGTTGGCGATGAATGGGCGCTCACCACCCCAAAAGGCACAATCAGAGCAGAATTTGTGGTGAACGCCGCCGGTTATCGGGCGGCCGAGCTTGGCCGTATGTTTGGGCGTGACGTGCCATGCGTGTCGCTGGCACATCAATATTTGATCACCGAGCCCATCGCCGAATTGACCGCGCGTGACCAAAAATTGCCGTTATTGCGCGATCCGGACAGTTCGTATTATTTGCGTCAGGAAAAGGATGGGCTGTTGCTGGGGCCCTATGAAAAAAATTGCCGGGCGCATTGGCTTGATGCGGATGATCCGATGCCGGACGATTTTTCCTTTCAGCTTTATAATGACGATCTTGAACGCCTTGAATGGTACATTGAAGATGCGTGCGCGCGGGTGCCGATTCTGGGAACAGCCGGGATTACCCGGGTCGTCAACGGGCCGATCCCCTATACGCCAGATGGCCTGCCATTGATCGGTCCAATGCCCGGTGTGCCCAACGCGTTCGAGGCATGCGTCTTTACGTTTGGCATCGTGCAGGCCGGTGGCGCTGGCAGACTTCTTGCTGAATTGATTGTCGAGGGCGAAACCGAGGCCGATAGCTGGGCGGTTGACCCGCGGCGCTTTACCGACCATGTCGATATTGCCTATACCACCGCCAAGGCCATTGAAACCTATAGCCATGAATATGCAATGCATTTTCCGCAAATCCAATGGCCTGCCGGTCGCAACGCCAAACAGTCGCCGCTTTATAGCCGGCTGGCTGACGCGGGTGCCGCGTTTGGTAGCTATGGCGGCTGGGAACGGGCCGACTGGTTCCCGGCGGCGGATACCGACCGCCGCCCCGCTGATAGCTATGACCGGCAGCATTGGTTCGATGCGGTTGGCCACGAATGTCGGCATGTGGCTGATCATGTGGGTGTTCTTGAATTGACCGGATTTTCGCGTTTCCGGGTAACCGGCACCGGGGCTGGTAGCTGGCTGGCAGACCAGGTCACAGGTAATCTGCCACGGGTCGGCCGGATTGGTCTTGTCTATTTTGCGTCGCCGCGCGGCAAGGTTCTTAGCGAAATGACTGCCACACGATTTGCCGACAATGACTTTTTGTTAATGACCGGGGCTGGCGCCTATTGGCATGACCGGGATTTGCTGAACAGTCGCTTGCCCGACGATGGCAGCGTGACAATCGAAGATGTGACCGCTGATCTGGCAACATTGCTGATCACCGGTCCAAAAGCGCCAGCGCTGCTTGCTGACGCCTCCGGGCTTGCAACCGATGCGGCAGCGTTCCCGTGGCTAAGCCATCAGACCATCACCATTGCCGGCGTTGAATTGCTTGCCGTTCGCGTGTCGTTTGCTGGCGAGTCTGGCTGGGAACTCCATATGGCGATGGATGATGTGGTGACGGTTTATGATGCGATTATGGCCGCCGGTGCACCCCATAACATTGGCCATTTTGGTATGTTGGCCCTCGACTCAATGCGGCTTGAAAAAGGCTATCGGTCATGGAAATCGGATCTGACGTCAGATTATACGATGCTGGAATCGGGGCTTGGTCGCTGGGTTAATTTTGACAAAGCCACCTTCGTTGGTCGCGCCGCCCTGCAGGCTGAATTTCAGGCGGGATGTGGCCGTGATTTCATAACGCTGGTACTGGATGACCCGGATGATGATGGTCCGTTTGGTGAAGCGGTCTATTTGAGTTCGGTCTATATCGACGGGGTAGTTGCCGGACTGGTGGTGTCAGCCGGCTATGGGCATCGTGTCGGCGCTTCCATCGCGATGGCGGTGGTTGATCGGGACGCAGTGGCCACGGCCCAAGATATTAGCGTGCTGGTACTTGGCCGGCAGCGCCGTGCCCGCCTGATTGACGGCGGCGTTTTGTATGACCCGTCCAACAGCAAGTTGAAAGCCTGACCCATGCAAATACCTTCAAAAGCCCGTGCGGTTATTATTGGCGGCGGTGTGGTTGGTTGTTCGATCGCTTATCATCTTGGCAAGCTGGGCTGGCGTGATGTGGTGTTGCTGGAACGCAAGCAACTAACCTGTGGGACAACATGGCATGCCGCCGGTTTGATCGCGCAATTGCGCGCGACACAGAATATGACGCGGCTGGCGAAATATTCGCAAGAACTCTATTTCGGGCTTGAAGCCGAAACCGGCGTTGCCACCGGCTTTAAGCGCAACGGATCGATCACCGTCGCATTAACCGGTGAACGGATGGAAGAATTGCGCCGGTCGGCGGCAATGGCGCGCGCTTTTGGTGTCGATATTGATGAAATTGGCGCAAGCGACATTGCCAGCCGCTATCCGGGCCTGAAGACTGATGATGTTGTCGGCGGGGTGTGGCTGCCAAAAGACGGGCAGGCCGACCCGGTGAATATCACCCAAGCCTTGGCCAAAGGGGCGCGTCATTTTGGCGTGTCGATTTATCAGGGCGTCAAGGTGACAGGCATCCGCCAAGACAGCGGCCGGGTGACCGGTGTTGATACCGCACAAGGGCCAATTGACGCTGAATTTGTGGTCAATGCTGGTGGTATGTGGGCGCGTGATATTGGCGCTATGGCCGGGGTCGCGGTGCCGCTTCATGCGTGCGAGCATTTTTATATTGTGACCGAACCAATGCCCGATTTGCAGGCCAATTTGCCGGTGTTACGGGTGCCAGATGAATGCGCCTATTATAAGGAAGACGCTGGCAAATTGTTGCTTGGGGCGTTTGAGCCCACTTCCAAACCTTGGGGCATGGATGGCATTCCCGAGGATTTTGAATTTGACTCACTGCCCGAGGATTTTGACCATTTTGAGCCGATCCTGGAACGGGCGGTTGACCGGTTTCCACAGCTTGCCACGGCCGGCATTCAGACATTTTTCAACGGGCCGGAAAGTTTTACACCGGATGATCGCTATATCCTTGGCGAAGCGCCTGAACTCGATAACTTTTTTGTCGCAGCCGGTTTCAACTCGATCGGTATTCAATCGGCCGGCGGGGCCGGGATGGTGCTGGCCGACTGGATGGATCGCGGTGAGCCGCCGATCGATTTGTGGGACGTCGATATTCGCCGAATGCAACCGTTTCAGGCCAATCGTCACTATTTGCAAACGCGGGTTTCGGAAACCTTGGGGTTGCTATATGCCGATCATTTTCCCTACCGGCAATTTGCCTCAGCGCGGGGTGTCAGACGGTCACCCATTCACCAGTATCTGGCCGCCGAAGGGGCGTGTTTTGGCGAGGTGGCCGGCTGGGAGCGGGCCAATTGGTTTTTGCCACAAGCGGCGCGCGATGCCGTAAAAATCGCTGCCTATGACTATAGCTGGGGTCGGCAAAACTGGTTTGACTATGCCGCGGCAGAGCATCGCGCAATCCGGCAGGCGGTTGGGTTTTTTGACATGTCCAGCTTTGGCAAGATTCGCGTCAAGGGACGCGATGCCGAGGCAGTGCTGCAACATATTGCGGCAAATGATGTGGCGGTGCCGCCCGGCAAGATTGTCTATACACAGTTCTTGAACAAGGCGGGTCACATTGAAGCGGATGTAACAATCACGCGGCTGTCGATGGACGAGTTTTTAATTGTCACGCCGGCGGCCACGATCCGGCGTGACCTGCATTGGCTGACCCGCCATATCCCCGATGACGCGCATGCGGTAGCCTATGATGCCACCGAGTCCGAGGCGGTTTTCGTCATTATGGGGCCGCAATCGCGGGCGTTTTTGCAGCCGCTGATTCCCCAAAGCCTGGCCAATGCGGATTTTCCGTTCGGGTCCATGCAGCATATTGAAATTGGCCATGCCGTGGCCCGCGCGCATCGCGTCACCTATGTTGGCGAGCTCGGCTGGGAGCTTTACGTCCGCGCCGATATGGCAGCGCATGTGTTCGAGGTGATCAGCGCCCATCGCCAGCAGCATGATCTGACCTTTTGTGGGCTTCATGTACTTGACAGTTGCCGTATTGAAAAGGCCTATCGCCATTTCGGGCATGATATCTCGAACGAGGATCATGTGCTTGAAGCTGGCCTCGGTTTTGTGGTCAAGGAAGACAAGCCGGTGGGTAAATTCGGCCCGATGATCGGCGCCGATGCGGTGCGTGCCAAGCGCAATGACGGGCTGTCTTGCCGGCTGCTGCAATTCCGGCTGACCGACCCCGCGCCGCTGCTCTATCACAATGAAGCCATTGTGCGCGATGGTGAAATTGTTGGCTATCTCACAAGTGGTAATTATGGCCATCATCTTGGTGGGGCGATCGGCCTTGGCTATGTGCCATGCCGTGCGGTTGGCGAAACAGCTGCCGCGCAGCTGGCATCCAGCTACCAGATTGATGTGGCAGGCCGACTTGTCACGGCTGAGGTAACGCTAAGACCATTCTATGATCCAATGGGTGAACGGATAAAACAATAACAAGGGCAGTAATTGGGGGGCGGTGATGACAATAAACAGAGATTTGCCGCGGTCGCCGCGTAGCGGCGGTCGGGCGGCGCGGCGTAGCTTGCGTGCGGCGCCGTTGGCCGACGCCTTGCGGCCGGTACGGGGCGGGCTTGAAGGGGGGCAGTTCCGGCCGCTTGATGCAGCCGCGATCGCGGCTATCGATCAAACGGTAATGCAGATCTTGGCCGAAATTGGCCTTAGCCAAGCGCCGCCGTCCGGTATTGACTATATGACCGCCGCCGGCGCCGAATGTGGCGATGATGGGCGGGTACGCTTTCCGCCGGCCCTTGTGCGCCATACGCTTGCCACCTGTGCGCGCGATATTACCCTTCATGGACAAAAGCCGGACCATGATTTGTTGCTGTCGGGCACCCGGGTCCATTACGGGACCGCCGGTGCGGCGGTGCATGTGGTCGATGTCGCCAATAACACTTACCGCGAATCATATCTTGCCGATATTTATGACGCCGCCCGCATCGTCGAGCAGATGGACAATATCCATTTCTTCCAGCGGCCAATGGTGGCGCGCGATATTGAAGATCCGGCGGCGCTTGATTTGAACACGGTCTACGCCGCGGTCAAAGGCACCACCAAACATGTTGGGGTCAGCTTTACCGAGGCCACCTTTATGCCGCCGGTATTTGAAATGCTGCATATGATCGCCGGGGATGAAGCTCGTTGGCGGGCGCGGCCTTTTGTCTCCAATAGTAATTGTTTTGTTGTTCCGCCGTTGCGATTTGCCCCCGAGGCATGCCTTGTGATGGAGGCGGCGGTGCAAGGCGGCATGCCGGTTTTATTGTTATCGGCAGGACAAGCCGGGGCAACGGCGCCGGCCAGTATCGCCGGTGCGGTGGCCCAAGCGCTGGCCGAGGTGATTGCCGGATTGATTTATGTGAATGCGATGAAACCGGGCCATCCTTGTATTTGCGGTACCTGGCCATTTGTGTCTGACCTGCGATCAGGGGCGATGTCTGGCGGGTCGGGCGAGCAAGGGTTGCTTACCGCGGCCTGCGCGCAAATGCTGCAATATTACAATCTGCCTGCCGGGGCCGCTGCGGGTATGGCCGATGCCAAAATGCCCGACGCGCAATCTGGCTATGAAAAAGGCAGCACATTGGTTATGGCGGGATTGTCCGGCCTCAATATGGTGTATGAGGCAGCCGGCATGCACGCGTCATTGCTGGGGTTTTGTCTTGAAAGCCTGATCATTGACAATGATATGCTTGGGCAATGCCTGCGGTGTGTGCGGGGGATCGAGGTGAATGAAGATACGCTGGCGCTGTCGGTTATGAAGGATGTGTGTCTTGACGGGCCCGGCCATTATCTGGGGCATGACCAAACGATCCGGCTGATGCAAAGCGAATATGTCTATCCGGAGATTGCTGACAGGTCGAGTCCCAAGGAATGGGCTGAACTTGGCAAGCCCAATCTTGTCGAGGTCGCAAGCCGCCTTAAAGCGCAGATCCTGCACAGCCCGCACCCCACGCATATAGCCGATCCGCTCGATACGGCCCTGCGGCAGCGGTTTGATATTCAATTGCCGCTGCCAGTTTCGGGATAAGCGGTCAAAGCCGGAACCGCCTCCTAGTTCCTGACCGGCGCGCCGTGATCCATCATGCTGGCAATGCGTTCAGCGGTTTCAGCGGTCTTGGCAAGCCGGATAAAGGCGGCCCGTTCACGGGCAAACAATTCGGTCTCGTCAACCACGGCCGCATCGCCCGTGCCACGCACCATGATGCTGGCAATCGCCATGGCGACAGTTTTGTCATGCGGCAGAAAATCACCACGATCGATACCCTGCTGCATAAAGTTGGCCATCTTCTCGGTCATGCTGGCCGCCGCCAGCTGGGCATCGGGCGGTGCTGGTGGCTGATAACCATTGGCCATGTCCTGCACCATTGTGATCGCCCGCGGCAACAGCCGGTCCCGATTCATCACGGTCTCGTCATGGCCGGGGCGGAAATATTGCATGCGCGCGGCAAGCTCTGGCGATGATCCGGTGGCCGCATAGCCCAAATTCATCCAGGCTTTCCACGCGGCGTCATCCCAGTTGCCAAGCGCCACATGCCAGCGCAAATAGCTTTCCTTGACCCCGCCACCGCTTGGCACAACGCCTACCGCCGCCTCGACGAGACCAAGCACACAATTGCTGTGAACGACAAGCCGGTCACAATGCGCCAGCACTTCAAACCCGCCGCCTGCAGCCAGGCCTGACGGCGCCCCAACAACCGGCACTGGCGCATATTTCAGCATCGCAACAGCCTGCTGGAAGCGCCATAAAAAGCCGTCCATTTCATCCCATGCGCCGGTTTCAATCATCTGCCGGAATGCGTTCAGGTCAACCCCGGCGGAAAAATGCTGGGCGTCATTATGAATGATGATTCCAGCCCCATGATCGGTTGCGGCGGCGGCGACAATCTGCATCGATTCATCGGTTAGTGCATTGGCTTTGGAGTGGAACTCAACAAGCCGCAAATTGCCGTCAAGCGCAAACAGGCTGGCCGCATTATTTTCGACAATCGGGTCGAGGGTGCGGCGGGTCATATGAAACCGCATCACCCCGGCAGGCAGATTAACCGGATGACGCGCGCCATCGGCGTGCCGTACCGTCAAGTCACGGTCAACGACCTCATAGACCGGTCCGCCCGCGGTTAAAAAGGCCGGCATCGTCAGGCCGCATTCCTCAAGCAGGGCGGCAAAGCGGCTGGTGCCAAGCGCATCAATCATTTCAAACGGGCCACGTTGCCAGTTGAATCCCAGCTTCATTGCATCATCAATATCCTGTGGTGTCGCGGTAACCGCGGGGATCAGGCTGGCGGCATAATGCAGGATGCGGCCAACTGTGCGGCGGCAGAACCGCGCCGCGTCATCACTGCCGTCGAGCAGCG
The DNA here is from genome assembly GCA_038116935.1 of Puniceispirillum sp. (SeqCode). Lineage (GTDB taxonomy): Bacteria > Pseudomonadota > Alphaproteobacteria > Puniceispirillales > Puniceispirillaceae > UBA3439. Next base: position 16,315 of record JAYOFA010000015.1, on the reverse strand, counting down.
CGGTCAATGGCTCTTGCTGGCGGGCCATCGCATCGGCGGCGGCAAGGGCGGCGGCGGGCAAATCGCTTTTGACCGGGGTATAAGACGGCATGTCTCCGGCAGCGGACGCGTGAAATCTGGCCAGCTGGCGCGCGAAGCGGGTGCCGTTGGCATCGGTTGTGTAAAAACCGCCCTTGCCTTTGTTGCCGGTATAGCCGGCAGCGATCATCGCGCTGATCACCGGATGGTCGCCACCAACCGCGTGGAACGCGTCATTGGCAGGCAAAATTGTCCCTAGCGAGACGACTACATCTGCCATTAGATCAATACCGATCAGATCATAGAGCCCAAAAACACCGGTTTTTGGAATGCCCATCGGACGGCCAAACAACGCATCGGCATCCTCGATCGCAAGGCCGCATCGTACCGCTTCATCAATGCCGACCTGAAGCGCATAGACACCAACCCGGTTGCCCAAAAAGCCCGGGGTGTCGGCACAACGGACAACGCCTTTACCAAGGGCCCGGTCATTAAAATCGGCAAGCCGGTCAATCACCGCCGGCGCGGTGTCGGTGCCGCGCACCAATTCCAACAGCCGCATATAGCGAACCGGATTAAAATAATGGGTAATCGCGAAACGCTGGCGAAAGGGCGTTGGCATATCCTCGACCAGCAGTTTGATCGGAATGGTTGAGGTGTTTGAGCTGACAATACAGTCGGGGCGAATAACCGTATCAAGACGGGCATAAAGCGCTTTTTTGATATCCAGCCGTTCGACAACCGCTTCGATAATCCAATCACAGTCGGCAAGCTTGTTAAAATCATCATCGATAATGCCGGTGGTGATGTGGTCAGCATATTGTTTGGACATCAATTGCGGCGGGTCTGAAGCCAATAGCCGGTCGATCGCCAGTTCGGCCGGGGGTTTGGACCCTTCGCGGCCGGCCAAATCGAGCAATAAAACCTGATGCCCGGCATTGGCGATTTGCGCGGCAATCCCGCTTCCCATGGTGCCGGCGCCGATCACGGCGATATGTTTGAAATCAGTTGCGGTCATGATCTGTCTTTCTGGTCATGGGGCGGCTGTGGTTGATCGCCGGTTTGCGTACAGGCTTGTCAGGCGGGCAAAAAGCGGCGCAGGGCAGCGTTGATCTCGGCTGGTCGTTCGGCTGGCAACATATGGCCGGCACCGGGCAGAATCTCACAACGGCTATTGGCCAGACTGGCGGCCATTTGTTGGCCGAATTTCACCGGTGTCATGCGGTCGGCGCCGGCCAGGATGCATAAGGTAGGCTGGCTGATTTTGGCCGCGTTTTCGGGGCCTGCTTTATAATCGTTGCATGCCCCGAGGTCGGTCCGCAACGCGTCCGCCCTATTCATATCCATCAGCCGGTTGCCATAGCCGATAAAGGAATGGCCTGGCTGGGTGTTATCATGCATATGGGCCATCGGCCCATGTCCCCAACTGACCATCACGCCAATGGCCTTGGCCAAGGCATGATCGGCCAGTGACAGCAATTGTGCATTAACCGGAATCGCCAAGGCCCCGGCGATTAGCCCCAGATGTGACACCCGGTCCGGATAGCGCGCTGCCGCGTCAAGCGCGACAAGACAGCCTTGCGAATGACCGACAAGCACAGCGGTTTTCAACTCGAGGCTATCCATCAACGCAATTACCCAGTCGGCCATCGCCTCGATCGAGGGTAGTGGGTCGCCACCCGACAGGCCGTGCCCGGGAAAGTCGGGGGTCAGAACGGCATAATCGCGATAGGCAAAATAACGGCTTTGCAAAACCCAGGTCAGGTGGTTTTGACCACTGCCGTGCAAAAACAGCACCACAGTCTTGGTAGGATCAAACGGGCGACCACCGGTGGCAATATGAACCGGCATTTCATCAAGCTGGTGTTTCATCTTGAGGTCCTTTGTTGCAATCGATGCGGGCCGGCATATCAGGCCTTGGCCGCCTTGCCGGCGGCCTTGAACGCCTGTTCAAAATCGGCTTTTAGATCGTCAAAATCCTCTAACCCGACCGACAGGCGGATCATGTCGTCGGACAAGCCTCCCTCAATCATCGCTTCGGCCGAAATATGCGAATGGGTTGTGCTGGCCGGATGGATCACCAAGGTCTTGGCATCACCGACATTGGCCAGATGCGATGCCAATTCTACCGATTCGATAAAAGCCCGGCCGGCATCGCGCCCACCTTTCAGACCAAACACAATGATCGATCCGGCGCCGCGCGGCATCATCTTTTGCGCCAGCGCATGTCCTGGATGGTCGGGCAGGGTGGGATGGCGCACCCAGGCGACAGCGTCATGTTCCTGCAAGAAGGCCAGCATCTTGGCGGTGTTGTCCATGTGGCGCTGCATTCGCAACGGCAGGGTTTCCATGCCTTGTAAAATATGAAACGCATTGGTTGGCGACAGGCTTGGGCCGAAATTATACATGCCTTCGGCACGGAATTTGGCGGTAAAGGCGGCGGGGCCGAATTCCTCATAAAAATTGATCGACTCCATCGCATAATGCGGTCCGGCAATGGTCGGGAATTTGTCATTCTGACCCCAGTCAAAATTACCACCATCAACGACCGCGCCGCCGATTGCGACACCATGCCCGCCAATCCATTTGGTCAGCGAGTGGATAATGATATTGGCGCCAAGATGAAAGGGTTTCAGAAGCCAAGGGGTGTTGAATGTACAATCAAGCATCAACGGAATGCCGGCAGCGGCAGCGATTTTACCAACCGCTTCGACATCCATGATATCAAGGCCGGGGTTGCCGATCACCTCGCCAAAGATCAATTTGGTTTCAGGGCGGATGGCCGCCTTGATTGCGTCCAAATCATTGGGGTCGACAAAACTGGTTTCAATACCAAAGCGCGGCAGGGTGTTTTCAAGAAGATTGATATTGGCCCCATACATGCGCGATGACGATACGATGTGATCGCCTTGCGAACATAAAACCATCACCGCTGTGGCCAAAGCGGCCATGCCAGACGCGGTTGCGGTGGCCGCAACGCCGTCTTCAAGGGCGGCGATGCGTTGTTCCAATACCGCCACGGTTGGGTTGGAAATGCGTGTATAGAGATGGCCGCCAAGCTCCATATTATAAAGCGCGGCCGCATGTTCTGTGTTTTGGAACACATAGGATGTGGTCTGGTGAATCGGCACCGCGCGTGACCCGTGGCGGTCATCCGGCACATGGCCGGCGTGAAGGCTCAATGTGTCAAATTTGAAATCACCACTCATCGCATCTCACCTCATCTCATCTGTCTGTGTAAACCGACAGTACTGTGTCAACGGACACTAAAGTAGTCAATGCCAGCAACGTTGGTCTGGCTTAGGTCACCGATCGCAACAAGATGGTTCAGATGGGCGCGCGCCTCGCACACGGCAAAAAACAGTTCATGGTCGGTTAATTCGATGGGAAATAATGTGTCCATCGCCGATCGGGTTGTCATAGGGCCGGTTTTGGCCGCGTCGTGAAGCTGATCCAATCGCGCTTGATGATGGGTGATCAGCTGTCGGGCGCGGATGCCGCCACCGAAATAGGGCCAGTCATGACCTGGAATGATCAACCAGTCATGGCCAAGCTGTGCCATATCCGTCAGATAGACAAGGTAATCGCCAAGCATATTGGCATCGCTGTTGCGTAACGGCACCGATACATTTGGCGAAATGCGAGGCAGCAGAAAATCGACACATATATGCAATTTCCGGTCTTGGTCAAAAAGGCTAAGCTGGCCTGGCGAATGGCCTGAGTCAAACCGTACCTGCCAGACGCCAGCGCGCGTGTGAATTGGTTGTGTGGGATCAATCGTGATCACGTCATGCGGCAGGTCAGCGGATAATTTCCGGTAATAATTGCCGGTTGCCCGGGTGCGCCCCAGAATGTCGTCGCCAAGGCCAAACCGGCCATAGGTAGTGGCCATAATCTCACCAGCGGCGGCATCATCCAGCGCCAGATTCCACCGCGCTTGCTCCAGCTCTACCGCCCCCATATAGACCGGCGCGCCAGTCCGGTTTGCCAACGGCCCCGTATAGCCAACATGATCGGCATGATAATGCGATATAATGATGCCAGCGACCGGTCTGCCGGTCAGCGGTCCGGTCAGCATTGCCGCCCACGCCGCCGCGGTCTCGGCTGCATTGATCCCGCAATCAAGCAACAGCCACCCCGCATCCGTATCAAACGCATAAAGGTTGATATGGTTTAGCCGAAATGGCAGGCTAAACCGCATCCAATAGAGATCATTGGCAAGCTGAACCAGTTGGCCGGGTTCAGGTGGCGCGCAGTCAAGCGGTGTTGTAGTGTCGGTTGTCATGCTGAAAAATCCAGATTGCCGATGGTTAGATAGGGCTGGCGTCGGCAAAATCGGATTGCCGCCAGGCTTCATAAATCACGATTGATACGGCGTTGGCAAGGTTCAAAGACCGGTTGCCGGGGCGCATCGGCAGGCGTAATCGCGCCGCCTTGTCAAACCGCGCATGGACTGTATCCGGCAGGCCCGCAGTTTCCGAGCCGAACAAAAACGCATCGCCCGGACGGAATGCGGTATCGAACACGGTGCCTTGGCCTTTGGTGGTGATCGCAAAAACCCGCGGCGCGCCGATGCCCGCAAGGCAGGTATCAAGATCATCATGCACCGATACATTACAAAGCGCATGGTAATCGAGCCCAGCGCGGCGACAGGCTTTTTCATCAAGATCGAAACCAAGCGGCCGCACCAGATGAAGCCGGCTGCCACAATTCGCCGATAGACGAATAATGTTGCCGGTGTTGGGCGGAATTTGCGGTGAGAACAGAATAATCTCGAACATCGGCTGCCGGGTGTTTAGGGGAAAAACTGATCATAGACCATATGGGGGAGGCCACCAAACCTGTTCTTGGGCGCATAGGATTCTTGGCGATAAACGCACGGTGATGAATTATATCATAACCCCGATCCAGAAAAGCTGGCAGGCGGCGTTTCGGGAAAAATGACCGGCGATTTGCTGGGGGATAAGGGCCCTATGGTGCAACCTACCTATTCAAAGGCAAAAAGCCAGCCATAGGAAATGATCACAGCGGGCACCGCCGAATAGAGTGTGGCAATGACCGCGACCCGCGGGGCGATGGCGATGGCTGGAAACAGGGCGTCACCATCGTTGCTGATCGCATTGCCAATCTGTGCAGACAGTGGTAGGGCACCGGCCAGATACATTGTTGTCACCAGCACCTGTGGCCCGCATCCGGGCAAAAAGCCGATCAAGATCGCCGCCAGCGGGGTAAAGATGGTGTAGCCGCTAAATAGGGTCTTGAGATCAAGCGCAAAGAAGTAAACTGATAAATCAAACATTAGATAGGCGCCTATCACCCACACCGTCACAAAATTCGTATCAGCTACGGTACGGCGTAAAATACTGCCGCTTAGTGAAAACACCTTATCTCCACTAATACCAAAACGCGGCGCCAGGCGCATGCTGATCGCCAGCACGCCGCCAATCACACCAAGCAGGCTTGCCGGCCGGTCGATATAAGCATTGGCAAACAGCGCATCAGCATCAACCTGAAAAGCAACCAAGCCAGCCAGAACAAGCCCGGGCAACATGATCAGCAACCAGATCCGATCAAGCCACGGGGTGCTGGCATCATGGTTCAAATGCGCGACCGCTTCGGCCGTGTCGGTGGATCCGCGTAAAAAATCTTTCCCGTGAAAGGCGTTGACCAGCCAGCCACTGATCGTGCCGACACCAAAGCCAAGCACGATAATGCCAAGTCCAGTCAGCGGTTCTTGGGCTAATAACAAAAAGGCAGCATCACCCATCGTTGCCGTCAAAACCGCCACCACACTGCCAAAACTCAGCCGTCCGGTCACATATTGCGTGACAACGATAATCGCCCCGCCACATCCCGGCAGGGCCCCAAGCGCCGCCGCCACCGGCACTTGCCAGTTGCCAGCGTCACGCAATGCCTTTGTCGCATCGATCTTCAGCCACCGCTCAACGCCGTAAAACAAAAAGAAGGTGCCAGCAACAAATGTGCTGACCTGAATATAGGCATCAGCAATGGCCCGAAATATGATATGCAACAAGGCTGAGCTCGCATATGTCATGGTTACCGCCGCCACAATGACTGGCAACAGAATCACCAGCCCATGCCACAGCGCCGCACGTCCGGCGGAAAACCGCGCGGCCGATGGTGACGGGGGATGTGGCGTCAGTTTTTCATACATCGTGTAATTTTAGCATCGGCTAACTTTGCTCACAAGACCGAAAAACATGAGGCTTTCCTCGGTAGCGTTACGCCCGACATCGCGTCCCCGCCTCGTCACGCTGGGGCGGTGCGTCGGTTTTGCTGTCTTGTCACGAATGGTGCTTTGGTGCGATGTTTGGACAATTCCTTTTTAGGCGATCAGGGCGGTCAAGGCAGATGAATGAACCGATTTTCCGCTATAGCACACCGGTGATTTTATTCGGCGGCGCGCCGGTGGCGCCGGCCATTATCCCGTTTTTGTCCGGGCTTGTCGGATTGCCGGTGCTGGCCGCGGATGGGGGGCTTCATAGCGCGCTGGCGGCCGGCTTTCATCCGATAGCGGTGATCGGCGACATGGATTCACTCGACACCGATGCGGACCTGCCGCCGGACATTGAAATGATCCAGTGCAGCGGCCAGGATGATACTGATTTTGAAAAAAGCTTGGCGCGGATTGCCGCGCCGTTGATTATCGGGGTCGGATTTCTTGATGGACGGTTTGATCATGCCTTGGCGGTGATGGATGTGCTGTCACGTCCGGCATATCGTCGGCCGGTTTTGTTGCTTGGCGGTTCCGATGTGATGCTTAGATGTGATGGTGATTGCCAGTTGTCATTGCCGGCCGGCACGCGGTTGTCGGTCTGGCCCTTGTGGCAACAGGCCTTTCACCACTCCTCGGGGCTTGACTGGCCGCTTGATGGCCTCATCTTGAAGGCCGGTATGCGGACCGGAACATCGAACCGTGTAAGTGACGGGTCGGTCACATTGAAAGCGGCGGCGGGTGACGGTTATGTGGTGATCGCGCCGGTTGATTGTTTTACGGCGATGCTAGCGGCGGCCACCGCCGGATCTGGCATGGCGGAACCAACCGCGGGGGCGTGATCAAAAGCGGAACAGACTGACCAGCTGATATTGCTATCAATGTTTCGTGCGCTTATAGTTGGCGGCACAGATTTCACACAGTGACGGAGCATCGACTCATGACAACAGAATTTCCAAAAGCCGGGGCAACAAACGCCGTGGCAATGCGCTTGCCGGTTCTGGCCGACGCCATATTGGCCGGCCCTTTCGCTGGCAAAGCCGTTTCAGGACCTGCCGCCAAAGCCCTTTTGGTGGTTGTTGGCAGCCTGCTTTTGGCCGTGTCCGCCCAATTTAAGATTCCGCTTTATCCGGTGCCGGTGACAGGGCAAACCCTGCTGGTGCTGCTGATTGGCATGGCCTATGGGCCACGGCTTGGCGCGGCAACGGTTGCCGCTTATTTGCTGCAAGGGGCGGTTGGCCTGCCGGTTTTCGCCGGGGGGGCGTTTGGGTTAGCCACATTGTTCGGGATGACAGGCGGCTATCTTTTCGGGTTTTTAGTCGCGGCGTTTGTCATGGGGTGGTTGGCCGAACGTGGCATGGGCCGCACTGTTGCCAGCACGGTCTTGGCGATGCTTGTCGGCAATCTGGTGATTTACCTCTGCGGCGCGTCGTGGCTTGCGGCCTTTATCGGGGCTGACAAAGCGTTGACCGCCGGGGTGTTGCCATTCCTTTATGGCGATGCTGTCAAATTGGTGGTTGCTGCCGGTTTGATGCCGGTCGCTTGGCGCGCTGTGAAGGCCGCCCAGAAATAGCGGCTGTCGCAAATAAATACAAAATCCCGGCCTGGTGCCGGGATTTTTTTCACAGGCTTGTCAGAAAGCGGTTGTCGTTGGCAGGCAATGGTGCCGCCACCGCCGGGTCGCACGGCCCAAAATCATCCATCGCGTCGATGATGTCTATGACCTCGACCTCGCCTGACTGCTCAATGATTTCAATAAGTCGGTCTTCCGGCGATTGACCGGTCTCGTGCAATATCGTTACCGCGATTACCGCCGCGATGGTGCTAGTGGCGGTCTCGGTTGCGTCGGTTGCCGGCTTGACGAAAGGGATCACACGGCATTCCGGCCGTGTGTCATGGTCGATCATACGCATGACAATACTCCATTGACGTGGGTATTTGGCTCAACATTGGGACGGGGGTAGGATGATGCCGGGCGTTGGCTACGCCGCAATCAACAACTTGATATGACAATAACATCCTCATACGAGATATAGTGTGTCCTGATTTGCCGCGTCTGCAAAGCAAAAAATGTGAAAAATGATCGGTCCAGCCCGAAAAGCTGTGATTCGCCTCTGATCTCTATATAAAAGCGATAGGAAAAGGGCCCCTTTCGGGGCCCTGATAGACGTAATATGCGGTGGTTCTAGCTGTATATTCTAATCGCCGGTGCGGGTGATCAGCTGCCAACGCGGCGGACAAAAATCGTGCCGGCCGGTTTGTTGTTGACGTTTTTCACCGAATTGGTCGCTTGGCTAAAAATAATAGTTTCCACGCCAAAGAAATCAACAACGCTGACCCGAGCCCGCACTTGTTTGCCCACAATCGCCTGGGTCAGTTGAATTTGGCTGCTGCCATTGGTTTCGACAAAGCGCCAGTTACGCCCGTCCTGCGAGACTTCCCAGCCGATGGTAAGGCTGGCAATCCCATCCTCGTCAGTGACCCGAGAGGTGTTCGCAGTCAGCGTTGCGCCTTCTATTGCATTGCCTGTTAGGATCACTTCACCTTCAACCGGATCATCAACATTGATCACCGTTTCTGAGGGGTTTGTCATCAATGTTTCCCGAGTGCCGTGGCTGTCGGTGTAGGACACAACCGCCCGATAGGAATAGCCAACATGACTTTGGGTTAGCTGCATAACCTCACTGGTGGCGTTCGGAAAGGCCTGCCAATCGGTTTTGCTACTCGAGCGCTGCCACACGATATCATAGGTGCCAACCCCGTCTTCATCAGCAATCAGGCTGGTATCAACAACTAGCGAGTCTTCCTCGCGGGCGTTGCCCGTCAGTCGCGGTGCACCAGTTGGCTTGTCGTTGACATTTTGCACTGGTGACGACGGTGGGCTGATTAGCGTTTCTAGATTGCCCTGCCCATCGACATAGGAAATCTGCACACGAAGCACCTTGCCCACATGAATTTCACGAGGGGTAAATGACTGCTGCACGGCGCCAGACAAATTCATCCATGTCGTGCCGTCTTTCGAAATCTGCCATTGGACCTGGACATTCCCCATGCCGTCATTGTCCATGATCGCTGACGCATCAACGACAAGCGGATCGTCTTCGATAGCAATAAAGGCAGGCCCGCCATTGCCGCCACCAGCCGCGTTACTGCCGCTGGCCGCATTGCCGGCACCCGCTGTGCCTGACGATGCGGCACTGCTTGTGCTGCGGTTTGATGCCGTGGTTTGTCCGGTCATGTTGCTAGACGCGTTGGACGCTGCAGCTGCGGTGCTTCCGGTCGCGGTGCGGGTCGCGCGCAGGTTTGAGCCGTCGTCTGGCATGCCGCCGGCGATGGCCTGCTGCGCTCCCATGGCGATGGTCGCAAGCGCAACCGCCGTAACAAGCTGGCGCATCATATATCTCTCCCTAGCGGTGGATGTTTCCACTCGAATATCGAAATGCTCAAGCTCCAAATTATCCCATTTTATGAGACATATCTACATCAGATCACGAAAATCTCTGAAAAACACTACATTGTCTAGGTTGTATTTTAATTATTTTATTAAATTCTAGGTAAAGTGTATCCCGCAAACACCCTGTCCAGCTTGATGGCCAGACAGGGGCGTGACCGCCCGTGTCTGGGATGCCGCCAGCCGGTGGTTAACGGTGTGGCTGTCAGTTTATTTATCTTCACCCATCGCCTTGCGGGCGGCGCGCATGCATTCGAGGGCCTGCGGCACACCGCAATAAATGCCAATCACATGGATGATCGCGCGCAATTCTTCCCGCGTTACGCCGTTTTTGATGGCGCCGCGACAGTGCAATTCCCATTCGGTCATTTTGCCAAGCGCGCCAATCATCGTTAAATTCATCATCGAGCGGGTCTTGGCATCAATCGCCTCATCGCCCCAGCCAAAGCCCCAGCACCAGGCGGTCATAGCTTCTTGAAAAGGGCGTGAAAAATCATCTGCCGCGTCCAGTGATTTTTCGACATATTCGGCGCCAAGTGTTGCTTTGCGCTTGGCGAGGCCGACTTCAAACAAATTATTATCCATTGCTCTTCCGTTCTTATTTAGGGGTTTTGCCGCTGCTGTAACGCACATAGGTGACACAGCAACAGCCACAAAAGGACGCAAACTGTGGGGGCTGTTTGACCCGCCGTCAAGCGGCATCATGGCTCTGCCGTGCGCGATTCTCCCTTGAATCAACCCGAACTAAATTAGTAAATTATGGCAGTGTGAACTTCTGCTCCTAGGGCCCACCACGGCCTCACCGGGCGAGGCAGGGGCAGGTGAAGGCCGCATCGTCCGCCGCATCGTCCACGGGATCACGGGCAGGGGCGTGCCGATTCGGGCCAGCAAATTTATGTCAAAATGAGGGCAGGGAATGATCGAGGTGATATCTGTGCGCGCCGGACCCGAGGCTGGCCATATGCCGCCAACCTCCGATGAGGCGCAACTATTATCGGCAGCGGTACGGTTTTTTGCCGACCGGTTATTGACCCGCAAACAACAACGGCGCCTGACATTTGTGATTGAATTTACCGCCGCGCCGCATCGTCACCCTGTCGATATGGCGGCCTTGATCGGCGAAAATGGGCTGTTTGGGTTTCGGCCGCCACGATTGTTTGAGATGACCGCATCATCTGCGGCCGGGATGCGTGATGCATTTGAGTCGGTCGCGGTCGAGATGGTGCATGTTGCCCAAGTTACAACCGGCAGGCTGGCGCTGTTTAACAAAAAGCGTAAATTCCGCGGCGCCCGCCAATCGGTGATTGCCGCGCGGTGGCTTGGCAAGCAGGAAACCATTGTCGATACACTGGCGCGGACGGATCGTCCCTGGGTGATAGAGGCCGTGAAGACAGCGCCCCGGCTTGTTAATGAATTCATGGCCTTAGCCGCCGGTGAGACCGCCAGCCTCCCGCGCCAAAAAGCAACCGACCGGCAAATTGGGTTACATCTGGTCAAGGCTGCAGGCGGTGTTGGGGCTATTGCGGCCGCTACGTCTGACATAGAGGCGCCAACATCGACAGCGTCACCTGTCACCCCTCACGATACGGTACCGGCTGATGTCGAAAAAGCGTTGGCGATTGAGGCACGTTTTGATGACTCCGCTGCCCCTCGGCAGTCAAAGCTGGGGCTGGCCGCTGATCCCATTGAACTACCGGTTGGGCCGGAATTTTCGATCGCGGTGCCGGTGGCTGGTTTCGACCGGCCGCGCCAGCTTGGCAGTTCAGTGCTATTTGGCAAGGTCAATGATTTGCTTGAACGCGGGCTGATTATGCGTGACTCGGCGCACGCGGCAATAAGACTGGCCGAAAGCCGCCGCTCCCAAAAATCGCCGTGACGATTTTTTCGCCTGCTGATGAGAAATGCTGCGAAGAAATATTTTGATGACGCCGCCGCGCTGAATGGCTATGTTTCGGGCAGGATTTAGCCGCGCTCGACCAGCCGGCAGGCGCGGCGCGCTGATAAATGATGCTATATGAGGCGGGGGAAAATGAATATCCTGACAAGCGTCAAAGACGAGGTCCTGGTGCCGATCCACCCGGCGGGCTGGCCGTTTATTTTCCTGTTTTGCTTGGTGACCGCTGTCATCAGCTATGCATGGTCGTGGTTTCTGCTGCCTGGCAGTTTCTTGTGCCTGTGGTGCGTCTATTTCTTTCGAAACCCGGTTCGCACCACGCCGGTCACTGACAATTTGGTAATTTCGCCGGCTGACGGGCGGGTGTTGTCCACCGGCGTTGTCGAGGTGCCGGATGATCTTGACTTGCCTGATGGTGCATGGCGCCGAATCTCCATTTTCATGAATGTGTTCGATGTGCATGTGAACCGGTCGCCGGTCGCCGGCAAGGTTGTTGCTGCCCATTATCACAAGGGCGCGTTTCTCAATGCGAGCCTTGACAAGGCATCGGCCGAAAACGAACGGCAGAATCTGGTGATTGAAATGGCCTCAGGGCAACAAATCGGGGTGGTGCAGGTCGCCGGTTTGGTGGCGCGGCGGATTTTACTTGAGTCGGCTGTTGGCGATTATCTGAACGTTGGTCAGCAATATGGCATTATTCGCTTTGGTAGCCGCGTTGATGTGTGGGTGCCAGCGGCAACGCCGGTGCTGGTGTTGCCGGGGCAGACCATGGTGGCGGGTGAAACCATTCTAGCCGACCTTTCGGGTAAAGCCGCCGAACTTGACAACAGGGTGCAGCGATGAAGGTGTGGCGATGACGACGCAGCGCACGCCCCGTATGAAGCGGTTCAAGTCGGTATCAATCTTTTGGCTTCTGCCAAACGCCTTGACGGTATCGGGATTGGTATCGGGGTTGACCGCGTTGCGGTTCGCGATGGATGGCCGATGGGCCGGGGTGATTGTGCTGATCGCTGTTGCGGCGGTCTTTGACGCGCTTGACGGACGCACGGCGCGGAAATTTCAAACGCAAAGTGCGTTTGGTGCGGCGCTTGACAGCTTGTCGGATTTGGTTGTGTTCGGCGTCGTGCCGGCCTTGTGTCTCTATTTATGGGCGCTTCAGGGGGCGGGCAATCTGGCGTGGGGGGCAACGCTGTTTTATGCGGTCTCGATTGCATTGCGGTTGGCACGGTTTGACTCGGAAATTCCCGACCCGCCAGATTATGCAAAAAACTATTTTACCGGCATTCCGGCGCCAGCGTCGGGATTTTTGGTGTTGATGCCGGTGGTTCTCGATCTTCAATTTGGCTTGCCGGTGGCTAAAGATGCAACGATTGTATCCTTGTGGCTGCTGGTTGTTGGAATCGGGGCTGTCAGTGCGATGCCAACGTTTGCGGGCAAGCGAATCAAGCTGCCGGTTGAATCGGTGGTGCCGCTGCTAGCGGTGATTGGCGTTATCGGGGCGGCGATCGTGACCGAACCGTGGATCACCTATATGGCGGTGACGGTGCTGTATATCCTGACTTTGCCATTGTCGATTCTACGATTTTTGCGTGACCGCCGACAGTTTGAGAATGGTGATAGCTAAGCTGCTTTTGATGGGCGGCGGCTTGCCATACGTTCGCGGTGAAACAGATACACCCCGCTGGCAACAATAATCGATACGCCGATCACCGTGCTGGCAGCAGGGATATCGCCAAACACCATATAGCCCAAAAATACAGTCGATACGATTTCCAGATATTGGAACGGTGCCAGCACACTGGCCGGGGCGTTGCTGGCCGCCAAGACGATAAAAATATGGCCGATGGTGGCAACCAGCCCCATATAGATGATCCATTCCCATTCGGTGGCCGTGGGCATAATAAAACCAAGACTGTCTATCCCCAAAAGATCGCCAATCACCAGCGTGCTACCAAGCACGAATGATGCTGTCAGGCCCACCACAAACTGCATCTGATACGGGTGCGCCCGTCCGGCCAGTTGCCGGGTCAGTGCGACATAGCCGGCCATCGACAGCGCCGTCATCAACGGAAATAGCGCCGGCAAGCCAAAAATAACAAGGCTTGGTTGTAGGATGACCACGACACCAACCAAACCGATCAGGATAGCGATGATTCGTCGCTGGCGGATTGTCTCGCCAAGAAACAGCGCCGAGATTACGGTCAGGATCAGCGGTTGGGCAAAATAGATTGAAATGGCCTCGGCCATCGGTAGATGTTGCAAGGCGGCGAAAAAACACGCGGTGGCAATGGCCAGTAACACCCCACGCGCCATCTGCACGATCATAGTGCCCGGCGGAATATGCCATTGCCGTGCCAGCACAACCAAGGGTGCCATCAGCAGGCTTTGCATAATAAACCGCATCAAGGTTACCTCGACCGGGTTCAATGTCTGACCAAGCAGCTTGGCAAATACATCCAGCACCGGCACCAGCAGCATAGCAAAGCATATCTGCGAGATACCGGTCGGCACGGTTGGTGCGTCATTGTCGGCGCGGTGATCGGGGGCAACTACCATTGCGTCACCTTGACCCCGCGGGTCAGGGCCGGTCAATCGAAATCGCCATCGGAACAGGTGGGTGCGCGATGAAAATCATCGTCAAGGGCTGGATTGCCGGTGGTTTCCCTTCTATACTGTTGGTGCACTATAGCAAAAAAATGCCTAATAAAAATCGGATGGGGCGCAATTCATGGCAAGTGGTCTGATGGATAAATGCCTGCAAAGCGGGATCCGTATGACCAGCCAGCGGCAAATTATCGTTGACGTTATTGAAGGGTCTGAAGACCATCCAGATGTCGATCAGCTCTATCGGCGTGCGGTGGCTGAAGATACCACCATCTCCATCGCCACCGTCTATCGCACCGTTAAGCTGCTTGAGGAAGCTGGGGTGATTGACCGGTTGGAATTTGGCGATGGCCGGGCGCGTTACGAGGAATCTGGACAGCATCATGAACATCTCGTTGATGTTGAGACCGGCGAGGTGATTGAATTTTATCACGCCGAACTTGAAGCGTTGAAAGAGCAGATAGCCCGTGAAATGGGGTATGAATTGGTCGATCACCGTCTTGAGCTATTTGGCCGAAAAGTGAAATCCTGACCCGCGTTACGCCGCCGCCTGCTCAAGCCTGGCCATCACGGTTATCGATTTGATTGTTCTTTGGGGGCGAGCGGTTTATAGAAGACAGCGAGAGTAGCCCGCTGATCCATGTGGCGGCCAGCTTTTCTGCTTACCTGTCCTGGACCTCACAATGACGATCAACGGAAACACCGCGAATGTCATACGACTGGCCGCCGCGCAGGCCCTGTCGATGACCACGATGAATGTCAATATCATCAACACCGCGCTGGTGGGCAGTTTGCTGGCGCCGGTACCGTGGCTTGCCACGCTGGGGCTGTCGCTGCAATTTGTGTTCTCGATGCTGACCACGCTGCCAGCCTCATTGCTGATGGTTCGGTTTGGCCGTCGGCCGGTCTTTATCGGTGGTGTCAGCATCGCCGCCTTGTCGGCCCTGACCCAAGGTCTGTCGATCCTGATTGAAAATTTTACGCTATTTTGTGTGGCATCGATGACACTTGGTATCGCGCATGGCTGTGCCGGCTTTTACCGCTATGCGGCTGCCGATAGTGCTGATGAAAAAGACAAGCCGCGGGCGATTTCCTATGTGCTTGCCGGTGGCTTGTTGGCGGCCTTGATGGGGCCCGAGATCGCGCGTAACACGGTGATGTTGGTGCCAGACCATCTCTATGCCGGCTGCTATTTCAGCGTGGCGGTGGTGCAGTTGATATCGCTCGGCTTTCTGGCCGGGGTCAAAATCCCGAAACCCGAGCGAAGCCAAAGCGGGGGACGTCCTATTGGCGTATTTTTGGGCATGCCGGCATTTATCGCCGGTGCGATCAGTGCCGCGCTTGGCTATGCGATGATGAGCTATCTGATGACCGCCACCCCATTGCAGATTGTCAATGTCGCCAAATTAGGCACATCGGCGAATGCGACGATTATCCAGTGGCATGTTGTGGCGATGTTTGCCCCGTCTTTTTTCACCGGGCATTTGATCAGCCGGTTTGGCGTTAAACATATTTTGACCGTTGGTATTGTTCTCTATCTGACAGCCATCGCCTGTGCCCTCGGCGGGGGCGGCTTTTGGTGGTATTTCAGTGCGTTGGCGCTGATCGGCTTGGGGTGGAACTTTTTATATATTGGGGGCAGCACGCTGGTCGCCAGTGTCACCAGTCCCGAAGAGCGCGGCCGCGTTCAGGGCATGGCCGATCTTGTGACCACAACGCTGGTGGCGATAGCCTCATTAGCGGCGGGGGCGTTGCACAGTCAATTTGGCTGGGAAGTGCTGGTCCTGGTTGCAGTGGGGCCGATTATGGTGATCGCGGTGACACTGGCCTGGTACGCGGTGCGCTCCCAGGCTGTACCGGCGCGCCGATAAGCATCTATGCGCTGGTAAAAATCAGTGTGATGACGCTATATTGCGCCGCAACATAATCCAAAACGTCAATATATTATGCACGAATTGGAAATAATTAAATTTTTGTTAATAAATCCCCCGCAAAAAGGCAAAAAAAAGGTCGTGAGCTTGCTCACGACCGAGTCTAGGGAGGAAACACACAAACAAGCGTTTGGTGCAATGCAGTATATGGGACGGAAAATAATTTAAGTCAACCCCACTGA
>JAYOFA010000014.1:28163-45484 GCA_038116935.1 Puniceispirillum sp. (SeqCode) | reverse complement strand
CATCCTCGTTCACCACGTCAGCTTCATCGGCGGCGGGTTTGTCGGCATCATCCTTGTCATGATCAGCGGCATTATTGGCTTGGTCTTGCAAACGCTTGGTTTCAGCAACGCCGACAGCCGCCTGATGAAGCCGAAAATAATGGTCGGCAAACTGGGTGTAGGCTTCGGCCGTGATCCGTTCACCAGCGGTCGCCGCATCATGCGCCAAGGCCATATATTTCTCGTGAAGCTGTTGGGCGTTGCCGCGGAGTTTTACATCCGGGCCATTTGATTCATACGAGGTGTTTCGGTTTGGCACATGGTTATGGCCATTGTTTCCACGCCGACCACGACCGCGGCCACGTTTCGCGTTTTGAGCTTGTCTCATTATTATTTATACCACATCGGTTGATAAAACGGCTTTGTCCGACTTAATCATAGTTCTGTTAAGGGCGTTGTTCGCCAAAAGGAGTGACATCAAGCCACCCGGCAAAAGCACCTGCATTTCAGCAAAAGACGCTGGCACGGCCTGGAACTTTGTCCAGTTGCTGCGAATTGCCGCTACCTTACCCACGGCGTTACGGCAATATCAAGCAAAATATAAGCCTTATTAAACTTTATTTACGAATTGAAGACATCGTGTAATCCCGGCCAAATCTGCAAAATGGCCTGCCACAGACAAGCCGGCCGCCGCCGCTATATCACTGACCGCGGCATCTTGGCCGGCACCGACCTCGACAAAAGCGGCGCCATTCCTGGCCAATGCAGACGCCAGTTGCGGCATCAGGCCGCGCCATAATGCCAAGCCATCTTCCCCACCATCAAGCGCGGGCATCGGATCATATAGCCGTACATCGGGGGCAAGCCCGGCAATCTCATCATGCGGAATATAGGGCGGGTTGGACAGAATCACATCAAACTGGCCAAACGCCGCAAGGCCGGTGGTAAAATCATGCTGGCGAAATTCGGCGCGCGGTGCCAACCCCAAATGCGCTGCATTATGGCGGGCCATCGCCACGGCTTGTTGGTCAATATCCAGCCCAATGCCGGTGGCCGATGGAATTTCCGACAAAAACGCCAATAAAAGGCAACCGCTTCCGGTGCCAAGATCAAGACAGCGCCCCAGGCTGTCGCCCGTATTGGCCCGGCCTTTGAACTCTGTTTTTGCCCAGTCAGAAGCCGCCGCAACAAGCGTTTCCGAATCAGGCCGCGGATCAAGCGTTGCCGGCGACAGATCAAAGCGCAATGACCAGAATTCACGCCAGCCACGGATGCGGCTTATCGGCTCGCCGGTCAGCCGCCGGATGGTCAGCGCGTCAAGTCGTGCTTTTGCCGCAGCATCAAGCGGGCCAAGATCCTCATGCGGCATCACCGGTTCATCGCGCGCCAACGCCAGCCCCAGCAGGCAGCGGGCATCTGAACGGGCGCTGTCGATTCCCGCATCAACAAGCTGTGACTCAATCGCCTTCAACAGGGGGAATGCGCCTTGGCTGCCAACCGGCGTCACAATCAGCCGCCTTCGGCCAGCCGCCGTGCCTGATCTTCCGACACCAGCGCGTCAATCACCTCATCAAGCGCTTCACCGACAATCACCCGGTCCAATTTGTACAAGGTGAAATTGATCCGATGATCGGTTACCCGCCCTTGCGGAAAATTATAGGTGCGGATGCGTTCGGACCGGTCGCCGGATCCCACTTGTCCTTTGCGGTTGGCGGCGCGCTCGGCCTCAACGCGCGCACGTTCGGCATCGTAAATTCTAGCACGTAAAATTTTCATCGCCTTGGCCCGGTTCTTGTGCTGTGATTTTTCGTCTTGCTGGCTGACCACAATGCCGGTCGGCAGGTGGGTAATCCGCACCGCCGAATCGGTCGTATTAACCGATTGACCCCCCGGGCCTGACGCCCGAAACACATCGATCCGCAAATCAGCTTCGTCGATCTGAATGTCGACTTCCTCGGCCTCGGGAAGGACCGCAACGGTGGCCGCTGACGTATGGATTCGGCCGCTTCCCTCGGTTTCCGGAACGCGCTGCACCCGATGCACGCCAGACTCGAACTTCAAGCGGGCGAACACATCATGGCCGGCAATGGTCGCGGTGGCTTCCTTATAGCCACCAATGCCGGTTTCCGAGACTTCCATAACCTCGAAACGCCACCCATGTTTCGCGGCAAGCCGCTGATACATCGAGAATAAATCCGCCGCGAAAAGCGCCGCTTCATCACCACCGGTACCAGCCCGCACCTCAAGAATGGCATTGCGCGAATCATCCTTGTCCTTTGGCAATAAGAGCAGTTGCAGCTTTTCCTGTTCGCCGGGTAGTTGTGCTTGCAGCGTTTCAACCTCGCCTTGCGCCATCGCCTGCATCTCGGCATCGTCCCTGGCCTCGGCCACCATGGCTTTGGCATCGGCCAGTTCTGTCTGAATCCGCAACACCAGCTCGATTTGATCACAAACCGGGCGCAAATCGGCCAATTCACGAGAAAATTGGGCAAGATCATTATTGGTCAGATGGGCCGAATCGGCAAGCCGCGCCTCCACCTCTTGTCGGCGTGCGAGCACTTTTTGCATCGATGAGTCAAGGCTCATGCCAGAACTCCTTTTGAAACTGTAAACATCAGAGAAAATAAGGGCCGGGCTATCGTGGCTATGGGGCTTGCAAACTGTCGGCAATCACCGCGGCAAGCCGGTCATCCACCGGTATGGTGGACTGGGTGCCGGTGGCAAGGTCGCGCAGTTGGACCGTGCCTTTGGCACGCTCGTCAATTCCCAGGATCAACGCCAGCCGGATTCCCGCCTTGTCGGCCTTCTTCAGCTTTTTACCAACCGCACCGGCTGTCGGCAGGTCAATATCAATGCCGGCATCACGCAGCTGTTCGGCCAAGTGAAAAGCGGCCATGTCCGATTCGCTGTCGGCGGCTATCACCGCGACTTTCGGGCTTGGGGGCGGCACCGCGTCAACCAACATGGCCAGCCGTTCAACACCCGCCGCCCAGCCAACACCGGGGACCTGTGGCCCGCCCAGCATTTCGGCAAGCCCATCATAGCGCCCACCGCCCAACACCGTACCTTGGGCACCAAGCGCATCGGTCACGAATTCAAACGCCGTGTGGCAGTAATAATCAAGCCCACGAACCAGAAGCGGGTCATAGGTCCAGCTGATGTCAGCCGCGTCAAGCGCCCCGGTTAACGCCGCAAAATGCGCTTTTGAATTGTCATTCAGGTAATGTTCAAGCCGCGGCGCGTTTTGTAAAATCTCGCGATCATCAGCATCTTTTGAATCGAGAATACGCAACGGGTTCACCGCCAACCTTGTGCGGCTATCCGCTGACAGCTTGTCGGCAAAGCCGGTCAAATAATCGATCAATGCAGCGCGGTATGCCTGACGGCTGGCGGTGTCGCCAAGCGAGTTCAGATGCAGCACACACGCATCAAGCACGCCAAGCTGATCAAGAAACCGCGCCCCACAGGCAATAATCTCGGCATCGGCAAGCGCATCGGCTGGCCCCAAATATTCAATACCGACCTGATGAAATTGCCGCATTCGGCCTTTTTGTGGCCGTTCGTAGCGAAACATCGGCCCGGCATAGAAAAAGCGCAATGGTAGGCTTTGGGTAAGCCCGCCTGATATCATGGCACGCACCACGCCAGCGGTGTTTTCCGGCCGCAAGGTCAACATTTCGCCGCCACGGTCGGTAAAGCTGTAATTTTCCTTGGTGACAACATCGCTGCTTTCACCAAGCGGCCGCGAAAACACCTCGGAAAATTCAAAAATAGGCGTGGCCATTTCCTGAAACCCATAGCGTGCTGCCGCATTACGCGCTGCATCAATCACATGACGATGGCGGGCCATGGCTTCTGGAAACAAATCGGCGGTACCGCGCACAGGCTGTAAACGTGACATGGGCTTTATGCGCCTTTTTCGGGTTGGGTAGATGCCGCATCAGCGGCTTTGATCGCCGCCACGCGCGCTTCGACAAGTTCAACAACATGCGCGACAATATCACCGTTCGACAACCGATGGTCGGCCATGCCCGACAGATAAATCTGGTGCGTTCCTTTGCCACCACCGGTCAGACCGATGTCGGTTTCCCGCGCCTCGCCGGGGCCGTTGACGACACAGCCGATGATCGACACGGTAATGGGCAGGTCAATATGTTCCAAACGGTCTTCGATGGTTTGTACCGTTTTGATCACGTCAAATTGCTGGCGCGCGCAAGACGGACAGGAAATCACCGTAACGCCGCGCCGCCGCAACCCCAGTGATTTCAACATTTCATAGCCGGCCTTGACCTCTTCTGCCGGGTCGGCCGACAACGACACGCGGATAGTATCCCCGATCCCAGCCCACAACAGATTGCCAAGGCCGATTGCCGATTTGATGGTGCCAGCCCGTAAACCACCGGCCT
Organism: Puniceispirillum sp. (SeqCode); assembly: GCA_038116935.1. GTDB lineage: Bacteria > Pseudomonadota > Alphaproteobacteria > Puniceispirillales > Puniceispirillaceae > UBA3439. The sequence continues at coordinate 41,099 of JAYOFA010000014.1, read as the reverse complement.
CGGTAATGCCAATGTGAAGCGGGCAGTCGATCACCTCGGCCAATTGATGATAGGCCGCCACCGCCAGAAACACGTCAGAGGCTTTGACCGAAATCTTGAATTCGTGAAAGTCGTTGTCTTGCAGGATTTTGGCATGTTCAAGCGCCGACTCGACCAAGGCTTCGGGGCATGGCTCGCCATATTTTTCCAGCAGATGCTTTTCCAACGAGCCAGCATTGACGCCAATCCGCATCGAACAATTATGATCGCGCGCGGCCTGTACCACCTCACGCACCCGCGCCGCATTGCCGATATTGCCGGGATTGATCCGCAAGCAGGCGGCCCCGGCCTCGGCCGCTTCGATCGCCCGACGATAATGGAAATGAATATCAGCCACAATTGGCACCGGGCTTTCCGCACAGATCTGCCGCAAGGCGGTGGTGCTCTCAACATCAGGACAAGACACCCGCACAATATCCGCGCCGGCGTTGGCCGCAGCGGTGATCTGCGCCATTGTTGCCGCCACATCACTGGTCAGACTGTTGGTCATTGTTTGTACCGAAATCGGCGCGTCACCGCCAACTGGCACCGTACCCACCATGATTTGACGGCAGCGGCGGCGCTGGATCGTACGATATGACCGATAGGCGTTCGACACAATAACACTCCCGCAACAGACCGGCCTGACACGGCCGGTACCGACTGCCCCCGTCTATACCCTGTTCAGGACCAAAGCGCCAGATCAATGCACGGTTTTTCGCTGCCCGGTCTTCGCGCACTATCTGGGGGCTGTTTGGTACATGCCCCACGCGGGCGGGGCTAGAGCGTTTCGCGCAATGTCTCGGCGGTCAATGGCAAATCGCGGACAATTTCGCCGATCTTGCCAACCGACCGCGGTTTGTCATCGCCGACAATCACCACCAGCCCGCCGGCATTGCCGGTGCTAAGATAGACGCTGCTGTCCGCATTAACGACATAGATGTCGCCAGCGCGCATCAATTTGGTCATCACCGCGCCACCATCATTACGGATAATTTCGACCCAGCTTGACGCCACCGCACGGATGATAATTTCTTGACCGGGATCACGCAAAGTTGCCTGTGCCGCATTGGTGGGCAGCGATGTTTGCTGCGACTCAAGCACCGGCGCCGTGCTTGTGGCCAGCGCATCCGAGGTGGTGGCCGGCTTTGCCGGGACCATTTCTTGAACCGGGACCGGCATTTGTGGCGTCACAACAGCCACATCAACAGGCGCTGGCGCATCGGTTGATCCGCTTGCACCCGTCACGCTTGCACCCGTCACGGCTGAAACCGTGGTCGGCATTGTTGGTGACGGCGCTGTTGGTGACGGCGTTGTCGTGTCCGGCAGCGTCAACGCAAGATCAGGCAGATCAGCGCCAACCGTCATCGGCGCTGTAACTTCAGGCCTTGCAAGATCGGTTGTCAGCACATCATTTTGCGCTGTCCCGTTCACCCAATACCAACCGCTATAAGCCAGCACCGCCAGCACCACCAAAACCGACGCCACCAGCGGCCCCGACCGTTGCGGCGGGCGGGCTGTCATTGGCATATTATAGGTCTGAACAAGCGGCGCCTGACCTTTAAGCCCGCGATAGCTGTCGACAAGCGCATCACTGTCGATGCCAACCAGCCGCGCGTAGCTTCGCAAAAAGCCGACCACATAGGTTGGCCCGGGAAGATGGTCAAATGTCCCCGCTTCAAGGCTTGCCAAAAAATCACTTGATATGTTCAACCGGCGCGACACATCGGCCAGCGACATCTCGTGTTGACGCCGCGCTGATTTGAGCGCCATGCCAATTTTCATGGCACTATCAAGCCGTGTTACATCTATCATGACGTCCTGCATGGCACCCCCACCAAACAAGACCCTGCCACGCAATTGGGCAGAGCTTTCAGAATTTTGTTGTTTACAGGCGAACCTGACACACCATTACTTTACGCTAACGCCCTATATAACATGGCTTTTTTGAAAGCGAATGTCAACAAGGCTTGTAACGCACCGTCAGGACACCAACCGCGCCGCGGCTACTGATCGCCGTCCAGACCGAACGCACTATGCAAACTCCGTACCGCAAGTTCGGTGTATTCAGCATCAATCAGCACCGAAATCTTGATTTCCGAGGTTGAAATCACATGCAGATTGACCCCTTTCGCGGCCAAGGTTTCAAACATCGTTTTGGCGACGCCGGGCTGGGTACGCATGGCGGTACCTACAACCGATATCTTGGCCACATTAGGCGCGGCATCAACCACGTCAAACGCAAGTTGATCTTTGATTTCATTTATAATTTTGACAGCCTTGTCCATATCGGCACGACCGACAGAAAAGCTGATATCGGTCTTTTTGGTCTTGGTGGACGCGCTTTGCACAATCATGTCAACATTGACATGATGATTGGCCAAAGCCCCGAAAACGGTGGCCGCCACACCCGGCTTGTCGGCAAGGCCGACGATGGTCAATTTTGCTTCGTCAGGGCTATAGGCGATACCGCTGATGGTTTCTTGTTCCACGACTGAATCCTCACTCACGACAAATGTGCCTTCGGCATGGGTAAAGCTCGACAGCACCTGTAAATTAACATTATGCCGCATCGCCATGGCGACCGACCGGGTTTGCAGGACCTTGGCGCCGGATGACGCCATTTCCAGCATTTCCTCGAATGTGATCTGCGACAGTTTTTGGGCCTTCGGCGCAATCCGCGGATCGGTCGTATAGACCCCATCGACATCGGTGTATATGTCACAGCGATCAGCCTTCAATGCCGCCGCCATCGCCACCGCCGAAGTGTCAGATCCGCCACGCCCCAACGTGGTGATACGGCCATCTGGTCCAATCCCCTGAAATCCGGCGATCACGGCGACCTGACCAGCCGCCAGCCGGGCGCTGATCGCATCGGCATCAATGCTCTCGATCCGCGCCGCGCCATGCACGTCATCGGTATGGACCGGCACCTGCCAGCCAAGCCATGATCGCGCATCGACGCCCAGATTTTGCAACGCAATCGCCAGCAGACCAACGGTCACCTGCTCGCCGGTTGCGACAATTGCGTCATATTCGCGGGCGTCATGGATGGACCCGACATTGGTCGCCCAGTCCACCAACTGGTTGGTGGTACCGGCCATCGCCGAAACCACCACCGCCACCTCGTTCCCCGCATCGACCTCGGCTTTGACGCGCGCGGCCACATTGCGAATACGATCAAGGTCGGCCACCGACGTGCCGCCAAATTTTTGAACAATCCGTGCCATTTTTAAGTATGATGTTCCCGAAAACCGAAATTCGAACGCAGCTATAACGGCAAGATGCCGCCGGGGCAAGCCCATCATGAGTACCGCTGATAGGAAAGAAATAGAAAATTTTGCCGCCTTGTCAGGCCAATGGTGGGATCAAGCCGGCCCGATGGCGCCACTTCACGCCTTCACACCGGTTCGGATTGACTATATTTTGGCGGCAATCCGGCGGTTTTTTCCAGGCACCACGACCGGGCCAAAACCACTAACCGGACTAACGGTGCTGGATATTGGCTGTGGTGGCGGCCTATTGGCCGAACCGATGGCCCGGCTTGGGGCCAGCGTGACTGGCATTGATGTCACTGCCCCCGCTATCGCGGCGGCCAGCGCCCATGCAGCCGCGATGCACCTTGCAATCGATTACCACACAATCACCGCCGAAGATTTGGCCGCCACCGATACCCGTTTTGACGTGATTTACGCATCGGAAGTGATCGAGCATGTGGCCAACAGGCCGGCCTTTATCGCCGCTATTGCGCGTATGTTAAAACCCGACGGCGTGGTGGTTATCACCACCATCAATCGTAGTCTTCGCGCCCTGTTGCTGGCGAAAATAGCCCTCGAATATGTGGTGCGGCTGGCACCGGCAGGCACCCATGACCCAAAAAAATTCGTTCGGCCCGACGAACTGCGCGCCGAATTTGCCGCGGCCGGCATTCTGCTTGACGATATGGTCGGTTTTGCCCCGCGACCTGGCGGTGGCTTTATGACCATCGGTTCACTGGCGGTCAATTACGCGGCAAGCGGTGGCTTTGCCGCGGGCGGGCGCTAACCGATAAATCCGCACACTATCAAGCGGCCGATGATCGATGGACGAGAGACAAATGGTTGAGTGATAAATGGATGAATTGTCACTGTTCGGGCGGTAACCACGGCATTGGTGTTACATCAATGCCCTCGTCAGCCAATTCTTCATATTCTTCAACCGTTGATTGGCCATAGATATTTTCCGGTTCAGTTTCGCCATAATGGATTTTGCGGACCTCGTCGGCAAAGTCATCCCCGACATACCGGCATTCATCCTGTATTTTGCGTCGAATTTGCCGCAATTCGGCCAGCACCGCCCCATAGGCTGCCAGCGCTGCCGCGTCATTGATCGGCTTTGCCGGCAACGGCTTTTGACCACTGGCAACCGGCGGGGTTGGTTTCGCTGGCATCGGTACCATTGCATCGCGCGCCGCCTTTTGGCGCTTTGGGCTGGCCAGATTGGGCGCCATCAGGGCCCGACGAACATTACGGCTGTCACAGATAGGGCAACTGACAAGACCATCCTTGCTTTGCGCATCAAACGCATGGCTGGTCTGGAACCAGCCTTCAAATTCATGCGCTTGTCCACATACCAATCGGTATTTGATCATCTGCTCTATCTCATGATCACGCCGCCGGAACGGCTATCTTGCTTACCAGTAAAATAAGCACCACGCCGCGATGATTCAAGTATCGATGCGCCTGAACAGCCGTCTGCGTCTTATGGCTAGAGCGCCCCGTGGCAATGTTTGTATTTTTTGCCGGACCCGCACGGGCAGGGGGCGTTGCGTGGCACTTTTTGTCCGCCATCAGCGGTCTGTGGCGCCGGACCGGTCGCGTCTTCGGCAGCCGCATCTTGCTCCCGCCGCAACTCGACATGCGCCAGCACCATACTGGTGGTTTCGCGCATGGTGGCAAGCATGGTCTCAAACATCATAAAGGCTTCGCGCTTATATTCGTTCAACGGGTCCTTTTGGGCATACGCCCGCAAGGAAATGCCCTGGCGCAACTGGTCTAGCCCGAACAAATGCTCTTTCCATTGCTGGTCAAGCACCTGCAACAACAGATTCTTTTCCGCCATCCGCATGATATCGGGGCCAAGCCGAACCGCTTTTTCCGCCATATGGCGATCGGCCAGGTCAATCAAACGCTGGGTGATTTCGGGGTCAGCAATCCCGTCCTCGGCAAACCACGCATCGATCGGCGCTGCCACGCCAAGCACACGCTGCGCGTCCTGATCCAATTGGCGGGCATCCCACTTGTCGTTATAGCTGCCGGCCGGAATAGCCCGTTCGACAATCAACGCCGCTGCTTCATGCCGCATGTCGATGACCGTGTCATGCACATCATCGGCCCGCATGATATCTTTGCGCTGGTCAAAGATAACCTGACGCTGATCATTCATCACATCATCGTATTTCAGCAGCTGTTTACGGATCTCGAAATTGCGCGCCTCAACCTTGGTCTGGGCCTTTTCAACGGCCTTGTTGATCCACGGGTGGATAATCGCCTCACCCTCTTCAAGCCCCAGTTTCAACAGCATTGATTCGAGTTTTTCAGACCCAAAAATACGCATCAGATCATCCTGCAAGGACAGGAAAAATTTCGACGCCCCAGGATCCCCCTGACGGCCGGTCCGGCCGCGAAGCTGATTGTCGATACGCCGCGATTCATGGCGCTCGGTCCCAATCACATAAAGGCCGCCAGCATCAAGCGCGGTCTTTTTGGCGGCGGCAATTTCAGCACTAATTTTGTCGCGCATTTTGTCAGTAACCGATGTGCCTTTTTCGGCCAGTTCGGCAAGCCGCATCTCCAGATTGCCGCCAAGCTGAATATCGGTACCGCGGCCCGCCATGTTGGTGGCAATCGTGACCGCGCCCGGCACCCCGGCATCGGCGATAATTTTGGCTTCTTCAGCGTGGAACCGCGCATTCAGCACCTTATGCGGAATTTTACGCTTGGTCAGTTCGGCCGACAGACGTTCGGATTTTTCGATTGTTACCGTACCCACCAGAACCGGCTGCTGCCGTGCCCGGCAATCGGTCACCAGTTCGATCACCGCATCATCGCGCTCGGTGCTGGTCCGGTAGACCTCGTCATCATAGTCAATCCGGGCAATATCGCGGTTGGTAGGAATTTCGGTAACATTCAGCCCGTAAATTTCAGAAAATTCGCCAGCTTCGGTCATTGCAGTGCCGGTCATGCCGGCAAGCTTGTCATACATCCGGAAATAATTCTGGAATGTCACCGATGCAATCGTCTGGTTTTCAGCCTGAATTTCGACACCTTCCTTGGCCTCGATCGCCTGATGCAACCCATCAGAAAAACGCCGGCCTTCCATCGCACGGCCGGTAAATTCATCAATGATCACCACCTGACCGGCCTTGACCATATAATGCGTATCGCGGGTGAAAAGACGGTGGGCGCGCAAGGCCTGATTGACGTGATGCAGCAATCCGACATTTTCAATGTCATATAACGTCGCCGCGCCGATCGCGCCTTGGTCACGGAGCAGGGTTTCCGCATGTTCAATGCCCGCCTCGGTCAGGGCGACGCTGTTGCCTTTTTCATCAAGGTCATAATCGTCAGCCACCAACAGCGGGATGATTTTGTCAGCAATCTCGTACTGGCCGGCATTGGTCTCGGCAGGGCCGGAAATAATCAGCGGGGTCCGCGCTTCATCGATCAAGATCGAATCGACCTCGTCGACAATCGCATAGCTGAAATCACGCTGCACCATGTCCTCGAGGCGGAATTTCAGATTGTCGCGCAAATAATCAAAACCAAATTCATTATTGGTGCCATAGGTAATATCGCACGCATAGGCGGCCCGGCGGTCATCATCATCCATCGCGGCGGTAATACAGCCGACAGACAGGCCCAAATAGTCATAGACCTGTCCCATCCAGCCAGCGTCACGCGTTGCCAGATAGTCATTGACCGTCACCACATGCACACCGCGCCCGTCAAGCGCATTGAGCGCCACCGCCAGCGTCGCAACAAGGGTCTTGCCCTCGCCGGTTTTCATTTCGGCAATGTCACCGCGATCAAGCGCGATGCCGCCCATCAGCTGCACATCAAAATGCCGCTGGCCCAATGTCCGTTTGGCCGCTTCACGCACCAGCGCAAACACATCAACAAGATACTCATCCTTGCTGGCACCGCCGATGATGGCGTCACGGATCTCGTTTATTTTTGCGCGCACCGCCGCCTGATCGAGATCAGCAAAATCACCCTCACGGTCATTGATTGCCTGAACCAGCGGTTTCATCGCCTTGATCACACGATCATTTGCATTGCCAAACAGGCTCTTTGCGATAGACCCGAACATGCTCACTCCCCAGCCTTACGGCAATCCCTGCCGGACGGCAGATCAAAGACGCGGTGATGCGCCTGTTTCGACATAGGTGTGAAGACCCCTTTTGTCAATTGTCGGCGGATGCTTTTCAGCGTGTTATAAGGACCCCTAGCCGGACATTGGGCGCTTGCTCTTGGGCCTAGCCTCGGCTAACACTAAGCCGGCAAGATCAAGCCACCATATCATAACCGAATGGCCGCAAGGGCGGCGATGCCAATGAGGAGCCCGAGATGAGCAAATTTGTGACTGCCAACCGCCTGACAGGACTCGTGACCGCGACATTTCTGGCGCTGGCCGGTGCCGGACTGGCGGCCAACGAGACGCGTATTCCGGTGGCGACTGTCAATGGCGACACCATTTGGTTTGATGATGTAATGGATCAGGCCGAACGACTTCCTGACCAATTCCGGCAGATGCCGTTAGCCAATTATTTTAGCCAGCTTGTTTCTGAAATGGTCGATGCGCGGCTCGCCGCCCATGCCGCGCGGCAAGAAAAATTTGATCAAAAGCCGGCGATCGCCGCATCAATGAAGCAAGCGGCAGACCGGATTCTTGCTGAAAAATGGATCAGCGACGCGGTGGCGCGGGAAATCACTGAGGCCAGCATTGAAAAAGCGTATCAGGCCTATGTTGCCGATACCGCATCGCGCGAACAGGTGACAGCATCGCATATCCTTGTCGAAACCGAGGATGCCGCCAAAGCGGTCATCAAGGAATTAGCGGCCGGCGCCGATTTCGCCACCTTGGCCAAAGCCAAATCGACCGGGCCAAGCGGCCCTAATGGGGGTGCGCTTGGCAGTTTTGGCCGCGGCCAGATGGTGCCTGCTTTTGAAGCGGCCGCCTTTGCCCTGGCTGACGGTGCGATCACCACCACACCGGTACAAACCCAGTTCGGCTGGCATGTGATCAAGGTTGACACCAAGACCGTCGCACCGGCGCCAAGCCTTGACGAGATGCGCGACCGGCTTTTACAGACATTGTCAACGCAGGCCGTTGGCCGGGTGCTGGAAGAATTGCGCGCCAAGCAAACCATCACCATCCGCAGTTTTGACGATGTGCGCAAAGACGCAATGAAAGCCAGCAACCCACAATAGCGCCCAGTACGAAACCCCGCGTGCAGCCGGGCATTGACAGGTAACAGATATGACCATTTCACCATTGGCACCCAGCGCATTTCCGGCTTTGCCAGCGATCGCCGGTATCGGCCTGGCGACGGCGGCATCCGGCGCCCGCTACAAGGGCCGCGATGACCTTTTTTTGATGACGTTGGCAGCCGGCAGCAGCGTTGCTGGCGTTTTTACAAAGTCTGACACCGCCGCCGCCCCAGTATGCTGGAGCCGGACGATCACCCGGCGCGGCACCGCCGCGGCGATTATCACCAACGCCGGTAACGCCAATGCCTTTACCGGCACCCGTGGTGACACCGCGGTCAGCGCCCTCACCACCGCGTTGGCGACCGATCTTGGCTGTCAACCCGACGACATTCTGGTGGCCTCGACCGGGGTGATTGGCGAACCATTGGACGCCGGCAAATTGACGCCTTTTTTCCCGGCAATGATCGCCAATCAAACCGCCGATTGGGAACAGGCCGCAAAAGCCATCATGACCACCGATACATTTGCCAAAGGGGCGCATCGGCAGTGTCGCATTGGCGATGTTGACGTTACCTTGTGCGGTATCGCCAAAGGGTCGGGGATGATTGCGCCCAATATGGCCACGATGCTTGGCTATATTGCCACCGATGCCACCGTGCCGGCCACGCTGCTTGCCGCCTGTCTTGTGGCTGCCAATGACCGCAGTTTTAACGCGATCACCGTTGATAGCGATACCTCAACGAATGACAGTGTCTTTTTGGTGGCCAGCGGGGCGGCTGGTAACGCACCTGTCAATGACATCGATGATCCGCTACTGGCCGGATTTCGGGCCGCCTTGGCAGATTTGATGCAGGATCTGGCCATACAGATCGTCCGCGACGGCGAAGGGGCCAGCAAGTTGATCACCGTTGATGTGACGGGGGCGGCTGATGATGCGATTGCCCGCAAGATCGGTCTTGCCATTGCCAATTCACCACTCGTCAAGACAGCGATTGCTGGCGAGGACGCCAATTGGGGCCGGATTGTCATGGCGATTGGAAAATTGGGCATCGGCATTCCGCCATCGGCAATTGGCATTGATATTGGCGGCTTTCAGGTGGCGCGCGACGGCATGCGGGTTGCCGATTATGACGAAACGCCGATTGCCCACCACATGACCGGCAATGCGATCGACATTGCGGTAACGGTTGGTCATGACCGGGGAACAGCGCGGGTCTGGACCTGTGATCTGACACATGGATATATTACCATCAATGCCGATTATCGAAGCTGATATGCGACTGGTATTGGTCAGCGCGGTGGCGTTGGTCGATATTGACGGGCGGGTGCTATTGGCGCAACGACCAGACGGTAAAGCGATGGCTGGTTTATGGGAGTTTCCCGGCGGCAAGGTCGAGGCCGGCGAAACGCCTGAAGCGGCGCTGATCCGTGAATTACGCGAAGAATTGGGGATCGATACCGCCGCGTCATGCCTTGCCCCGCTTAGCTTTGTCAGCCACGCCTATGACCAACAGGCCGGAACCACAGCATTTCACTTGCTGATGATGCTGTATGTGTGTCGGCGCTGGCACGGACGGCCGCAACCGCTGGAAGGCGGGGCGCTGAAATGGGTGCGGCCAAGGCAGTTGCGTGACTATCCGATGCCGCCCGCCGACAAGCCACTTATTGCCGCTTTGCAGGATCTTCTATAGACGGTGGCGAATCATCACCAAACAGGTCGGAAAAAGAGGCGGTGGCGCTGCCGCGCGGTCGTGGCTTTTGCTGACTTTCATGCGGTGCCCAGCCAGTCAGCGTTACAATCTCGAAACTGGCCGGGATACTCCCGTCTGGCCGGCCAAACCGGGTGGCATAGATTTCAGCTGCACGGATAAAGATGTGCCGCCGGGTTGGCATCCGCGCCCGGCCAAGCAGCGCATTTTGTTCGCCCATACCACGCAAATCAGCCATCAGGCGGAACATATCAGGATAGGTCACCTCAAGCCGGTCGCTGTCGGCAACCGGCAAGGCCAGACCGGCGCGGCCCAATAGTCCGCCCACATCGCGAATATCTGCCAGTGGCGCACAGCGGGGATGGACCCCACCAACAACCTCCTGTTCGGCTGCAGCCAAAGCCGCGCGTAATTCATAAAGGCTGGTACCGCCAAGCAAATTGACAAGGCACAGCCCGTCCGGCTTTAGCACCCGTCGTATCTGCATCATCAGCCCGGGCAAATCATCGACCCAATGCACGTTAAGACAGGAAAATATCGCATCGAAACTGGCGTCCTTATAGGGCAGTATGTCGAGATCATGCACGACAAAAGGCTGACCAGCCACCGGCATGAAGGCGACGGCCGGATCAGCCGCAATCATCGTACCGATTTTTTGCAAAGGGCGAAGATGCCGGGCCAGCCGCCCGTCATGCGCCCCAAGGTCAAGACAGACCGGAAATGACCGCCGCATCAGCGCGACGCGGTCGGCAAGCCGGAGCGCCGCTTCATCCTTCAAAAAGGCAAACGCGTCATAGCCGGCCGCCGCCCGTGCCCGATTGCGCCGTACGGCCGCCTTGTCAAACAATGTTGGTACCTGATGGGTCATCGCCCGCCTTTTATCACGGCAGCCGCCGCAATCCGCAAGCGATATTTACCGGCCGCGCCGCAACATGCTTGGGCCGGCCCGTACCGCCTGTGCCGCAGCGCCCGTGCCTCATCTCTTTATCATCTGTTAACCATGCTGGCCCTATACTGTTAGGGGATATAAAGACAAAGCGGCGGCGGCGAGAGGGCGAGGTGGCACTTATGCCGGTCAGGGCGGATAGGTTGGTACGGTCGTTAGGGTGGGCGGCGCGGGCCGGGCTTGACAATCTGTTGCCGCCACGATACCCGTTATGCGGCCGTTACAGCCTCGATATCGGGCTTTGTGCGGCCTGCTGGCGCGGCCTTGTCTTGATCAATGACCCGATGTGCCACAGATGTGGCCGGCCTCTTGCCTATGCCGGACCAAGCGATTTATGCGCTGTCTGCCTGACGACGCCGCCACCGTTGGCGCTGATCCGCGCCCTGTCGGTTTACAACGACATCTCACAACAATTGATTTTGCAATTCAAACATGGTGACGGGCTTCATATAACACCGCTTTTGGTCCGGCTAATGGCGCCAATGTTGGCGGGGTTGGCAAGCAGAGATACGCTGGTTGTGCCGATTCCGTTGCATCGGGCGCGCTATTTGAAACGGCGCTACAATCAGGCTGGCGAATTGGCCCGTGCGTTAATCCGCGCAGGGCCCGTTAGCGCAGATGATGGGCCGATATTTGCCCCAAACATCATAACCCGTCCACGACCGGGCCGATCGCAGGCCGGTCTGTCCCGCCAGCAACGCATCCGTAATCTTGCCGGTGCCTTTCACGTCCCGCCGGTTGAACATGCCCGGCTTGCCGGCAGGCCTGTATTGCTGATTGATGATGTGATGACCACTGGCGCCACGCTTTATGCCGCCGCCAGATGTCTTGGCCGGGCTGGTAGCGGGCCGGTGCGTGCGTTGGTGGTCGCCCGGGTTATGTAACCAGAATAAGGCAACAGCTTTACAGCATCGTTGCAAATCCGTAAGACTTAGCCTCAATGGCAGACAGTCAACACCGACATGCACCACCGACATTCACATAAGGCGAGACCGAAGATGGCGAAAGTGGAAATCTATACCAGCATGGCCTGCCCCTATTGCACACGTGCCCTGCATCTTTTGAACGCCAAACAGGCCGATGTCGAACAAATCGATGTCACATTAAGTTCAGCCTTGCGCGATACCATGCGCCGGCGGGCCAATGGCCGGACCTCGGTACCACAGATTTTCATCAATGGTGACCATATCGGTGGCTGTGACGATCTGATGTCACTTGACCGGACTGGCCATCTTGACGCGCTGCTGGCGTCCTGACCGATGATCACGGTTGCCGCGGTCCAATATTGCGCCAGTGACGATGCAGCGGCGACCCTTGACCAGATTTACCCGTTGATTGCCGACGCCGCCAGCACCGCGCGGCTTGTGGCCTTGCCGGAGGCCGCGACCTATCTGGCGGCAAGCCGCGCCCATCTGCAAGAGATCGCCGAGCCAGCCGACAATAGCTTCAGCCAAAACCGGCTGGCGGCCATGGCCCGTGAGTTTGATATCTGGCTTCTTGCCGGGTCGTTATTACTCCGTTGTCCGCGCCATGGTCAGTTGGTGAACCGATCATTGCTGATCGCCCCGGACGGGTCTGTCGCGGCACAATATGATAAAATTCACATGTTTGACGCCGATGTCGGTGATGGCCAAAGCTATCGGGAGTCACAAAGCTTTACCGCCGGCACCGCGCCGGTGATCGCCACGATTGACAGCCTGAAGGTGGGATTGAGCATCTGCTATGATGTACGTTTTCCGCATCTTTATCGCCAATTGGCCACCGATGGAGCGCAATTGATCATGGTACCGGC
>JAYOFA010000014.1:14967-28063 GCA_038116935.1 Puniceispirillum sp. (SeqCode) | reverse complement strand
CGCATCTTTATCGCCAATTGGCCACCGATGGAGCGCAATTGATCATGGTACCGGCGATGCGATGATCAGCGCCACCATCGATCCGGACGCGATCATGCAGGGGCGCCGGTCGATCCCGTCACTGGCCACCAACCCGCCAATCGGGCCAACTCAACAGCGGTAGATGACCAGCCGCGTCCGGGCGACCAGCGATCTGGTGTCAGGCAAGGCCAGCATCACCCATTTTCATATATTTGTCAGTACGGTCGGCAATCAAAGCTGCCGCATCCATTCCGGCCATCGATTGCAGTTGCGCGGCAAACACATCGCCAAGCGCGTCAATTGCCGCCATCGGGTCCCGGTGCGCGCCGCCAAGCGGTTCTTTGACAATCGCATCAATCACGCCGAGTTTTTTCATCCAGTCAGAGGTGATACGCATCGCCTCGGCCGCATCACGCGCATGGTCTGCGCTGCGCCACAAGATCGATGCACAGCCTTCCGGCGAGATTACACAATAAATCGCATGCTCGAACATCACCACCCGGTTGCCGGTGGCAAGCGCAATCGCGCCGCCCGACCCGCCTTCGCCAATAATCGCCGCAACCATCGGCGTTGGCAATTTCAGGCAAGACCGGATAGCGCTGGCAATCGCCTCGGCCTGGCCTCGTTCCTCGGCACCACGGCCGGGATAGGCACCGGCGGTGTCGACAAAACTAAGCACCGGCAACCCAAACCGTCCGGCAAGCTGCATCAACCGGCTGGCCTTGCGATAGCCTTCAGGGCGCGCCATGCCGAAATTGCGCTTTATCCGTTCTTCGGTGGTGCTTCCTTTTTCGGTTCCCATCACCATAACAGCCTGCCCGCGAAACCGCGCCATGCCGCCGATCACAGCATGATCCTCGGCAAAATTGCGATCGCCGGCCAGCGGCGTGAAATCGTCAAACAGCCGGTCAAAAATCGCCCGCACTTTGGGCCGGTCGGGATGCCTTGCAACCTGCACCTTTTCCCACGCGCCAAGCTTTTCATAGGTCTGTTTGAGTTCGCGTTCGATCCGGGTCTGAAGCTTGCCAATCTCGTCAGCAATATTGAAGCTGCCATCGGTGCTCATATGGCGCAACTCTTCAACCTTGCCTTCAAGGCTGGCAATCGGCTTTTCAAAATCCAGAAACTGTCTCATATCACTTTGTCCGTCTGACCCTGATCACTTGTCGGGCCAAGTTTATCTGTCTTGCCGGCGTGAGGCAAGCGGGTGTGTGCTGGCGACAAGGCCGGCAAGCCGGTCCGGGCGGTTGGCGGTATAGATTTGCGTTGTGGTAATGTCAGCATGGCCAAGCAGGCTTTGCAAGCTCCGCAAATCGGCCCCGCGATTAAGCATATGGGTGGCAAAGGAATGGCGCAATTTATGCGGGCTGACCCGAGCCGGATCAAGACCCGCCACCAGCGCCAGTTTTTTGAGCAGCGCGGCAAAGGCCTGCCGGGTCATTGCACGTCCATCGTCGGCCGGAAACATCATGTCCGACAACATAAAAGCGGGGTGGCTGTCGCGACAATCAAGCCAGCGCGCCACCGCCGCCTTGGCGGTATCACCAAGCGGTACCAACCGTTCGCGTCCGCCCTTGCCGGTGACAAGAATCGTATCCGGGTGACGGCGAAACGCTGTAACCGCCAAACCCATCAGTTCCGAGACCCGCAGGCCGGTGGCATAAAGTACTTCAAGCATCGTTACCGCCCGGATCGCGGCAAACGCCGGCGTTAACATGGCGGCAGCATTGATAAGCCGCACAATTTCTGCTTCATCCAGACTTTTGGGCAAGGTCGCCGGTAATGACGGGTTATCGATCCAGCGGGTTGGATTGTCAGCCCTGATCCCCTCGTCGACCGCCCAGCCCATGAACTGACGAAGCGCGCTAAGCCGGCGCGCCACCGACCGCGGCGCAAGGCCACGCTGGTGCCACCAGACAAGGATTACCCGCAAATCTTCTACCGAACAGGTCGACAGGCTCTGGCCATGTTGCGCCAATCCAACACAGCAATCCTCAAGGTCACGGCGATAAGCAGCAAGCGTATTTTCCGCGGCCGCCCGCATCGCAGACAAGGCGTGCAAAAACCCATCAATCAACGGATCAGTGATCCGTGTGTTGGGGGCTTTTGGGTCAGCTTTGGGTGCCATCCGGGATCATCGCTACCAGTCGTTGCATCAAATGCGCCGCCACTATTTCTTGGGCCAACGCTCGCGCCGCCGCGCCTTGGCCGATGTCATGCAAGGCCCGGATCAATGATGCCGCATCTGCCGCAACAATCGCGTCCAGCGGCACATCGCGGAGCAGCCAGTTGGCCAGCAAAATTGTCTCGGCCACCCGGCGGTCAGCCGCCGCACTCAACACCGCCTGCAACATCACCGGCGACAAGCTCATCGCCGATCGTCCGGTACCGGCCGCCATTTTGGTCAGTTCAAGCCAGTTTTGACCATCTAGCACGACCCCCGCCGCGTCAAACACCGGCAACAAATGCCACATATCAAGTGCCGCCAGATCATCAGCGGCCAGATCGTTGGCCGCCAGTGTTTTGCCAGATAGGCTTTGCAGCAGGCGGGCTGCCGAAAGCGCGTCACTATTGCCGGCAAAAGCAGCCAAGCTGGCGGTATCATTCGGTGCGCTGATGGCCAGCAACATGGCCATTTTCGGGGCCACGCCAAGATCATCAAACCGCATCGTGGCGGCGGCCGTTTCATTGGTCAGCGATTCGCGCACAAGCTCGGCATAAAGCGGCAGCATGACCGGCCCATGACCGGCAACAATTTCAGCCCGTACCGCACCGGCGACAAGCGCCAAACGCTGGTCGGGCTGCGCCCCGGCAAGCGCTTTCCAAGCCAGCGCTGTTGTCAACGCATCAGCGCCGCTGTCAAGCCGCGCCAACGCCAATTGCGGGCTGTCATTTTCGACCACGGCATTGCGCCATAATTTACTCGCCTGACGGGCCGTGACCAGCCCCCGACTAAGCCCGTCAAAAGTTGACACCAAGCGCGCATCCGGCCCCAGAAATTTTAGCTTTATGACGGTCTCGGCCATCTGTTTTGGCAATACCGCCAGCCCTTCGATCGGAATCGGCCGGTTGGCCACATCCATCAAAACGATATGCAGCGAGTCAAGCGTGACCGGATCGATATCCAGCGGGGAGGCATTGTTCAATACCTGGTTGACCAGCCCATAAAACACCGGGTCATTCACCCCGTTTGCCGCCAAAATATCAGCCGCAAATCTGGCGCCGCCCATATTCCCCTGCACCGCCTGACAGATTACATTGGCCTTGTGCCAAAACGGGTCCATGGTTTGGGTAATCTGCCGCCCCACAATCGCGCATGCCGCGGCATCATTACGGCTCATCAGATGATGTTCGACAAGCCAGCGCTGCCAATCTTGCCATTTGTCAGCGTCGGGAAGCTGTTCGGCCAACACCGCCAAATCGCCGGACCGGCCGCCATTCGCCAAGAAACCAAGCCGTGCCGTTACCAAATCCGCGGCGACCATATTCGCCCCGCTTGGCGGTACCGACTGCCGCGCCACAACCTTGTAAGCCAGCCGTGTCAATGTCTGCGACCGGCTGTCGCCAGCGGCTTTTTCCAACAAGAACACCGCGTCACGCGCGTCAGTGCCACGCCAGATCAAATTGTCAAATGCGTCGCCAGTGCCAAGATCGGCACCAACGCCGATTGCGGCAAGCCCGACATCTGAAATTTTGCGACGACCAATTTTCGCACTGCCATAGCTCCGATTACTGGCCCCAAGCTGGGCTTCAAGACTGGATCCAATACCCGTCCCATCACCCGTCCCAACAGTGGCGGTCGAGGCGGCGCTGTCCGGCGCCACAACATCATCTGTTACCGCAATCGCATCAGCACTGTCCTGCGGGCTAGACGATGTTGGTTCACCCGTTTGACCATCACTCGTTAGACCGTCACGCGCCTGGCCCATGGCTTGGTCAAGCGCTTGATCAAGCGAGAGTTGGTCATTGGCCATTGGCGTCGCACCAGGCAGGCCACTTGGCTTGTCGGTGGCTGTATCCGGCTGCCGGATAGACAGTAAATCAAGCGGCTTTGCGTCTTGTACCAGCCCCGCCTCTTGGGCCGAGACTGGCACGGCCACGCGCGGCAGCAGCGATAGAACCACGATCGCCACCCCAAGCCGCCCCATCATCAGGATCGACCGGGCATCGCGGCACGGCGTTGACCAGTGCGGTTCGGGGGCAAGGCTGTTACTTTGGCAATTTGTCATCAGGAATCACCTTATTCACTGTGGTCGTCGGTGCCGGAATTTGCCAGCTTGACAAGACCACCAGTCCGGCCGCCGCCAATCCAACCAGTACAACAACAAAAATCGCTACCTTTGACATATCATCCCCATCTATCAGCCACAGCGTTACAGCTTTGGATCCTTTATCGGTCACATCCCGATAATTGGTCTTTTCTACATGCCCGATCAGGCACATATGATTGCCGGCATCCTAACTTTGCCATAACAAACGGCCTGTTTATGTCGAGATTATGTCGGCAATTTGGCAAACTGACCAGTCCCGGTCCCAATTTTGGCAGTTTTTTCGACCAACATGGCAAAACCGGAACGATCCCCTATTTCCCTTGCGACGGTGCAGGGCTATCATAGCGCCATGACCGATCCTGCTTTCGCATTACCCATGAAAAAACGACCGCTAAAAGACATCGCCGCCTCTGTGGCGGCGCGGCTTGACCGTCCGCTGGCGTTGGTCGGGCTGATGGGAAGCGGCAAATCGGCGATCGGCCGCCGCATTGCCCGGGCGTTAAAGCTGGATTTTGTCGATAGTGATCAACAGGTGGTTGATACCGCCGGGATCAGCATTGCCGAGATTTTCGAGATTGCCGGTGAAGCCAAATTCCGCGAAATGGAACGTGCCGCGCTGGCCAAAACAATTGCCGGCCCGCCGAACATTATCGCCACTGGTGGTGGCGCATTTTGTCAGACAGACACCGCAGAACTGATGCTGAAATCAAGCCATGTTATCTGGTTGAAAGCCACGCCGGAGACCCTTCTTGCCCGTATTGGCAATACCACATCACGCCCGTTACTGCATGCTGATGACCCATTGGTAACATTGATAAAGCTTCTTGACGAGCGCACCCGGTTTTACCAACGGGCGCATATCCATATCGACACAGACGGGATGACTGCACAGCGGGCTGTCCGCGCCATGCTCGAGTCGCTTGACACATTTCTGGGCAGGCAGTAGGGGACAACATATGCAAGGTAAAACGCTCACTGTCGGCCTTGGGTCCCGCGCCTATGATATCATCATCGGCCCGGGGCTGATCGATGATGCCGCTGGACAGCTTGGCGATATCGCCAACGGCCGCCATGTCATCATTGTCAGCGATGCCAATGTTGCCACCCTGCATCTTGACCGGCTAAAGGCTGGCCTGGCGCCGGCAGCCGGTAAAATTGACAGCTTTGTGGTCGCTGCCGGCGAGGCCAGCAAATCAATGCGCGTGCTTGCCACTTTGCTCGACGATATTTTGCGCATCGGCGTTGACAGGTCAGTGTTACTGATTGCCTTTGGTGGTGGCGTGGTTGGCGATCTTGCCGGATTCGCCGCTGCCAGTCTGCTGCGCGGGGTCGATTTTGTGCAAATTCCAACCAGCCTGCTAGCCCAGGTTGACAGTTCGGTCGGCGGCAAGACCGGGGTCAATGCGGCCGCCGGCAAAAACCTGATCGGCGCCTTTTATCAGCCGCGCGCGGTCCTTGCCGACACCAGCCTTCTGACCAGTTTGCCCCGGCGTGAATTGCTGGCTGGCTATGCCGAGGTTGTGAAATATGGGCTATTGGGTGATGCCGGCTTTTTCAGCTGGCTTGAATCCAATGGCGATTCGGTATTAGCTTTGGCGCCGGATGCGGTGATGCATGCTATTTTTGAGTCGTGCCAAGCCAAGGCGCGGATCGTCGAGGCGGATGAACATGAAAAAGGGCAGCGCGCCCTGCTGAATCTTGGCCATACTTTCGCCCATGCGTTTGAGGCAGTGGCCGGCTATGACGGCCGCCTGCTTCATGGTGAGGCGGTTGCGGCCGGCATCGGCCTTGCCTTTGATCTGTCGGTCGATCTTGGCCACTGTGCAGCGACTGACCGCGACCTCTGCCACGCGCATCTGCGTCGTCACGGCCTGCCGGCCGGTCAATCTGACCTACCCGCCGGCCATGCGGATGCGGCCACCCTGATTGGCCATATGCAGCATGACAAGAAAACCCGGAACGGACAGCTGCATTTCATTTTGGCGCGTGCGATTGGCGACAGCTTTGTCAGCGGTGATGTACCGGTCGCCAGCGTCAAATCCCTATTGGAACGAGGTGCCCATGCTGGCTAGCCTATGGGTTTTGGCCCTGATCATTTTGTTGTTGATTTTGACATCGGCGTTTTTCTCAAGCGCTGAAACCGCCTTGACGGCCGCGTCTGATGCGCGGATGCGCCAGCTTGCCAGCAAGGGTAATGACCGGGCGGCGATTGTTGAAGAACTCCGCGCCGACCGTGACGGGCTGATCGGATCGATCCTGATCGGCAATAATGCGGTCAATGTGTTGGGATCAGCGCTGGCCACCAGCGTTGCCATATCACTATTCGGTGAGGGCGGGTTGGTCTGGGCGACCATTGCCATGACGGTTCTGCTGGTGGTGTTTGCCGAAGTGATGCCGAAAACCTATGCGTTTGCCTATGCCGACAAATATGCGTTGCAGATTGCCCCGGCGGTAAAATGGGTGGTGCGGGCATTAAGCCCGCTGTCACTGGGGATCCGCCTGCTTGCCAGCCAGTTGATCCGGCCTGCCGCCGACGATGAAAACCACCGGGAAGAAGAATTGCGTGGGTTAATCGAGTTGCAGGGCGTTAACGGGAATGCCGAAGACCGCGAACGCAATGCGATGCTGTCATCTATCCTTGATTTGAATGCGCTGTCGGTTGACCAGATCATGACCCATCGGGGCACGGTCAGCATGGTCAACGCCGATGACAATATCGACGATATTCTCCGCAATGTGTTAAAGTCGCCCCATACAAGGCACCCTGTCTATTCCGGCAAGCCGGACAATATTATCGGGGTTCTTCATGTCAAAGACCTGCTTCGCGCGTTGGGTGATGCCGAGGCGGGCGGCACCAAACCGGTTGGGCCAAATCTGATCCAGAACATCGCCAGCGACGCCTATTTCATTCCGGAAACAACCTTGCTGTTTGACCAGCTTCAGGCGTTTCGGACACGGCGTGAACATTTCGCCGTGGTGGTTGACGAATATGGCGATTTCCGC
This sequence comes from Puniceispirillum sp. (SeqCode), assembly GCA_038116935.1. GTDB lineage: Bacteria > Pseudomonadota > Alphaproteobacteria > Puniceispirillales > Puniceispirillaceae > UBA3439. The sequence goes on along the minus strand of JAYOFA010000014.1, from coordinate 20,768 downwards.
GGGATTGTGACGCTTGAGGATATTCTTGAGGAAATTGTCGGCGATATTGATGATGAGCATGACATATTGCTGGCCGGTCTGACATCACAGGCAGACGGCTCATGGATTGTTGATGGCAATGTCACCATTCGCGATCTGAACCGGGCACTTGGCTGGAGCTTGCCTGACGAAGATGCGTCAACATTGGCCGGCCTTGTGCTGTATGAAAGCCGCACAATCCCCAGCCCCGGCCAAGAATTTCGCTTTCATGATATCCGCTTTCGCATTGTCAAACGGGAAGGCAACCGCCTGACCACATTGCGGCTGTGGGCCAGCTGACAAACCGGTGAAGTGACCATGACCAAATCCGCTGCCGCAACACCAATCCACACCCCCTATGGGCCGGACCATCCGACCACCTTGCCCGCCGCCGAGGTCACGCGTGAACATGTGCATCAGCGGCAGATCACAGTGAACGGGTTTGTCCGCAGTGATGGGCTTTATGACATTGAGGCCGAACTGACCGATCACAAAACCTACAGTTTCCCCAGCGATTTTCGCGGCTCGGTCACACCCGACATGCCGGTTCATCATATGATTTTACGAATCACCATGACCGATCAGCGGGTGATCACCGCGGCCAAAGTGATCACCGTCAGCGGGCCGTATGCGGTGTGCCCGCAAGCCAATGACGTGTTTGATGCGCTGGTTGGCTTGCAGATTGGTCCGGGGTGGCGCAAAACCGTACAAACGGCCATTGGTGGCAAACATGGCTGCACCCATATTTCCGAACTTATGGGGCCGGTGGCAACGATTGCCTATCAAACATTATATGGCCAGCAGGTGCGCGAACGCCGTGAAACCGGCAGCTTTAGTGATGCCGCGAAACAGCAGCAACGGCGGCATTTGCTAAATAGCTGTGTCGGCTATGCGGAAGACAACCTGTAGCCAGTAACGACCAGCATTAGAAGCGCTAGTCACTAAGATGTAATTGCAAGGCGTGAATGCTGCCGGCAAGATCGTCTGCCAACACGTCATTGACAAGCCGGTGGCGCTGAAGCCGCGATTTGCCGGCAAAAACAGCCGCCCGCATCGTGACTTCAAAATGCGTACCGCCGCCTTCCCGCCACCCGGCATGGCCAGCATGTTGGTGACTGACATCCTGCACATCGATGGTCTCTGGCTGAAAGGCTGCAACCAGCTTTTGGGTGATCATGTCGGCGGTTGCCATATGCTGTCTCCTCGACGGTTTCTGTTGCCTACAAATGGTACTGACCTATACTTGGTTATATGAAAAGACAAGCGCGTGCGCCAGATATCAGAACGGAAAATCCCGATGCTGCAACCGATGAGGCGGGCCCGCGGCGCTGTGCGGCTGATGGCTGTCCGCTAAAGGGCATGTATCCTGCGCCGCGGTCGCGCGATGCGCTGCGTGACTATCTATGGTTCTGTCTTGACCATGTGCGCGCCTATAACAAGGCATGGAATTATTATGACGGCTTGCACGGCGCCGCCCTTGAGGCCGAGATACGCCGCGCCACAACATGGGAGCGGCCAAGCTGGAAATTTGCCACCGGCAAGCTTAGCGACGGGGCGTTTACCGACCCGTTGGGGCTGTTTGATTTTGACAAGCGTGACCCGTCGAAACCAGGGCGCCTATTGTCAGCCGAGGAACGTGCCGCCTGGGACACGCTGAAACTGGCACCGGTTGATGATCTTGATATTGTCAAAAAGCAATACAAGCAGCTTGTGAAAGAAAACCATCCCGATAAAAATGGGGGTGACGCGGGGGCCGAAGAACGGTTAAAAGAGATCAATCTTGCCTTTTCATTGATCCGGAAGAGCCTGACAAAAGGTGGTAAACCTGCCGCTGTCTAAATCTGAAATCAGCTTTATGTGGAGTTCGAACTGTTATGTCTGACAACGCCAAATTTGCGCCAACACCAGCCCATGTGCTGACGGCGCCAGATATCGAGGTCAACGCGCGTGATACATTCGGCATCGATATTGACATGGTCGTGCCAGCCTTCAGTGAAAGGTCCGATTATGTGCCGACCCTTGATCCCAACTACCAGTTCGACACCGACACCACCCTTGCCATCTTGGCGGGCTTTGCCCACAACCGCCGGGTGATGATCCAAGGCTATCACGGCACCGGCAAATCGACCCATATCGAACAGGTTGCCGCACGCCTGAACTGGCCCTGCATCCGGGTCAATCTTGACAGCCATATCAGCCGCATCGACCTGATCGGCAAAGATGCGATCGTGTTGCGTGACGGCAAGCAGGTGACCGAATTTCGTGAAGGGATTCTGCCTTGGGCGCTGCAAAATCCGGTGGCGCTGGTATTCGACGAATATGACGCTGGCCGTGCCGATGTGATGTTTGTTATTCAGCGAGTGCTTGAGGTTGATGGCAAGCTGACCCTTCTTGACAGCAACAAGGTGATCCATCCCCACAAGCATTTCCGGCTATTTGCGACCGCCAATACGGTTGGCCTTGGCGACACCACCGGCCTTTATCACGGCACCCAGCAGATTAACCAGGGCCAGATGGACCGCTGGTCAATCGTGTCGACATTGAACTATCTGCCGCATAACGATGAGGTCAATATCGTCACCGCCAAGCTGCCTCAATATGCCGACAAAAAGGGCTCCGAACAGGTGTCGGCGATGGTGAGGATGGCTGACCTGACCCGCAAGGGCTTTATGGCTGGCGACCTGTCGACCGTGATGTCGCCGCGTACCGTTATCACCTGGGCAGAAAACACCAGTATCTTTGGTGATATTACCTTGGCGTTCCGTCTCAGCTTCTTGAACAAATGTGACGAAATTGAACGGCCGACAGTGGCAGAATATTACCAGCGTTGCTTTGGGATTGACTTGCCGGAAGCACCCATTCGGCAAGCCAATGCCAGCTAGTCACGCTGGCAACCGCCGGACAGGCGCGCATGCATCGCATCAGCCGTTACCGGCTGGCCCGCAACAAGCAGGATAGAGATTATGTCGTCACATGAAAAAGACGCACAATTCCTGAAGTCGAATGCTGCAGCGATGCGCGCCCTTGCTGGCGGCAAAGACCATCAAGTGACCTATGCTGGCACCGATTCGCATATCGGCAAGGCCGATGTTCGTCTTCCTGCCCTGCCGCCAACCGCTACCGCCGCCCAAAAGGCCAGCTTGCGCGGGGCGGCGGATGGGGCCGCGTTATGGTTGGCCCATCACAATCCGATCACCCACAAGAAACATTGCCCGGCTCCGGACGGGGCCAAGGCGATTTTTGAGGCCGCCGAACGAGCCCGCGTCGAGGCCATCGGCGCGCGTCATATGAAAGGCGTTGGCGCCAATCTTGAAGCGGCGTTGAACCAACGCTATGAAAATCGACAGATCGACGCGCCGGGCAGTGCCGATGACGCCGGCATTGCCGAGGTGGTGCGGCTGATGTTGCGCGAACAATTGACCGGTGCGCCACCGCCAAAAAACCTGTCGATGGTGATGGATCTGTGGCGGCCCTGGGTCCGGCATCGGGCCAGCGATGTGATCGACCAGCTTGGCGATTCACTCGATGATCAATCGGCATTTGCCGAACTGTCGCGGCGGCTGATTGGCGCCCTTGAATCCGATCTTGGCGATGCCGCGTTGGATCAGGATAATGACTCGGACAATGATGACGATCAGGATGACAATGGCGATAGCCAATCCGAGCAGGATGGGGAACAGTCAGCCGTTGGCGAAGACGCCAGTGATGGCGATGACAGCCAAGCGATGGATGATGCCGGTGATGCGGGCGCCACAGAAGATGGCGAGATGATGGAAGCCGAGGGTGCCGACGACGGTAGCGCCGACGGCGAATCGCCGAACCCGGATATGGCCGGACAAAATGCCCGCAATGCGGCTGATCGCGACAGTTACCGGATTTTCGAGACTAAATTTGACGAGGTGGTGCTGGCCGATGAGCTGTGCGATCCGCAAGAGCTTGACCGGCTTCGTACCATGCTTGACAGGCATATGGAAAATGTGACCTCGGTGGTCGGTAAATTGGCCAACCGGCTGCAACGTAAATTGATGGCACACCAGAACCGTTCGTGGGATTTCGATCTTGAGGAAGGTATTTTGGATGCGGCCAAACTGTACCGGGTGGTCACCCAGCCGATGAGCCCGCTGTCCTACAAGCAAGAACAGGACACCAAATTCCGCGATACGGTGGTGACATTGCTTCTCGACAATTCCGGTTCGATGCGCGGCCGGCCAATTACCATCGCGGCGGTCACCGCCGATATTTTGGCACGGACATTGGAACGCTGTGGGGTCAAGGTGGAGATTTTGGGGTTCACCACCCGCGCCTGGAAAGGCGGTCAGTCACGCGAATTGTGGCAACAGGCGGGCAAGCCGGCGATGCCAGGGCGGCTGAATGATTTGCGTCATATCATTTACAAACCCGCCGACGCCCCGTGGCGCCGCGCGCGCAAATCGCTTGGCCTGATGCTCAGGGAAGGCATTTTGAAAGAGAATATTGACGGCGAGGCGCTGCTATGGGCGCATGAACGCCTGCTTGCCCGGCACGAAGACCGCCGGATCATGCTGGTGATCTCGGACGGCGCGCCGGTTGATGATTCGACCTTGTCGGTCAATAGCGGCAGCTATCTTGAACGACATCTTCGTGAGGTCATCACCTATATCGAAAACCGGTCGCCGGTCGAATTGCTGGCAATCGGGATCGGGCATGATGTGACCCGCTATTACCGGCGTGCCGTCACCATTACCGATGTTGACCAGCTTGGCGGCGCGGTTGTTGGCCAATTGACTGATTTGTTCGACGAGGACAGCGGTGGTCCGCGGCGGCGAGTCGCCTGACCAGCGCTGCACACCCTATCACGCGCAATAAAAAACCCCGCCGTCAGGCGGGGTTTGTCATAACGTCCGTCCCAAGCCGGCTGTTGGTTATTCAGCAGCCTGTGCGGCGGTAATCTCGCGCTTCAGGTCGCGTGCTTCTTCGGCCAATTCGGCGTTGCGCGCCTGCAGCAAGAATGCGTCAAGGCCACCATGTTTTTCGACTGTCCGCATGGCACTTGTCGATACCCGCAGGCTGACCTTGCGACCAAGGATTTCGCTCTGCATCCGCATGGTTTGCAGATTTGGCAGAAAGCGGCGGCGGGTGCGGTTGTTCGCATGGCTGACATTATTGCCAGACATCACGGTTTTTCCACTGATTTGACAGCGTTTTGCCATAACAAAAGCTCCATAGACGGCAAGGCGTCTTGCCTCGCATTAGAATTTGAAGGCTGGGTATAGGCCAGTCTTACGCCAAGGTCAAGCCGGAAAACCGCCAAAAAACAATAACCCGACCACCCAAATACCGTCATAGCTGATTGTCGGCAACACCGGCCGTTAACCGCGCTGCATACCGCACTGCAGGGGGTCAGATATTTTTCCATTAACCCTTTTGGTTAATCCAAATAGTCTAATCCCCAATAGCCTGATCCCCAGTAGCCTAATCAAGGTGCCCGATCTGCCCGCAGCGCGGACACCCGATACCAGAACACCCGATAAAGGGAACACCAACGGTCGGTGGCGGGTGAACTGGCCGGACCGGACAACGAAACGAACCTTAGTCGAACTATCATGTCGTATCCGCACAACAAAGGTAGCGATCTGTTTTGAGAACAAAGCGCAACATACGACTTTTGGGTGCGCGTACATCCGTTGTGCTTGAACAGGCATTCTGGGACGCAATTACCGTTATTCTGGTGCGCGAGAATATTGCGCTGCACGACTTCTGCCAGATGGTGCAGGAACGGCGCCGTTCCACCAGCCTGACGGCAT
>JAYOFA010000014.1:0-14867 GCA_038116935.1 Puniceispirillum sp. (SeqCode) | reverse complement strand
CACGACTTCTGCCAGATGGTGCAGGAACGGCGCCGTTCCACCAGCCTGACGGCATCGTTACGTCTTGTCACGCTGATCTATTTTCAGACCATGGCCGAAATGCCAGCTATGGGGCCAAAACAGCCGGCCAAGCGTAACCAGTTTCACGCCCCGAAACCTGACGGGCTTGGCATTTTGCTTATCGCGCTGACAATGTTTGATAAAGGCGAAATGCGTGACGAGACGCGGCCACCGGATCGCTGATCTGCCCCCGCACCGCGCCAAGATGACCGACGCCATCGGCCTGCATCAGGCGGGCCAGTCCAGCCAAAATCCGGCCCGGCAAATCCGGACCATCCAACGCCAATGCGGTATAAAGCTGCACGAGGTTGGCACCGACCAGGATTTTTGCATAGGCCTGCCATGCGGTTGCCACACCGCCAACGCCGATCAATCCAACCCGGCCGTCTGTTTGTCGGGCTAGGTCAGCCAACAATGCGGTCGCCATCGAAAATAAGGGCGCCCCCGACAGACCGCCCGCCTCGCCAGCATGGCGGCCAACAAGGTTTGGCGGCCGGCTGATCGTGGTATTTGTGGCGATGATACCCGCAACCCCGGCATCAATACAGGCGGTAACAATATCCCCTAAATCACCGGTATGGAGATCCGGCGCAATTTTCAAAAACAGCGGCACATCTCGGCCTTTGATACCCGCCGTTACCAGCCCCGCGCGACCAGCCGCCAGCAAATCCGCCAGATGCTGTTTTGTTTGCAGATTGCGTAACCCCGGCGTGTTTGGCGAGGATATGTTCAAGGTGATATAATCGGCATAGGTAGCCAGTGTCGCCACCGCCCGATGATAATCGTCAATCGGCGAAGGGCTGGTTTTATTGGCACCGACATTGACCCCCAAAATACCAGATCGCACAGGCGCTTTTTCAGCAAGATGCCGGGCCGCCACATCCATGCCAGCACTGTTGAACCCATAGCGGTTGATCACCGCCCGATCCGCGGCAAGACGGAACACACGCGGTTTCGGATTGCCGGGTTGTGGGCGCGGGGTAATCGTGCCCACCTCGACATGGCCAAACCCAAGGCGCATCGCCCCATTAAAACAGGCGGCATTCTTGTCAAAACCAGCCGCCAGCCCCAGCGGGTTGGCAAAAGACAGGCCGGCAAAAGTAACGCCGATATCAACGCTGTCTGGGGTCGCCGCCGGACGCGGCCCGATATTATATCGCAATGTTGTGACCGCGGCGCGGTGCGCCGCCTCGGCCGGAAGCAGGCGCGCCAGCGTGGCAAGGCCTTGCCAGATCACGATTCGCGCACCACACTGGTGGTGTCGGCCAGCTTGCCGGCCAGCGCGTCCTCGATCAAGCGGATACTCTTGGACCGGCCATAAAGCGCAAAAAATGACCCCATGCGCGGCCCTTCAGCCTGTCCAAGCAGCACCTCATAAAGGCATTTGAACCAATCACGCAGATTTTCATAATCCGCCGCCTTGCCGGTGGCATAGACAACCGACTGGATCGCCTCGGCACTATCATCGCCATCAAGCGCGGCAAGCGCTGCCGCCAATGCGGCAAGATGCCCAGCCTCGGCCCTATCGGGCAGGCGATAGATTTTGTTCGGCCGCACCATGTCCTGATAGTAATGCACCGCATAACCGATCATGCGATCAAGTTCAGGGTGGGTATCGGGACCGACGCCATCGACATAATCACTGACATAAGCCCAGACAATGGCCGGATCTTCGGCATGACAGACCGCCGCCAAATTGAGAAGCAGCGAAAAGCTGACTGGCATGCCGGCCTGTTTTGGAATCCCGCTATGAATATGCCAGAGCGGATTTTCCACCTGTTCGGCAGCGCTTTGATCCGGCAATTTGGCAAGATGCTGGTAATATTCGTCAACGGTTTTGGGGATCACATCAAAATGCAAGCGCTTGGCGCGTTTCGGCTGGCCATACATGAACAGCGCCAATGATTCAGGGCTGCCATATCGCAACCAATCCTCCACCGACAGGCCATTGCCTTTGGATTTCGATATTTTTTCGCCATTCGCATCCAGAAACAGCTCATAGGAAATGCCGCCGGGTGGCGTGCCGCCCAAGGCGCGTGTAATCTTGCTGGATTGGGTGACCGAATCGATTAAGTCCTTGCCACTCATTTCATAATCGACACCAAGCGCATACCAGCGCATCGCCCAGTCGCATTTCCATTGCAGTTTGCATTGGCCGCCAGTGACGCCAATTTCACGTTCAGCACCACTGTCGGGATCAATATAAACAATCGTCCCCGCCGCCACATCAGTGCTGACCACCTTGGCTTGCAACACTTTCCCGCTGTCCGGACAAATCGGAAAAAACGGGCTGTAGGTTGCCTGACGTTCCGGGCCCAATGTCGGCAGCATGATATCCATAATGGCGTCATATTTTTCCAGAACCCGGCGCAATGCCGCGTCAAACACCCCGGCTTGATAGCAGCTTGTCGAACTCATAAACTCATAGTCAAAGCCGAAGGAATCAAGAAACGCCTGCAAGCGCAGATTATTATGCTCGCCAAAAGACGGGGCGGTGCCAAACGGGTCCTTCACCTTGGTCAAGGGCATGTTCAGATAGTCTTTTAGCATATCGTGATTCGGCACATTGTCCGGAATTTTCCTGAACCCGTCCATATCATCTGAAAAACAAACAAGCCGTGTTGGCTGGCCGGTCAGCGTTTCATAGGCATGACGCACCATAGTGGTGCGAACCACCTCACCAAATGTGCCAATATGCGGCAAGCCCGACGGGCCATAGCCGGTTTCAAAAAGAACCGTGTCTTTAGCCCCCTGTTTGTCCATGCGACTGGCCAGTGCGCGTGCTTCGGCAAACGGCCAAGCCTTGGCATCGCTGGCAATGGCTTTAAGATCGGCGATAAGATCGGTCATGGTCTGCAGTTCCCGCATTGGACATCGGTCGAAAGGTCGGAGGGCTCCTACCGGCTGGTGTGCCGGTCCGCTTTTTACGCCGACAAGCTAGGGCCGGCAAAGGGCAAGGTCAAGAGACAAGGTCGAGACCGCACAATCGAAACCGCAAGCTTATCGGTCAATAAATACGCTGCAGGCTGGTGTGACAGCCGCCCCCAAGCTATAACAACAACAATGCACACAAGTTTCCCGTCATCTGTTCCCGATCTTCACGCGATACCGGTATTTTACCCGCATCGCACCCGATTGATATGGATCAGCCGTGACGGTGAAATCACCTACCCGTCGCCGGCCCAGCTGGCCGCCGAACTGGCGCTGGGGCCGGTATTGCTGTGTCACCGCCAATGGAGTGCGGCCCGCGCCGGTGTCGATATCGAGTCGTGCCTTGATCTATTGGAATTGTTTGCCTTTGTCCGTCCTGGCAGATTTGTGTTGCCAACGGCGGCCGGCCTTGCCGGGCAATTGGGCTTTGCCCGACCACATGACGGGGCCAGTATGGCCAGCCTGCTGCCGCAAATTGCCTTTGCGTTGCTTGACGAGTTGGCCGCCGCCCCCGATGCGGCCCGCCACGAAGCCGGACGCATCGCACAGATGATGACATCCGGTGGCTGGGTCTGGGGGCCTTATGTACTGGCACATCTGGGATTGCCTTTCCCCGACCCTGGCCCACCAAACAGCCGCCTTGGTGCGATCTGGGACCGGCTGGCCGATTATACCGATTACACCCCGCAAGCCGAGCCTGGCCATCAGCCGGTTTTGCCCGATGCCGCCAGGCAACGGCTTGCCGACATGCTTGGCAACACCGCCGAAATCCGTGCCCCGCAGGCCGATTATGCGGCCGCCGTGGCAGCCAGTTTTGACCGGCCCGACGCCGGCCCAAGCCCGGCGATGCTGCTGGCCGAAGCGGGCACCGGCACCGGCAAAACTTTGGGCTATCTGGCACCGGCAACCCTATGGGCCGAACTGAATGGCGGCACCGTCTGGGTGTCCACCTACACGCGTACCTTGCAGCATCAAATTGCTGATGAACTAAGCCGGCTTTATCCCGACGCTACGGCCCGCGCCAGCAAAGTGGTCATCCGGAAAGGCCGGGAAAATTATCTGTGCCTGCTCAATCTTGAAGAAGCCTTGGCACAAATGCCCGGCCGCCCGCGGCGCGCAACGGTGTTGGGGCTGATGGCGCGGTGGGCCGGTGCCACCAGTGATGGTGACCTGACCGGCAGCAGTTTTCCGGCATGGCTTCTTGATCTGTTTGGCCGGGCCGCGACCGTCGGGCTGGCCGATCGGCGCGGTGAATGTATTCATGCTGCCTGTTCGCATTACAATCGCTGCTTTGTCGAAAAATCAATCCGCGCCGCAAAACGCGCCGATATTGTGGTGACCAACCATGCGCTGGTGATGGTGCAGGCCGCCTATGGAAGCCGCGGTGACCGGCGCACCCCAACCCGTTATGTGTTTGACGAAGGACATCATGTGTTTGATGCCGCCGACAGTGCCTTTTCAGCCTATCTAAGCGGCCGGGAAGCAGCCGAATTGCGCCACTGGATCCGCGGCGCGGATGACGGGCGTCGTGGCCGTGCCCGCGGGTTAAAACGGCGTCTTGAGGATATTGTTGCCGGTGATGACGCCGCCCTTGCCGATATTGCAGCAGCCCTTGAAGCGGCACGCTGCCTTCCTGGTCAGGGGTGGGAAAATCGCCTTTCGGCAGGCCAGCCGCTTGGCAATGGCGAGGCATTTTTCATGCAGCTTCGCGCCGCGCTGTACCAACGCGTTGAGGACCCGGACAGCCTCTATGATCTTCAATCGCCACTTTATCCGGCGCCAGAAATGGTGGTGGTGGCCGCCCGAAAACTGGCCAGCGAGCTGGCCGAATTGGCCGCGCCGTTAAACCGGTTGGTGGGGTGGCTAACCCGCTATCTTGATGATCAGGCAGAATCACTGGATAGCGGTGAGCGGGCGCGGATTGAAGGTGCGATCCGCGGCCTAGAATTACGCGCCGGCGGCCCCCTCAATGCGTGGAAGATCATGCTAAGCGATGTTGAAAACGGGGCCCGTGACGGCTTTGTCGACTGGATCCAGATCGACCGGATCGATGGTCAGGACCGCGATGTCGGGCTGGCGCGGCATTGGCTTGATCCCAGCATTCCGTTTGCCCACAGCGTTTTGGAAACCGCGCATGGGGTGACGGTGACCTCGGCTACATTGACCGACCATCCTGGCGGTGGCGACCAACCAGCCGAAAGCAGCCAGCCCCCGACCGATGGCTGGGATGCGGCGATCACCCAGACCGGGGCAGCCCATCTTGACCATGCGGCGATGCGGTTCAGCCTTGCCTCACCATTCGATTATGCCGCCCAGACCCGTGTTCTAGTGGTAACCGATCTTGCGCGCGAACGCCCCGCCGCCACCGCCAGTGCGATGGCCGGCTTGATGAAGGCCGCCGGCGGCGGCGGGCTTGGGCTTTTTACCGCCATTCGGCGTTTGCGGGCGGTTTATCCGGCCTTGGCCGAGCGTCTTGATGCTGCCGGTCTGCCGCTTTATGCCCAACATATCGACCGCATGAATTTGCAAACCTTATTGGCGATGTTTCGGGAAGAGCCGGAATCCTGTCTTTTGGGCACCGATGCGGTACGCGACGGCATTGATGTTCCTGGCAACGCGTTACGACTGATTGTGTTTGATCGCATGCCATGGCCGCGTAGCGATATCTTGTTTGCGGCCCGCGCCAAATGGCAGGGGCGCGAGGCCTGGACCGAGCATCAGACACGACAACGCTTGCGTCAGGCCTTTGGCCGGCTGATCCGACGGCAAACCGATCGCGGTGTCTTTGTGATGCTTGACAGCCGCCTGCCAACCCGGTTGACGAATGCCTTTCCACCGGGCGTGCGGGTAGAACGGATCGGGCTTGCCGAGGCGATTGCGATAACCGGGCAGTTCCTTGGGCATACCGAGAGCGACAGCCACTAAAAAACCGGAGGGCGAAACCCGCCCCCCGGTTATCCTATTCAACGGTGTGGGCCGGCAGCTAGAAGCCCATGCCGCCCATGCCACCCATGCCGCCCATGCCACCCATATCAGGGGCGGTTGCTGAGTCTTTTGGCTCGACCTTTTCGGCAACCATAGCCTCGGTGGTGATCAACAGACCCGCAACCGATGCCGCATTTTGCAGCGCTGAACGCACCACTTTGGTCGGATCGATCACACCGGCTTTGATCATGTCGGTAAATTCATTGGCCTTTGCATCGAACCCAAGATTGTCGTCTTTTGATTCAAGCAATTTGCCAACAATCACCGCGCCTTCAGCACCGGCGTTGTGGGCGATATTGCGGGCAGGTGCCTGCAGCGCGCTGCGGACGATCTCGATACCCACTTCCTGATCGCGGTTGGCTGGCTTCAGACCTTCAAGCGCTTTGGTCGAACGCACCAGCGCCACACCACCGCCAGGGACGATCCCCTCTTCAACAGCAGCGCGGGTTGCATGCATCGCATCATCAACGCGGTCTTTGCGTTCCTTCACTTCAACCTCGGTCGCACCACCAACCTTGATCACCGCAACACCGCCGGCCAGTTTGGCAAGACGTTCCTGCAGCTTTTCACGGTCATAGTCGGATGTGGTTTCTTCGGCCTGTGCGCGGATCTGGTTACAACGTGCCTCGATCTCGCCTTTGGCGCCTGAACCGTCAACAATGGTGGTTTCGTCCTTGGTGATTTCCACGCGCTTGGCGCTACCAAGCATGTCGAGAGTCAGCGAATCAAGCGCGATGCCCACTTCTTCTGATACCACCGTGCCATTGGTCAGGATGGCAATATCTTCGAGCATGGCCTTGCGGCGGTCGCCAAAGCCAGGGGCTTTGACCGCGGCGACTTTCAAGCCACCACGAAGACGGTTCACCACCAAGGTCGCCAATGCTTCGCCTTCAATATCTTCAGCAATGATCAGCAATGGACGGCCTGACTGCACAACTTTTTCCAAAATCGGCAGCATGTCTTGCAGGTTTGACAGCTTCTTTTCATGAAGCAGGATATAAGGCTCTTCCAATGTCGCCCGCATCTTTTCAGCATCGGTGACAAAGTAAGGCGACAAATAACCACGGTCGAACTGCATACCCTCAACAACCTCAAGTTCGGTTGCCAGGCTCTTGGCTTCTTCAACGGTGATCACACCTTCATTGCCAACACGTTCCATCGCTTCGGCAATCATCTTGCCGATTTCTTCCTCGCCATTGGCAGAAATGGTGCCAACCTGCGCCACTTCGTCTGAGGTTGAAATTTTCTTGGACCGCTTGCCTAGCGAGTCGACGACAGCTTCAACCGCCATGTCGATACCACGCTTCAGATCCATCGGGTTCATGCCGGCAGCCACTGCCTTGGCGCCTTCCTGTGCGATGCACTGGGCCAGAACGGTGGCTGTCGTGGTGCCGTCACCAGCCACATCATTGGCCTTCGACGCAACCTCACGCACCATCTGTGCGCCCATGTTTTGGAACTTGTCCTTCAGTTCGATATCTTTGGCAACGGTCACCCCATCCTTGGTGATACGCGGTGCGCCAAATGATTTTTCGAGAACCACATTGCGGCCCTTTGGACCCAATGTCACTTTGACGGCGTTGGCCAGAATATCGACGCCTTCCAGCATCCGGGTTCTGGCGTCTGAGCCGAATTTGACTTCTTTAGCAGCCATGTTTCAATCTTCCTTCTATCTAAACAGTGTCAACAGATCGGCAGGCGATTTATTCAATCACGCCCATGATGTCTGATTCCTTCATGATCAGATATTCCTGACCATCGATCTTGACCTCGGTGCCGGACCATTTGCCGAACAGCACGGTGTCGCCAGCCTTGACATCAAGCGGCTGCACCTTGCCCGTTTCATCACGCGCACCAGCACCAGCCGCAATAACTTTGCCTTGCATCGGCTTTTCCTGAGCGGTGTCCGGAATGATGATCCCACCAGCAGTTTTCTGTTCTGATTCAGTGCGCTGTACAACAACGCGATCGTGAAGAGGCCTGAATTTCATGCCTGTTTCTCCTCCAAAATAGTCGACTAACAGCACTTTGGCACTCTATAGCGCAGAGTGCCAAAATACCACTTGGGGGTAAGTGGGAGATTACGCCGCTTTTGTCAAGGCATTGTCCCCAGAAAAGATTCAAAAAAATAATCGTACCTCTGGAAATGGCGGGCGGCACATGCCCCCCCCTGCGGCAATGCGCCAGCTTACTGGGTGGCGGCGGGCTTGATATTGGTCAGATGACCTATATATCTGTTGGGCTATATGTCTTTGGTGAATACAGGTCTTTCGTGAATACAGGTCTTTGGGCGGGAATTTGGACCGGTGGCGAAAGCGAGAGTGATCGGAGTACAGCGTATGATGCGATATCAATCGGTGCCGTGGGTGTCACGTCACGCCGGCGATCACAGCGTAAAGGCGGTGGTCAATTGGCTGTTTGTCATGGCCGCGTTGGTCGCCATTATGGTGGTTATCGGCGGCATCACACGGTTGACCGAATCGGGCTTGTCGATGGTCGAGTGGCGCCCGTTGATTGGGGCTTTGCCACCGCTAAACGCGGCTGAATGGGACCGGGTTTACCAGCTATATCGTGCCTCACCCGAATATCAGCAGATGAATTACGGCATGGCGTTAGCCGAGTTCAAGACGATTTTTTTCTGGGAATATTTCCATCGGCTGTGGGGCCGGTTGATCGGTGTTGCTTTTGCGCTGCCATTGTTAATGTTTGCGCTGGCTGGCCGGGTGCCACCCGGGTTTGGCCTGCGGCTGGTGGTCCTGCTGCTGCTTGGCGGGTTGCAGGGGGTAATCGGCTGGTGGATGGTTAAATCCGGCCTCACCGAACAAGCCAGCGTATCGCAATACCGGCTTGCCACCCATCTTGGCATGGCCTTGCTGATTTTTGCACTGCTGCTATGGACCGCTTTTGACATGCGCGACGGGCATGGTAGGCGGCCGCGTGGACACGGGCTTGCCAGCCTGTTGTTGTTGGGTGTCACAATCCTTGCCGGGGCACTGGTGGCGGGCATGGATGCCGGCCTTCTTTATAATGAATATCCGTTCATGGGCGTCGGCTTGATCCCGGTCGAATATGGCGAACAAGGTCTTGTGGATCCGTTTGAAAATCCGGCCGCGGCACAGTTTCACCACCGCTGGCTTGCGGCACTGACCGCGGGCGCGGTGATCGCCTTGGCGCTAAAGGCGCGGCGGCAAGGGCTTTTATGGCAAAGTCATCTGGTGCTGGCCGCCATCGTGGCGCAATTCACCCTTGGCGTTCTGACCTTGTTGCATGGGGTGCCGGTATCGCTTGGCGGCCTGCATCAGGCCGGCGCGGTGATTTTGCTGGGCGCGGTGTTGGCGTTGCTGCATGGGCAGTCACGCCAAGTCGGGCAAGCCTGACAGCGCCTTTTTATTCACCTTTTTTGATTTGCGGCACCCGCCGGATATGCAATTCGGCAAGCGCGGATTCATCAACCGCGGATGGTGCCGCCATCATCAAATCCTCGGCCTTGCCGTTCATCGGGAACAAGATCACTTCACGGATATTCGGCTCATCGGCGATCAACATGACGATGCGGTCAATCCCCGGTGCGATACCGCCATGTGGCGGGGCGCCAAAACGGAACGCGTTGATCATGGCCGGAAATTTTTCGTCAACAACGCTGTTCGGATAGCCAGCGATTTCAAAAGCCTTATACATCACTTCGGGCAAATGGTTCCGAATCGCCCCAGATGACAGTTCAACGCCATTACAGACAAGATCATACTGCCATGCCTTGATATGCAGCGGGTCTTGTTCTTCAAGCGCCGTCATTCCGCCTTGCGGCATCGAGAACGGGTTGTGCGAGAAATCAATCTTACCGGTTACCGGATCAGCTTCGAACATGGGGAAATCGACAATCCACGCAAAACGGAACGCGTTTTGATCGATCAGATCCTGATCATGGCCAATCTTGACCCGGGCGCGGCCGGCCAAGCTGGCAGCCTCATCGGCTGGCGCGCAGGCAAAAAATACCGCATCACCATCGCCAACACCGGCGGCCTGGCGAATAGCCTCGGCCTTGTCTGGTCCCAATGCCTTGGCCACCGGGCCACGGGCTTCACCATCGCCGTAAATGATATAGCCCATACCGGGCGCGCCTTCGCCCTGGGCCCAACTGTTCATCCGATCGGCAATCGCGCGGCTACCGCATTTTGGGCCGGGTACCGCGCGCACAACCGCGCCTTTTTCAATGTTTTTGGCAAAAATGGCAAAATCGGATCCCCGGAAAATATCGGTAACGTCACAGATTTCAAACGGCACCCGCAAATCCGGCTTGTCATTGCCATATTTCAACAGTGAGTCAGCATAGGGAATTTGCACAAATTCCTGATCAACCACCTTATTGGAAAATTCTTCAAATACCCCGCGGATGACCGGTTCGACGGCATCAAACACATCCTGCTGTTCAACAAAACTCATCTCAAGATCAAGCTGGTAAAATTCTCCCGGGCTACGATCGGCGCGGCTATCCTCGTCCCGGAAACAGGGCGCAATCTGGAAATAGCGGTCAAAGCCGCTGACCATGACCAGCTGTTTGAATTGCTGGGGGGCCTGCGGCAACGCATAGAATTTACCCGGATGCAAGCGGGCCGGCACCAAAAAGTCGCGCGCCCCTTCTGGCGATGATGCGGTCAGGATCGGGGTTTGGAATTCGGTGAAATTCTGTGCCAGCATCCGATTGCGGATCGATTGGATGATCTTTGCGCGAAGCATGATATTGGCGTGGGGCCGGGTCCGGCGTAAATCAAGATAGCGGTAGCGAAGGCGTGTTTCCTCGCCCGAATCCTCGTCTGAATTGACCTGTAATGGCAAGGTATCAGCTGCCGATTGTACGGCAAATTCCTCAATACGCACCTCAATATGGCCGGTTGGCAGGCCTTTATTGATGGTCTCGTCACTTCGTTTCAGCACGGTGCCGGTGATCGTGACAACCGACTCAAGGCGGGTTGATTCCACCTTTGAAAAACATGCATCGGACGAATCAATCACACATTGGGTCAAACCGAAATGGTCGCGCAAATCGACAAATACCAGCTGGCCGTGATCCCGCTTTCGGTTAATCCAGCCGGATAGCCGGACTGACTGGCCAACATGTGCCTCGGTCAGTTCGGCACAATTATGTGAGCGGTAAGCATGCATGATATACGTCTCCAAACAGGACAACCGGGCCATGACGGGCCGGCAAAACCAAGGCGGCCACCATGTTGAGAGCGGCCTGGTGCGGGTCAAAATCGCCGCGAGTATGCAAATTCTGCGCCGTCGACGCAACAGGCTTTCGGACTGTCGGGTAACAGGCCCGGGTTATGACGGGCGGCGGCGGCCACGGCGCCCGCGTGCTGGTTCAGCAGCCGGCTTGTTCAGATCAAGCCCGGCCCACGCAACCCCCAAGGCTGCCACCATCGCGTCGCGGTCAAATGGACGCGGTGGGGTGTTGTCAAGCGCGGCCACCATCGCCGCCACATGATCCGGGGTCGTGCCACAACAGCCCCCAATGATCCGCGCCCCGGCGTCGCGCGCAAATAGCGCATATTCAGCCATTAGCTCTGGCGTGCCATGATAATGGATTTTTCCCTCGACATAGGCCGGGATCCCGCAATTGCCCTTGGCCACCACCGGCACCTCACCAGCCGCCGGCACCATGCCTTGCACCGAATGCAGCAATTCAGCCGGCCCGATACCGCAATTTGCCCCGATAAAATTGGCACCTGCGGCGGTCGCAAATCTGGCAAACGCATCTGGCGTAACACCCATCATCGAGCGGCTGGCGGTATCAAAGGTCATGGTCGCACAGACCGGCAGGCCAATCGTGCGCGCAGCCATGATCGCGGCGCCAACCTCTTCATTCGACGACATGGTTTCGATCCACAGCACATCAACCCCGCCATCGGCAAGCGCCTGTGCCTGTTGGGTAAAGGCCGTTACCGCGGCATCATGGGTCAGCGCCCCAAGCGGTTCAAACAGCTCGCCTGTCGGCCCGATCGATCCAGCGACAAGCGCCTGTTTGCCGGTGCGGGCAATATGGGCATCGACCGCCTGCCGAGCCAATTTTGCGGCGGCCCTGTTCAGTTCACCAACCCGATCCTGCGCATCATGTAATTTCAGCCGAAAGCTGGTGCCACCAAAGCTGTTGGTCAGCACAAGGTCCGATCCGGCAGTCAGAAAACTATCATAAAGCCATAAAATATCTTCCGGCCGTTCAACCGACCATAATTCCGGTGGATAGCCGGTTTCAAGGCCACGGCCAAACAGATTGGTGCCGGTGGCGCCGTCGGCGACAAGCCAGCCTTTGCTGGCGATAAGGGCTGAAACCGGATCTGTCATAGCGCCTGTCCGTAGTGGTGGCTGGTGATGAAGGTCATGGGCTTAGCCGCGCAAACCGGCGGGCCCGACGGCCGGATGACCGACGCGCGATACCGGTCGCACGCGCCCTGCGGTCTTGCAAAATATCAAGAAGCACAAGCTGGTCATCCTGGCTCATGCTACGCCATGCGGCAATTTCGGCCCGGGTCCGGTAACAGCCAACACAGACGCCGTCCTGCGGGTCCATCTGGCATACGGAAATACACGGGGACGGCAAGGCATCAACGGGCCTATCTGTAGCCATGATTTTCCCTTCTGGCGTAGCGGCTGTTGTCAGGCCGCCTGCGTTTCATCAAGAACAGTGCCGATCACCTGATTCAGCGCGGTCAGTTCGACAAGATCCTCGCCGGTTTCACCACTTGTTACCAGATTATTGTCAATCACCGGCGCGGTGTCTTTGTCGCCGGCGATGGTGCGGCTTTCGCCGCCGTCAATCAATTGCAGCAACTGGCGCGCTTCGGCCTGCAACAGAACCGGCATGTCAGCGCGCAAGAAGGCACCCAGAACCCGCTTGGCATGCGCCTCATTCTGCAGCGCATCAACATGACGTTGGCCAGCCGGCACGATCAAGGCGTCATAATCAACCGCCAGCGTTGTCGACAAGGTGGCGTCAGCCGGATACGACATGCCCCACCCGGTCCCGTTCCATGCATTGGTCAGCCCAGCCTCCCGCGATACAATCTTCAATTTGGCACCAGCCGCCATCATGGCGCGCTGAATCGCAATAAAGCCGGCTTCGTCAAAGCCGCTGGCGACCATCATGGCGATTGTTTTTCCGGTGAAATGGGACAGGCTCATCTGGAACACTCCTTAAATTAGTTAAAAACGTCATGGTAGCGGCGGCGGTGACAGTTGTTACCGGCTTCGCCGATTGCGCTGCCGAAACAGGGGCCATAAGGTCGGCAACAGCGGGGCGCGGATATTTTTCGCATAGAGCCTGCCTATACATGGGTTTGGCAATTTGTTCAACCCTTCAGCGACAAAGTTTTACCGTGGTTTGTGAACAAAGGGCGCCGCATCGCGGCAAAAATATTTTCCAGCGCACATCGGTTCATGCAGCTTGAATTGGGTCGCGTTTCACTTCATCTTTGCAAGGTGTGATCGCGCCGGACAGGCACGGCTGCTGCCGACCGCGACGCCCGACCAGCCAATAAGGAGAGCGCCATGTGCGACCTGAATAACTGTAACCCGAATGCCGGGCCAAAACCCACCGTTTCTGCCACCGACCGGCGGCTGTTTCTGGCGGGTGCGATAGCCTTGCCACTCGCCACCATTCTGGCCCATGTTGACCTTGCCCACGCGCAGGCGTCAAAGGGCACCACCTTGACCCAGACCACCACCGATGGGCGCACGGTCAGCGCCTATTTTGCCGCGGCCGACGCAAAGGACTCGCCGGTAGTGATCCTGATCCATGAATGGTGGGGGCTAAACGACAATATCAAGGCGATGGCCGAGGATATCCGCGACAAGGGTTTCCATGCGCTGGCGATCGATTTGTTCAATGGCGCGGTCGCCACCGATCCCAAGGCGGCCCGCGCACAAACCAAAGCGGTCCAAAGCGCCGAGGCTAATGCCACCATCGCCAGCTGGGTAGATTGGGCCAAGGCCAATGGCAATGGCAAGGTGGCAACATTGGGCTGGTGTTTTGGCGGCGGCTGGAGCCTCGCTGCCGCGCTTGCCAATCCGCTTGATGCGGCGGTGATTTATTATGGACGGGTTACCGCCAGCGCCAAAAGTCTGGCCACTCTGTCGGTTCCCTTGCTGGGGCATTTTGGCACGATGGATAAATCGATCAATCCGGAAATGGTTGGCGCCTTTCAAAAACGTCTTGGCGAGGCCGGCAAGGCCGATATGCTGACAACCCATTGGTATACGGCAGGACATGCGTTTGCCAACCCAACAGGCGGCCGCTATGACGAGGATGATGCGGCCTTGGCATGGGCGCGTACCCATACATTTTTGGCGGCCCATCTGCGCTAGGCAGGACCATCACGACTATATGATGATCCCGAAAAGAGGGGGCAGCCGACAGCCGGTTGCCCCTTTATCATTGGTGATCCTTGATGCGGAACAAATCTGCCAGCTGGCCTACAAATCCTTATGTGTGCCGTCACAAAATGGGGCCTTTGCCGATGCCTTGCAGCCGCAGAAAAACAGCTTTTTGTCAGCCTCGGCGGTAAATTTGACCGGCGCAATGCCCGACCCTTTATGCGCGCCATCGCAAAAGGGTTGTTTGCTACTTTTGCCACAGGCACACCAGAAATAGGTTTTGCCAGCTTCTACCTCGACCGGCATCGGGGCCTTTTGGGCAATAACGGGATCAGTCATATCTTGGGTCCTTGAACATGGGGGTGGTGTGACGGCGCGTGACCATCACCTAGGGATGATGTCATCCCCCGTAAATACGGGGTTTGGTTTTCATCAAAAATTGGAGCGGGCAACGGGGTTCGAACCCGCGACCCCGAGCTTGGGAAGCTCGTGCTCTACCAACTGAGCTACACCCGCTTTGT
>JAYOFA010000013.1:41780-46213 GCA_038116935.1 Puniceispirillum sp. (SeqCode) | reverse complement strand
CATTGCGCTTCCTGAATGTAGCCACTTTAGTCTCCTTAAGTGACGCAGGAGTGACTTAGATAGGTGGCGCTTGCAAAAGACTAAGGAAAACAACTGGTAACAGTTGGTAGAGCAGCGGACTGAAAATCCGCGTGTCGGTGGTTCGAGTCCGCCCCCGGGCACCACTTTTCAACCCCTTCATGTCAGATGCATGCCTGTGGCCACCGCCCGATGTCGGCTGGGTGTTGACGCAGGGTATTTGGCAAAATTCTGTAAGACGGTGTTTTGTGTTTGGCGGCAGGACTGATAGATTGGTGATACCCCGCTTTACAGAGTCTGGAAAAACACCCTCTATGAATCCTCTCTTGATTGCCATCAGCGTGACGTTGGACAGCCTTGTCCTTGGCAAGCAGCGCACATTTGCGTTGGCACCGCTGATGCTGATCGCCGGGGTGGCGCATTTATCCGCATTTGGCACCGGGTTGATGCTTGGTGAGCAGTTGGTAACGCTCATCGGACATGTTGATCATTGGGTCGCGTTGGCGGTGTTTGGGCTTCTTGGACTGTCTTGTATGAAATCGGCGCTGTTTGTTGACAGCCGGGCTAGCCCGATCGTCAAAAGCTGGCCCAAATTGCTGTTGGTGGTGTTTGGCCTGTCGATAGATGCTGCAGCTGTTGGGGCGACGAGCGAGGCACTGCTTGTGCGGCCGATGGCGACCCTGATTGCGGTCGGCCTGTGCGCGCCATTATTTGTTTACGCTGGTCGCCGTTTGGCGCGCGCGATGACGGTCAATCGTGAACGCGTATTGCGTGTTATAGAAGGCAGCCTTTTTTGGGCGATAGGGGCCAGTATTGTGATCTCGCACACCCAAGGTGGGTTTTAGCGCACCTAGCCTGTCAAGGTTTTTTTTGAAAATATCTTTTAACACGGTCTTTGCCGCTGACATGCAGGATGATCACAACCACCCCAAAAAATCCGGCAATTAAATATTCATGCGCGGGCGCTGCGGCACGATAGGTGAAAAAGACCAGAATGGGTGTGTAGATGGCCAAAAAAATTTCAAGACATTTCAGCGGGTATAATTGCCGGCTGCTATCAAGCAGATGCAGAAGCATAAAATATGACATGGTTAAAAAGGCCGCAATGCGCACCGATTGCCAGCGGTGATAGGGAATATCGTTGGCTTCGGCAAGGCGCAACGGTAAATAAATCTGCAACCCGAAAAAAGCGGATATTGACACATAAAACGCCCATAATATCAGGCCAAAAATCAGCAATTTTGATAAAGCTGGCAAAAACCTCATAAAAAAACGCTAATCCCTGTCGGGATGGGGGGCAAATTATTTGATGCCCCGCGGTTGATCAGCGTTCGGGGATTGATTGGCTGTCGGGCCATCGGGTTCTGACGCAATAGCCACAAAGATAGGCCTTCACTGCCGGCACATAGGTCACATGAACGCCGCGTAACGGCGGAAGATAGGGCGGCCTGCAAGCGCTGCAACAGCTATCGCAGCCCTGATGGTCATACATATGAAACAGCCGGCCGCGATACGATAATGCAGTGCCAACAACTGGTTTAGGGGTAACTGGTTTGGGGGTGACCGTTTCCGTATGATTGGTTTCCGGGTCGTTGATTTCCGTATCGTTGATTTCGGGCGGTGGCTGTGGCATTGGTGTTTGGGTACCGCATCAAGCCGGTTCGGGAAGGTGGCGTGGCAGGGTTAGAACAGCAATGAAAATCGCTGATGCCGATGCAGCCAGAATATAGAACAACGCATCAAACCCCCAGTTCACATGCACCCACGCAATCATCGGTACCACGGTTGCCCAGACGATGAAGCTGACAATATAGCGGGCGCCATAGACCGAGGCGCGTAATTCGGATTTGGCGATTTTACCGATCATATAATCATTGATCGGAATCTGCCCAAACGCCCCAAGCATAAAGCCCAGCGACAGCAGCAACGCAACCCAGTCGAACGTGCCGGGCACGATGGTGAAGAAGGTGAGCTGGATCAGGGTCACCGCAATAAAAACCAGCTTTGGTCCATATCGGTCAAGAAGCCGTCCAACGACGATTTGGGCAAAAGACGCAACGGCAAAAACAACAAACGCCAGCCAGCCGATCATCGTGGCCGAACCGGCAATGCCGGTTAGCCTTTCTGCAAATACTTTCGGCAACGCAAAGGTGGTGCCCTGGAAAATGATGCTTGATACCGCCGTGGTAAAGAAAATCACCGCTGATATCCGGATCAATAACAGCCGCCGTTGGCGTGCGGCATCGGTACTGTCGTGGCCGTGCTTGTCTGACATGGCCGGCTTCAGGCTCATAAATTTCGGCGCCATTTTGTGCCGGTAGCTATGAATATAGGCAAGCCCAACCACAACCGACACCAATCCTGGAATCCAGAATGCCGACCGCCACCCCAGCGTATCGATCAAAAAGCCAGTCAACAGGGCCGCAAAGCCGACCCCCATATTGCCCCAGACACCATTGACCGCAATATCAAGGCCCATTTTGTTGCCGCCTTTGGCAATCATCGCCAAACCAACCGGATGATAAATGGCAGCAAACATGCCGACAACAAACAGCCCCGCCGCCATTTCAAGCGGGGTTGCAGCCAGTGATGTGGCCATTGCGGCCAATCCTATGCCAACGAAAAACACTGCCATCATGCCCTCGCGGCTCCAGCGGTCGGCAAGCCAGCCGGCGGGTAATGAAAATACCCCAAAGGCAATTAAACCCGGTGTTGCGTAGGGGATAAGATCGCCATAGGACAGCGCCCATTCGCTGGCCAGCGTCAAGGCCGCTGCGGTCGCAAAAATCAGCAGGAACAGATGATCAAGAAAATGTCCAATATTCAGAAACAAAAAATGACGTCGGTCATCCATTGGCACCTCCTGCTGACAAACATGCATCAGAGCAGCTTGGCATAGGGGTACATGATCGGGCAATCAGAATAACGGCCGGTGTCGGGGCAGGGGCTTGATCAGTTGGCTATTCCGACCAGTCAGGCGGTACAAAAACCCCATCCTTGTCATAACTGCCGGTGATCCAGCAATGCAATGTGGTGGACCAGTAACTTGTCCCCCCGTCTTCCATTGGCAGGAGTTCGGGGTTCGACTTTGAATAGCGGCCTGGCTTGGTCCGTATTTTGGTGGCCTCATAACATTTTGCAATATTCGGATCGGTCAGGTCTGGCTTTTCCGGATCGATGCGCCGCAGCCAGCCGCGCATTGACGCCAGCGCAATCTTGGCCCGTGGCAGCGGAATATTTTTTTCGGTGACAATAGTCTCGTTGGCAAATACCAGGGAACAATCAAAGTGGGTGACAGCATCCCGATAGGTCGGTTTGCACAGCCGCGTATGTTTGATCCGATATTCAGCCGGCCGCTTGCGGATGTTCTGATCAACGCATTCTAGCCAGCCAATTGAAAAATCCACCAGTTTGATCGCGCGTAAAACATCTTTCATGAATCGGTTCCGGCTCAATGCCGAGTCATCGCCCCGGATACCGGCAAAAAGATGGGGGTGACGGCGGTCTTTGCTGGTTTCGGGTACGGGTACCGGGTCAAGTCCATAGGTTTTGGCGGTCGAATTATAGCATTTGGCCACCAGCGGATTGGTAAAATCCGGGTTGGATGTATTTACATTGTTGATAAAGGCTTTGACCCCGGCAAGGGCGATTTTTGCCTCTTTTTTACTGACGTTACGGACCTTAGCGATCTCGCGCCCAGACCAGCGCAGCATGACATGGTAATTTTCAAATTCCTGATCTTCTGCCGGCTCCCAGTTTGGAATTTTTTCTTCAACCCCCCAAGTGCCATCGCGCATCTGTTCCAGAATGCTCTTTTTTTTGACACGGCGCCCCTCGATCTGATCGATCGAATAATTGATCTCTTTCAGGGCGGTCATCTTGTCGATGGCAAAAGGGTTGGTGTCTTTGACGGCGTCGCCGCGCACGCCTCCAAACGGATCAGTCACTTTTATCTCCCCCATAAAGCAACGGCTGCCGACTAACCAAAAGTGGCAAGCCGATGTGACAATATTGAAGATTAGGCGACGCGTCCAGCCATCGTGGCACCAGCATGACCCTTTCGCATCGTTCCAAATTGATCTTTTCTGGCGAATGTGATTGAAACGGGGCGTTCTGTCGATTCACGGTTTTTCCTATTTCATGTTGATGCTTGTCCAAACATCCCACATCACGACTGGCAGTGGCGTCAAAAGGGGCGGGCTTGTCCAATGACTCATGACTGATTTGGCTGTCTATACAGGCCTGTTTGCCAGCGCCTTTCTTGCCGCAACGATTTTTCCAGCGCAATCTGAAGCCGGGCTCGCCTATCTTGTGGCGATGGGTGAACAGCCGGTTGGGCTGTTGGTGCTGGTGGCCAGTATTGGTAATACAGCCGGTGCTGTTGTCAATTGGTACCTTGGCCGCCAGTTGGGCCG
>JAYOFA010000013.1:39972-41680 GCA_038116935.1 Puniceispirillum sp. (SeqCode) | reverse complement strand
ACGAAAGGCATGATGATGATTGATTTTTACACATGGACAACGCCAAATGGCCGCAAAGTATCCATCATGCTCGAAGAATTGGGTGTCGACTATAATACGATAGCCATCAATATCGGGCAGGGTGAGCAAAAGACCCCAGCCTTCCTAAAGATCAGTCCGAATAACAAAATCCCAGCTATCTTCGATCATGATAATGGCTTGGCGCTGATGGAATCCGGCGCGATTTTACTGTATCTGGCTGAAAAATATGGCCGCTTTCTGCCCGCCGATCCGGCGCAAAAGGCCCGGGTCTATGAATGGTTGATGTGGCAAATGGGCGGGCTTGGGCCAATGCTGGGTCAGGTGCATCATTTCACCCATTTCAATCCGGGCAAGGCCCCCTATGCCGAAAGCCGGTATCAAGACGAGGCGGCGCGTCTTTATGCTGTGCTTGATGCGCGGTTGTCCGGCCGCGATTTTATCTGTGATGATTATTCGATTGCCGACATGGCCGCGTGGCCGTGGGTGTCACGATATGAATGGCAAGAGATTGATCTTGCTGATTTTGCCAATGTACGCGACTGGTATCGCCGGATTCTGGATCGGGATGCGGTACAGCGCGGCTACCACATCCCCAAACATATGGGAGATATACCGCTGGGCTGATCTGTTCATCGCTGGCGTTCACCGAATGGCAGTACGCGGGTTCAGCAAAATGAAATAGTGACAATTGTCACGCGAAATGGAGAAATTCACGCATGACCCCCCTGAATGTGTTGATCCTGGGCGCGTCCTATGGATCATTGCTTGCTACCAAAATAACCATGGCCGGCCATAATGCTAGCATGGTGTGCCTGCCGGCCGAAGCGGATCTTTTCAACGCCGATGGTGCGGTGATCCGCACGCCGGTTAAAGGCCGCGATGGGCTGGTTGAAATTCGCAGCACATCGCTGGCCGGTCAGTTGGCCGCAGGTGGGCCGGATGCGTTTGACCCCGCCGGCTTTGATCTGGTGGTTCTGGCGATGCAAGAACCGCAATATGCCGCCGGTGAAATTGGTGCGTTGCTGGGGCGGGTGGCCGCCGCCGGCGTGCCGACCATGTCGATCATGAATATGCCGCCGCTGACATTTTTGCAGCGGGTGCCCGGACTTGACGCCGCGTCCTTGCGCGATTGCTATGTTGATTCGACGGTATGGGACGGGTTTGATCCTGATAAATTCACCTTGTGCAGTCCCGACCCGCAAGCCTTTAGACCGCCGGAAGAACCGCTAAATGTGTTGCAGGTACGCCTGCCCACAAATTTCAAGGCGGCGCGCTTTACCGGTGATGCTGATACCGCGATGTTGCAGCGGTTGGCAGCGGATATCGAGGCGGCGCGCTTTACCGATGCTGCTGGTAACGTGATGGAAATCCCGGTCAAATTGAAGGTCCATGAGTCATTATTTGTGCCGATGGCGAAATGGGCGATGCTGATCGCTGGCAATTATCGCTGTGTCGGGGCCGACGATATGCGGCCAATCCAGCAGGCGGTGCATGATGATATCGATCTGTCACGGGCGATTTACAATCAGGTGGTTGACCTTTGTATTAGCCTTGGCAGTGATGCTGCTGATCTGGTTCCGTTTGATAAATATGCCGCGGCGGCGCAATCACTTGGCAGCCCGTCGTCGGCGGCGCGGGCGCTGGCCGCTGGTGCCAAAAATATCGAACGTGTTGACAAGCTGGTGCA
>JAYOFA010000013.1:0-39872 GCA_038116935.1 Puniceispirillum sp. (SeqCode) | reverse complement strand
CGCGGGCGCTGGCCGCTGGTGCCAAAAATATCGAACGTGTTGACAAGCTGGTGCAGACCATTGCCCGGCAAAAAGGCCAGACTATTGACGGGCTCGATGCGATTGTCGGGCTTGTTGATCATTGGTTGACCAAAAACCGCAGCTGATTATTACCGCGCCTAATTATTGGCGTGATCTAATCATCGCCAACCCTGTATATGGCAAGCGTCGGGCCTACCGGCGTTTGCTATTCATGCGTGACCGGGGCACGCGGGAATTGAATGCCGGTGGCCGTTTGGCGATCCAGGCAATGAATTTGGCCAGCCGCGGATGCGCTTTCAAGGCAGCCATTGTTGCATAATGGCGGGCCAGATCGGCCTCGCTGAGTGCGGCGTGAATTTCCTTGTGACAAATATGGTGGAGCAAGACCGTCTCGCCAGATTTGCCGCCTTTTAGTTTTGGCACCAGATGATGCCGCGATTGCGGCGCATCCGGCGGGATGGGCCGGTCGCAAAGGGCGCATGTCTGGGGCCGGTCACTGGTCATGCGCGGCGCCTCATTGCGGCACCGAGGGGCGGCCGGCACAGCGAAAGCCAATATAGACAACCGCCATATCACGCGGCTTGGTGGCCCGATAATCGGCGGTCATTTGCGCCGCGCCGTACCACCAAGACCCCCCCATCGTGGCTTGCTGGGTGCCGGTACCAAGATGGGCCCATTCCCAGACATTGGCACCCATATCATAAAGGCCGTTCACCCCTTGTTTGGTGCTGCCTGCCCGCGCGTGGCCGCTGCCGCGCCATAAAAGCGGGCTATAGTCGGGCTTGGTGGCGGGAGGGGTGACCGCGGTGCCGCAATCGTTGCGGCAATTGGCGCCGTCTGGGGTGTTGCCGGTTGGATAGCGATAGGTGGTGCCGGTTACAAAGGGCGCCGGCGGGGCGGGGCGCTGTTCGGTATAGGCCGCATTGATCCATTCATCGCGTGTTGGCAATCGTTGTCCGCGCCACGCACAATAAGCGGCAGCTTCGTCAAAGGTGATATGGACCGCCGGCTCGTCGGGATGGGCGGCTTGGCCATAGGGCTGGCGCCAGTGCCATCCGGCCTTGTGGACCCAGCCAGCCTCATAGACCATACCGCCGCTCTTTTCGGCTGTGGTGATAGTGCCCGTTGCCGCGACAAAGGCGCCAAACGCACCGATCGTTACCTCAGTCGGGTCAAGTTCAATCGCCGTCGCGGGCGATGCCAAGGCCAAACTCAGCGTCAAAATCAGAACCGATCGTTTCTTTGTCTTGATGATCATGTGGTCCGTGGTAATCCTCAATCGGCGGTCCATCCACCGTCAACAACCAGCGCGCTGCCGGTGATCAGCGCTGCAGCATCAGATGCCAAAAACCGCACTGCGCCCATGATATCTTCAACCCGGCCAACCCGACCAAGCTTGATTTTCTCTTCAATCCAGTGCCGGCGTTCCGGCCGGTTAAAGGTTTGCACGGTCAATGGCGTCAGAATAAAGGTCGGGCAGATGGTATTGACCCGAATATTTTGGGGTCCCCATTCGATGGCCATAGATTTGGTGAATCCCTCTACCGCATGTTTGGTCGCGGCATAGACCGCGCGGTCAATCCCGCCAACAAGCGCCATTTGTGACGATATCGTGATCAATGATCCGGGCTTGCCGGCCGCGATCAGCCCCTTGGCGACGGCCTGTGCCAGAAAATAGGCGCTTTTCAGATTTACACCGGTTACTGCGTCGAAATCGTCTTGCGTGGTTTCAAGGGCCGGACCATGCCGGGCCATGCCGGCTGAATTGACCAATATATCGAACGGGCCAGCCGTCGCCATTTGATCTTGCATCATCGGAATATCGCTAATGTCCACGGGCAATGCGGTTGCGGTCAGGCCCGCCTGTTGCATGGCGCTTGCCAGATCTTGCAATGGGTCGGCCCGCCGGGCAACAAGCATCACATCGGCGCCAGCTTCACCAAGCGCTACCGCCGCCGCCAACCCAATACCCGATGACGCGCCGGCCACCACCGCACGCTTGCCAGCCAATGACATGGTTGGTGTTTTGGGTAGCTCCATCAGATACGGTCCGTTTGATTGCCAAAAAAGTGATGCAATTCGTCATACACGTCATCGGGCACCTGTTCGGCCGGGTAATGCCCACAATCAAGTTTCCGCATCCGGCTTATGTCGGTGCAATAGCGTGGCCAGGCGTCATGTGGATCAAAGAACTTTTCGGTATGGCTGTGGCCACCCCAGTAAATCGCGGTCGGGCAGGTGATCTTGCGGCCGGCGGCGACATCGGCGCTGTCCATATCCATATCGATACTGACGCCGGCGCGGTAATCCTCGCACACAGCATGAATATTCTCGGCGGTGCAGCAGCGGGCATATTCGGCCAGCGTTTCAGGCGAAAACCCGCCTTTGCCGATCCCCATTTTTGTCAGTTTTTTCAGAATATAGTAATCCTCACGACCGGCGATCAGCCGTTCAGGAATATCAAAAGGCTGGGCCATGAAAAACCAGTGATAGGAATTCAGCGCTGACCGCCAGCTGGTATGGGTCAAAACATAATGTGTCGGTAAAATATCGAAACAGGCCAATTTGGTCACCTTGTCAGGATGGTCAAGCGCCATCCGAAACGCGGTGCGAGCGCCCCGATCATGACCGGCGACGGCAAATTGATCAAACCCCAAACTGGCCATCACCTCGACCTGATCAAGCGCCATCCGGCGGAAAGAGTAATTCGCATGATCATCGGTGCCACGCGGCTTACTACTGTCACCATAACCGCGTAAATCACAGGCGACGACGGTAAAATGCGCGGCAAGGCGCGGTGCGACAAGATGCCAGTGCACATGGGTTAGCGGGTTGCCATGCAAGAGCAAAATCGGCGGGCCATTGCCACCATAACGCAAATTGATCACCACCTCCGGATCACTTGTCTGGATCTGTGTATGGGTAAAATTTTCAAACATTGAACAGAATTCCTTGATCATCAAAACCGCTCAATGGTCCCATATGATCTAAAAAAGGCAAGATGGAAGGCCGACAGATTAACACACATACGCTGGTTTGGCATGGTCATTTCACCTGTCGCAGCTTAGTCTTGACGCCAAAGGGCTGGTTTGACGGACGCAAAACGGACAGCAAAACCGGCGCACAAGACCCAGCGTGCAAGACCCAGCGTGCAAGATAAGGAAACGCCATGACACAACACATAACAGCATCACCCGGTCAGTTGGCAACTATAGGCATTTTGATGCCGGGGGATATGGGCCATGGCTGTGCAATGGCCTTTCGTCAGCATGGCTTGCGCGTTGTGACATGCATCGCCGGACGAAGCACCAATACCGCGTCACTAGCCGCCAAGGCGGGGATCGAAACCCTGCCGTCACTGGCCGATGTGGTCAGCGAGGCCGATTTGATCTTGTCGATCTTGCCGCCGGAATATGCGCGTGATCAGGCACAGCAAATTGCCGCGCTGATGCAGGACACCGGCCATTTCCCGGATTATGCCGATTGTAATGCGGTCGCCCCGGCCACCGTTCAGTCGATTGCCGCGGCATTTGACGGCACCACAGCCAATTTCATTGATGCCGGCATTATTGGTCTTAATCCCCTTACCGAAAATGGGCGCACCCGCCTTTATGTCAGCGGGCCGGATACCGGCCTCGTTAAACAGCTTGATGGGCGCGGCATGCTGGTGCGCGATCTCGGCGCCGAAATTGGCCGCGCCTCGGCGATGAAAATGATCTATGCCAGCAGCACAAAAGGGGCATTTTCATTATATGCTGCGGTCGCGGTGATGGCTGAATTGACCGGCCTCCGTGAAGCGTTGTTTGCTGAATTCGCCGAAAGCAGACCAGCGACCTTGGCATCGATTGAAACGATGGTGCCGCGAATCCCGCTAGACGCCAAACGGTGGATTTTTGAAATGGAGGAAATCGCCCGTACCTACGATTCTTACGGTGTGACGCCGGCCTTTCATAAGGGGGCCAGTGCGATCATGCAAGTGGCGGCAAACACGCCCTTGGCAGCAGAAACCCGTGCAACAGCGCGAGATGATCAAGATTTGGCCGCGGTGTTGCAACAATATATCGCCGCCCTTGATAGTGACGGACTTGGCAAATGACCGCAACCGTACCGGTCAGGCGATGCGGGTACCGCGCCAATGGCCAGCCAGTGTGATCGCCGGGTTGGCGCCTAGCATCCGGTTCGTTTCATCGGCAACAGGGCTGACATTATCGTCAGCGCTATGGTGAATCAGATAGTGATGCGGGGCCCCGGTCACGCTGATCAATTTTCGTATTTGGCCAAGGCCAGCCACCGCCGGCAATAACTGCTGCACGGCCCAGGCGCCAATGGCCTCGCCAGCATCGCCAGCCTCAAGCAATGCGATCGATATCATCGGGTGGTCTGGTTGCGGTGCAGTGCCGGTTGGCTTGGCCCATTCCTCGGTCAGGACGGCCATGCGGCACGGGCGGCGTAGGCCCATCATTTGCCGTGTTGTCGTATCCTGTTTCAGCTTTAGCTGGGCCGGGCTTGGATCAAAAAAGACGGCGCTGGAGATGCCACCAAACAGCGCCACATAGCCGGTATTCTCATCACCATCATCATGATGCGGCTGGCCCCGATAATGCGCGGCCCACTGATAACCGTCACGCGCCAATTTTTCGGCGATATGGACGCTATGGAACCAGTCAAGATACACCGCTGCATCGTCGGTCCTGATATCATAGGCCAAAGCCCAAATGGCGCTGCTCATAATTTATATCCATTGCTTGTTGGGCCCATTATCGTAGAGTTTTATCGCACCGCGTCAATTGACCTGTGCGGCAAATTCACCTAACCATTTTGCAGTTTTTTGACGAGGTAAACCGATGACTGAACAAGCGATTCCCTATTTCTTCATGCGCGGCGGCACATCGCGTGGCCCGTATTTCAATGCGGGCGATTTGCCACAAGACCGCGACCAGATTGCCGATCTGTTGTTGCGTATCGTCGGGGCGGGGCACCCGCTCAATATTGACGGGATTGGCGGCAGCAATGCCGTTACCAACAAGGTTGCGATGCTATCACGGTCAAATGATGCGGATGCCGATATCGATTATTTCTTTGCCCAAGTAGGAGTCACTGAAAAGATGGTCGATTTCAAACCGACTTGCGGCAATATCCTGTCCGGTGTTGGGCCGGCCGCCATTGAAATGGGTTTGATGCCAGCTAGCGACCCGGTAACCAGTGTGCGGATCCGGCTGGTCAACACCGGCGCATTGGTCGTCGCGCGGGTGCAGACACCGGGTGGCACGGTACGGTATGATGGCGATACCGCGATTGACGGGGTACCGGGGACTGCAGCGCGCATTGATCTGCAATTCATGGATGTGGTTGGCGCGGTCACCGGCAAGTTTCTGCCAACCGGCAATCTGCGCGACCAGTTCGACGGCATTGATGTGACCTGTATGGATGTGGCGATGCCAATCGTCATTGCACGGGCTGATGCGTTTGGGTTGACCGGCTATGAAACCGTTGCCGAGCTTGAATCTAACCGTGCTTTTTTTGACCGGTTTGAAGCCATTCGCAAAGAAGCGGGTGCGGCGATGGGTATGGGTGATGTCAGCCAGTCAGTCACGCCCAAATTCGCCATTTTGGCACCGGCACAAGCGGGCGGCACCATTGCCGCCCGCTATTTCATGCCGTGGCAGACGCATCCGACAATGGCTGTCACTGGCGCCCAATGTTTGGCCTCTTGTGCGATGACGCCGGGCAGCATCGCCGACGGGCTGTTGGACCGCCCGACCACATCGCCGGCAACGGTGACGATTGAACATGCATCGGGCAGTATCGATGTGGTCGTGGATTATGACAGTCGCGATGGCGGCTTTAGCCTGAAATCTGCCGGCCTGGTGCGGACCGCGCGCAAACTTGCAGCGGGGCATGTGTTCTTGCCGTCAGCCGGCTAGACGCGGTTAGGCGGCGCGCCGGGTGGCGCGCCGCGCCAGCACAAACCCGCCAAGCCCAAGTGCGATCGCGGCAAGGCTGGTCCGGAATAGCCCGCCCATCATGAATAGTGGCAGCGATACCGCAACAAGCATCAACGGCGAATAGAACCGTGCCAGCCAGCTGCCACTGTCGCGTTGTTTCTGATAGATCGGAAAGATCATCGAAAACAACGCAATAATTGCAAAAAACAGCGACCAAGGCCGGACAAAAAACAGGATCGGGTCCGGATCGATGGCCAGCGCCCGCGCCAGATTGAGTTCGGCGATATCCCCAAGCACAACGCCCAAAATCATCGGGGCCAGCGGAAAGCCAAATTGCCGCATCGCAAATCCAAGAATGCCGAAAAAGAACAAAGTCCAGATGTCTTCAGCGGAATTATGCAACGCAAAAACGCCGATCGTGGCGAATGTCAAAATAACGGTTGCCAGCACATAGGTCTTGATCCGGGTCACCAGAACAAAGGCACGCAACACCACCGACTGCATGCCGATCATGATAAAGCTGGCGGTAAAAAAGGCGATATAGATTGATGTCGCCAGCACCGGCTCGTCATTGATAAAGGTCGGGCCTGGCACAATATCATGCATCAGCAACGCCCCGAGCATGATCGCCGCAGTGATATCCCCGGGGATACCAAGCGCCATCAGCGGTGTCAGCGCCCCCCCTTCTACCGCATTGTTCGACGCCTCGGGTGCAATGATGCCGCGCGGGTCGCCTTTTCCGAATTCGCTGTCATCCTTGGCTGCTTTTTTGGCCTGGTCATAGGCCAGAATATTGGCGATTGACCCGCCAGCCCCCGGTAAAATACCGGTGAACATACCAATCAGCGCCGACCGGATCACAACCACCCAGTTCTTCAGCAAAATAGCAATCGCGCGGCGATGTTCGATTTTGACCTTGATCCGTTTTTGATCGCTCAGCGCTTTACGCGCAGTCACCGGATCACGCAAATCTGACAGCAATTGGGAAAAGGCAAACAGGCCGATAAGCACCGCAATGAAATCAAAGCCGGTCAAAAGATAGTCCGATCCAAAATCAAATCGGCCAACGCCAACCGCGTCATCTTCGCCCACCGTCCGGATCAGCAAGCCAGCCGCGCCGGCAATCAGCCCCTTGGCCAAATTTTCACCGGCCAAGGACGCGGTGACAGTCAGGGCAAACATCACCAGCATAAAAAAGTCCCATGGCTGAAATTCCAGTCCGACGGTCGCCAGCTGCGGAGCAAATAACACCAGTAATATCGCCGATATGATACCGCCACAAAATGACGACCAAACACCGATGCCAAGGGCAAGGCCCGGTTCGCCGCGTCGCGCCATAGGAAAGCCGTCAAAGGTCGTTGCAACCGATGACGGGGTGCCGGGAATGCCAGTCAAAATCCCCGACATCAGCCCCCCTGATAGCCCGCCCACAAGCACCGCAATCATCGTCGCCAAGCCCTGGGCCGGCGGCATGGTAAATGTGAAGGGCAATGTCAATACAATGGCCATGGCGATGGTAAAGCCCGGAATGGACCCGGCCAATAATCCGGCACCGACCCCGGTGATCATGAAAATCAGCGTGGCCGGATCAAAGATGTTCAGCAATGCTTCGGCGAAAATCTCCATGATATCACTATAACCCCGTCAAAGAGCCACGCGGCAAAAACACGTCAAGCACATAGGTGAACAGCAGCCACATGCCACCTGACGCCATCAGCGCCACACAAGCATGCAGAATGATTGGTCGCCAGCCGCCAAGCGCGGTCAGCAGAATAAAGCTGAACAGCATATTGCCGATCAGCATGCCAAGATATGGCAGCACCAAAAGATAAAGGCCAAAAATGATAAAAACGTAAAAGACGTTACGCCAATAACTGAAAAAAGCGGGCAGGGTTTGTCGTTCTGCATTTGGCGTTTTGTGCGCGGGAAGGCGCATCGACTGGATAAAATAAATAACGCTTAAAAGCCCAAGAATCACAATAATCAACCGCGGCCAGGTCGCCGGCGACAACACCCCGTAATCGGGTTCACGAATCTCAAGGCTTGCCAGCATCAGGCCACCGCTGGCCAGCATCAGGCAAAGGGCGGCAATGGTATCTCGGTTGAATGACATCTTTAGGCCCGTGATGTGATGGGGTGGAGGGGGAAATAGCTGGCAGTGATGGCCACTGCCAGCCTTGTTCAGGGGTTCGGGTCAAGCCGGTGGCGAACCCGAAACGCCGGATTATTTCTTGTACATGCCAATCTCAATCGCGACAGCTTCATAGTCATTATAAAGCTTTTCGCTATAGGCTTTGAATTCGGCTGGCCCTTGGAAGCGCAGGCCAGTGCCCTTGGCGTCCATCGCCTTTTGCAGGCCCGGATCATCAACCGCCTGCTTGATAATGCCGGCCCACATATCGATGATTTCCTTTGGCGTCCCTTTTGGTGCGACGATACCTCGCTCCAACGCAAAGGTCATATCATACCCGGTTTCTTTCATAGTTGGTACGTCAGGGATTTGCTTGTCACGCGCATCCGACGCAATAGCAAAAGCCTTAATTGTTCCAGCTTCCAAATGTTTCTTGCCAGATGCCACATTCACCGCGCCAAGGGTAATGGCACCAGACAATAACGCATTCATCCGCTCGGCGGTGCCGTCATAGGGGACCAGCTTTAGTTTGATGCCAGCTGATTTTTCCAGCAGAAGCCAGATAAAATGTGATGTTGACCCAAATGTCGCACCGGCTGTGACTTGCCCCGGGTTGGCTTTGGCATAGGCGACCATTTCATTCATTGTATTGAACGGTGCATTGGCTGACGCGCCGATAATGTCAGGCGTGATGGTGACATTGGCGAC
Organism: Puniceispirillum sp. (SeqCode); assembly: GCA_038116935.1. GTDB lineage: Bacteria > Pseudomonadota > Alphaproteobacteria > Puniceispirillales > Puniceispirillaceae > UBA3439. The sequence continues at coordinate 31,067 of JAYOFA010000013.1, read as the reverse complement.
AGGCTCAAACCCGTTATAATGAAAATCGATACGCCCGTTTAAGAAGCTGGTGATTGCCGACTGATGAATTGCGAACAACGTGCATCCGTCCGGGTTCGCTTTGGCGGCTTGTTTGGCTCCTTTATTGCCGCCCTGGCCGGGCACCGTTACTACTTTCAAGTTGTAGGGTGTGTCTAGCTCGGTGATCGTCTTTTCGACAAGCGAATAGAGAACTTGTGTCCCACCACCAGCTGCCCATGGCACAATTAATTGTGCGGTGTCACATGGCAATTTTGGCACCGAATGCGATCCGGCCTGCGCCCCTGCTGACAGCATCATCACACTAGCGGCGACAGCGCTAAGAATCGATATTTTTGTTTTTCGCATAGTTACGGTCACTCCCGTCTGTTTGGTGAGGCGGCCACGGATCAATTGGTGGCCACGGTCAAATTCAGTTGTTTTTAAGAAAAATAGATTGCAAGGGCTTTGATGTCCGAGTCAATGTGGTTTAGCTAAAATTTAGAGAATATTTATGGCGGCTTTTCGTTGCCAATTAGGGATCTTTGATAGCGGGAGTGATTAAGGCAAATGTTGGCAGTTGGAATTATCGGTTATGGTACAATCGGGCGTGTGGTGGCACGGGCCCTTGATGCCGGCATTGACGGCATGCATTTGGCCGCAGTCGCCACAGGCCGCCATGACAAAGCCGCCGCCGCGATGGCTGAATTGGTCCAGCCTGTCGAGATAATGTCGATCGCTGCGGTGGCTGATTGCTGTGATATTGTTGTCGATTGTGCGCCAAAAGCTGTGTTCCGCGACATTGCCGAAACCGCGCTTGGCCGTGGCCGGATTTTGGTTACGGTCAGCGGTGCCGGTATTTTGGCCAACCCTGATATTGAAGATTTGGCGCGTGACAATGGCGGCCGGGTGATTCTGGCAACTGGGGCATTATTGGGGCTTGATGCGGTCCGCGCGGCGGCTGAAGGCCAGATCAACGAAGTAAGGATGATCACCCGTAAGCCGCCAAATGCGTTGAAAGACGCCCCGCATATCATCGATAATGACATCAATCTTGACGGGCTGAATGGCGCTGTGAAAGTGTTTGAAGGTTCGGCGCGTGAGGGCGCCATGGCGTTTCCGGCGAATGTGAATGTGGCCGCCGCTTTGGGGCTCGCCGGGGTTGGTGCCGATGCTACCCGGCTTGAGGTGTGGGCCGACCCGCATTTGCAGCGCAACACCCATGCGATTGAGGTTGACGCCGACAGCGCGCGATTCACACTCAATATCGAGAATGTGCAATCGCCGGAAAATCCCGGCACCGGCAAGATTACCGCGCTTAGCGTGATTGCCTGCCTCCGGGGGATGACGGCCCCGATGAAGATTGGAAGCTAGGCCTGAGGGCACGCCGGCCAAAATGACCATCACTGTCTTGCGGTGGTTTAGACTTTTCAAAATATCCAAGATGATCATGATGAAGGAGTAAGACCATGCGTTTGGTAGCGTTTGAACGGGCCGACGGGCCGCATATTGGACTTGTCACCGACCGCGGTGTCACTGATCTGTCAGCGTTGGACCCGGCTGCACCCCGCGATCTTGGGGCGGCCATCAAGCAACAACAGCTTGACGAAATCAAGCGTCTTGCCGCGACTGCTGGTGATGCGGTTCATTACCAGCTTGAAGATCTTGATATTGCCCTGCCGATTGCGACCCCCGGGAAAATTCTTTGTTTGGGGCTGAATTATATGGACCATGTCGCCGAAGGACCATTTGACAAGCAGCCATTTCCGGCGATTTTCGTGCGGACATCGACATCACTGGTCGCCGCCAATAAACCGATCAAGGCGACGCCGCATTCGGTGACGCTTGATTATGAAGCTGAACTGGCGCTGATTATCGGTAAAAAATGCAAGGACCTGACCGAGGATAACGCGCTTGATGTGATTGCTGGCTATAGCTGCTTCAACGATGGATCAGTGCGTGAATTTCAGCGCCATACCGTGCAATGGACCATGGGCAAGAATTTTGACCAGACCGGTCCGTTTGGCCCGATCATCGTGACGCCCGATGAACTGCCGCCGGCCGCCGCCGGTCTCAATATTGCATGCCGGCTAAATGGGCAAACGGTACAATCCAGTAACACCAGCATGATGATTTATCCGGTGGTTGAATCGCTGGTCTATATCACCAAGGCGATGACCTTGGAACCAGGCGACGTTGTAATGACGGGAACGCCGTCAGGGGTCGGGCATGCCCGCAAACCGCCTTTGTGGATGAAGGATGGTGATGTCGTCGAGGTCGAAATTGAGGGCATTGGGGTGCTGTCAAACCCGGTGAAGGCTGGCTGAACCTATTTGTCCGCTGCCATCATTGGCCGTCAGGTGGATCGACAAGCCGTGTTTTGAAATGCGCTGGTGAGACGATTTCGAGCACCTCAAAATCGTCCGAACAGGCGATTTCGCGGTGTTTGATCATCGGCGTTTGCAACACGGTATCGCCCTTGCGAATGGTGCGCTCGCCCTGGCCTTCATATTCGAACGTCGCCCAGCCATTCAAAACATAAACCATCTGAAAATCGCATTCATGGATATGCCATGAGTGAATGCCCGTATCCGCCGGCTGATCATTGCGCCGAATAACATGCGCGACATAGTCGCCGTTGGTGCCGTCCTTTATCCCAAGGTCCCGATATTCGAAAATTTTCCGTAGGCCGGGGGTCCATGCGGCGCCCTCGGCCACATGATGCACATAGTCCCAGTTTTTACGTTCGCTCATCCTGCCAAATCCTGTCTTGCCTATGTCTTGCCTATGTCTTGCCAAGGTCTTGCCAAGGTCTTGCCAAGGTCTTGATCATGCCCAGATGCGCTATCTTGCCTGCGGTGCTGCCGACCTGTCAAATAGCCCATAGTCGCGGCTGACGCCAAATAAAGACGCCGTCACCGCCCCGGTTCCAGCAATCATCGCTGGCAATGCCGCCAAAGGGGCGGTTGGGTTCAACAGCACAATATCCGCTTCATCCGCGGCAAAGGCGCTATAACGGCCGGTGACCGTCCCAAGCCTGGCAAGCTGATCCGGGTCAGGCGCGGTGTGACTATATAACGCCAAAATCAACGGCGTTCTGGTAACATCTTGGTTCGGCACATTGTCGGTATTGGTATTGGTGTCGGTGTCGGTGTCGGCGGGCCAGTGCCATAATCGCGGCCCAACACGAATACGGTAATCGGCAAAGATAGCGGTTATGCCAGCCTGCTGCGACCGGCGGTGATCAGCGTCGCGCCGCCAACCGGCCAATGCCGTTTCACTGGCCCATAGCTGGTGGGACAGGATCAGATCATCGTGATCGGCCGACGCATAGCGTTGCAGCCATAAAAGACCGTCATGTTTGGCCAAAACCGGTTTCAACCGGTCAACATGATCAAAATAATCTTGCCGCCGTCCGGCTTTTGGTCGCACCTCGAAAAACAAACCGAAACGTTGTTCTGCCTGATCGGCCATATTGCTGTTGCCCTTTGTCATCACGTCAAGACTGCCCCCTATAATAGGCCCGATTGAGCTGATTTGTTAACCTCATTACACTGGTTTTATGCAGAAAAGAGTTCGTGAGACGGGCTGGCAGGCGGCGCTGTCAAACCGCAACCGGTTGCGTTGCGTTGCGGTTTACCCATACGCACGTGGCGCGGTGCTGTTTGGGGTCTTGGTGGTGGCGGTGGCGATGCTGTTGGTGCATTTTGGCCGGCCCTACAGGGTGCCGGTCTTTGATAGTGCGGTATGGGTGATCGCCTGTGGTTATGTTGCTGGGCTATGGGGGGTTGGGTTATCGAACTATTTGTTGCTGTGACCGTCTGGCACGGGGGATGATCGGTCTGGGGGATGATCGGTCTGGTCCGGCCCGTTCTGACCGGTAAAAAAACTTTTTGTGTGGCCAGATCAGGGGTATGGTGATCACCAGCCGATGCTGGCTGACTCCCATAACAGATTACTGGGATAACAGATTATAGGGCAAGCAGATGTCTTTCAAAACGTCCCCTCACCAGCCACCACAACAGCAAATTCCCGGATTTTACCATCGCCGCCTTGGTGAGATGGTTGTGACCGTGGTGTCTGACGGCTATCTGTCAGGTGATGTCGATATTATGCGCAATATTGACTATGGCGATGCCAAGGCGATGATGACGGCGCATTTCAGTCCCGAACGGCGTACCCATATCAACGCGTTTGTGGTGCGGGTTGGCGGGCGTGCCGCGCTTATTGAAACCGGGTCTGGCGATTATATGCAGCCATCATCGGGCAAGCTGATGCAGAATTTGCAGGCGGCGGGGATTGATCCGAAAGCGATCGATACGGTGCTTTTGACCCATATGCATCCCGATCATTCAGCCGGTCTGACCGACCGGCGCACTGGTCAGAAAAATTACCCTAATGCCGAGCTGGTGGCGCATGTGAACGAGGCCCGGCATTGGGGGGATGACGGCGAAATGGCCAAGGGCGATGACCGCGCCAAAGCGCTCTATTTTCAGGCAACGCGCGAACAAATTGCCCCCTATAAAGATCAGTCACGCACGTTTGACAAAAGCGTCGAGGTGTTCCCCGGTATTACCGCCATTCCGGCTCTTGGCCACACGCCGGGCCATAGTTGCTTTCTGCTGGAAAGTGCCGGCGAACGTCTGCTGATTTGGGGCGATTTGGTGCATGTCCCAGAAATTCAGGTGGCCAGACCAGAGGCCGCCATCGCTTTTGACAGTGATGCTGATGCGGCGATCGCGGCGCGCAAGCAGATTTTCGATATGGCCGCAAGCGAGGGCTTGTTGGTAGCCGGCATGCATCTGCATTTTCCGGCGTTCAGCCATTTGATCCACGATGCGGGCGGCTATCGTCTGTTGCCCGAACCGTGGGTGTTTGATCTGTAGGCGGCGCGTATCCCTGCCGCGGTCATAATGTCAGCGGCATATGCCGGTTCACATCTTTATACAGAAGATAGCGGAATGGTTCTGCCCCGCCGGCATAGCAGGCTTGCGGGCAAAAGGCGCGCAACCACATATAATCACCGGCCTCGACCTCGACCCAGTCTTGGTTCAGATGGTACACCGCCTTGCCGCTGAGGACAAAAAGCCCATGTTCCATCACGTGGGTTTCGGCAAAGGGAATGGTGCCACCGGGCTGGAAGGTGACGATATTGACATGCATGTCATGCCGTAAATCGGTCGGATTGACAAAGCGGCTTGTGGCCCATCGCCCGTCTGTGTCTGGCATCGCTATCGGATCAACCGCCGCGTCGCTTGTCACAAAGGCTGGCGGGGTCGCAATTCCATCAACCGCGATATAACGCTTTCTAATCCAGTGAAAGAACGCCTTGTCGGTGCTGTGATTGGCAAGCTGCCATTTGCTGCCGGCCGGAATATAGGCATAGCTGCCACTTGTCAGCTGATGCGGCGTGTCGTCGATCGTCAAGGTTACATCCCCACCGACAACAAAAAGCACCGATTGTGCGCCGGCATCATCATCGGGCCGTTGGCTACCGCCGCCCGCAGACACCTCCATCAAATAATGTGAAAAGCTCTCAGAAAAGCCGGTCATCGGCCTTGCCAGTACCCACAGCCTTGTATCGGTCCAAAATGGCAAATAGCTGGTGACGATATCGGTCAGAACACCTTTTGGAATAACGGCATAGGCCGTGGTGAAGATGGCACGATCGGTCAGCAGTTGCGATTGCGGCGGCAGGCCGCCGGCCGGGGTCCAATAGGGTTGTGGCATGGTCTTGGTCTCCTTGCTTGACATGACCGGGGCCGATCATCGGGCCGGTCCCTGCAAACAGTGATCACTTTATGCCTCTCACTTAGCGGGACAAAGCCTTTTTTGTCAATGCCTTGGCCGGACTCTGCCGGCCACGATCTTGATCAGGTTTCACCGGTGTAGGAACCGTGCGGCGTCAGCGTCATAATCGTCCTCGCCGGTTAAGGCGCGCAACAGATCCGGGTCGATCAGGGCGGGCGCATCGGCTGGATCGGCACCATCAAGCACCTGCTTCAATGATTGATAGGTCGCGGCCAGCGATGCCATGTAGGGCTGGTGACCACGCAGGCAAATCCGTACCCCAAGACGCGCCAGTTCATCGTTCGACGGGGCGCCGGCGCCAAGCCCGCCTAGCATGATCGGCACATCAATGGCGGCGCACAGCCGTTCGAGATCAGCCGGGGACGACATGCCGATCATGGTAATGCCGTCAACGCCGGTGGTGGCATAGGCCTTGATCCGCGCCAGGCAGTCATCAGGCCCGCTGATGGTGGCGGCGCTGGTACGCGCCAAAATCACCATATCAGGGTCGGTCCGGCCAGCCACCGCCGCTTTCATCTTGCCAACCCCTTCGTCAATCGACAGCAGGCTGGCATCGTCACTGCCAAAGGGTTGCGGCAGATTGGTGTCCTCGATGGTTATCGCGGCAAGGCCGGCATGGTCCAGTTCGCGGATCGTACGTTGCACATTCATCGCATTGCCATAGCCATGATCGGCATCGGCAATCACTGGCAGTTGACCCGCCCGGCAAATGCGGTAGGCCATATCGGCAAATTCACTGGCGGTGATCAACATGCGGTCTGGCGCGCCAAGAATGGCCAAGGCCGCGACCGATCCGGCCAGCATGCCGACCTGTCCGCCAAGCTGTTCGATCATCCGCGCCGACAGCGGATCAAACACGGTGGCCGGGGTGATGCAGGCAGATCCATGCAGGATTTTACGAAATTGTTTGCGGCGGCTTGTCCATTGCATTGATGGCTCCTGTGGCGATATGGCAGGTGTGGGCAGTTCAGCTGTCCAGCTTGTCGGCGGTGCGTAAATCAAAGTCGCTAGCGTCGTGCCGTTCATGAAGCTGATAGCGTGGTTCACCGCTGATCCGGTTCACCATGCGCCCGCGCTTGACGGCGGGACGGTCATCTATTGTTTTGGCCCAGCCCATCACATGGTGGTAGGACTGGACGTCAAGAAAGGCGGCCGCATCATAAAGCCGGCCAAGGACAAGCTGCCCATACCATGCCCAGATGGCGATATCGGCGATGCTGTAATCGTCGCCGGCGATGAAGGCACGGGTGGCAAGCTGCCGGTCAAGAACGTCAAGCTGGCGTTTGGTTTCCATGGTAAAGCGGTTGATCGGATATTCCATTTTTGACGGGGCATAGGCATAGAAATGACCAAAGCCGCCGCCAAGGTAGGGGGCGCTCCCCATCTGCCAGAAAAGCCATGACAGACATTCGGCGCGCTGGGCTGGATCGGTTGGAATCAACTGGCCGAATTTATCGGCAAGATAGAGCAAGATCGCGCCTGATTCAAACACCCGGGTCGGGGTAGCGGTCGAATAATCCATCAAGGCTGGTATCTTTGAATTTGGGTTGACCGCGACAAAGCCGCTGCCAAACTGGTCCCCATCACGAATCCGGATCAGCCATGCGTCATATTCGGCATCGCTGACACCGCGCGCCAACAGCTCTTCAAACATCACCGTCACTTTGACGCCGTTGGGGGTGGCCAGCGAATACAGTTGGAACGGGTGGGTCCCGCGGGGTAAGTCCTTGTCATGGGTCGCCCCGGCAATCGGCCGGTTGATATTGGCAAATGTGCCGCCATTTTCAGCTTGCCATGTCCATACATCAGGGGGGGTGTATGACGTATCGCTCATTGTACTGTCCTTGTTTGGTTGGTTGGTGGCCGTGCATCGGTCAGCCGGTCAAGGTGACGCAGTTTGGGGAACAAATACCAGCCCCCCAAGGTTACGCCAAAAGCCATCACACTGCCAATAAAGACCGTCGGGACGGGGCCCAACATGGCCGCGACACTGCCCGATCTTACATCGCCCATTTCGTTAGATGATGAAATAAAAATTGCATTGACGGCGCTAACCCGGCCGCGCAGATGATCGGGCGTGGCCAGCTGGATCAATGTCATCCGCACATTGACGCTGATCATGTCGGCCGCCCCGTAAACGCATAAGGCGGCCAGTGACACCCAGAAAATCGTCGAAAAGGCAAAGACCGCAATCGATGCTGAAAATACCGCAAGCGCTGCAAACAGCCACAGCCCCGATCGGCGCATCGGGGGCAGCGCCGCCATTACAAGGCCGACAATCACCCCGCCAAAGGCGGGGGCGCCGCGCAACATGCCCAGCGCATCCGGGCCAACATGCAGAATATCACTAGCATAAACTGGCAATAATGCCATTACCGACCCGGCCAGTACGATAAACAAATCCAAAGCGATGGCGCCAAGAACGATAGAGTTGGTCCGCACATAGGCAATCCCGCCAAGAAGCATATCAAGGCTGCGACCGGTGCGTGGCAGGCGCGCCAGCCGCGGCAAAAATAGATAGGCCCCGGTACTGACCAGCATCAAACCAGCCGCCACAAGATAGGTGTAAACGTCAATCACAGTGATCAGCAAGCCCGCCAGCAAGGGGCCAAGCGTGCTGAAAATCTTGCCGGTTGTCGCATTCAGTGCCACCGCGCGTGACAACATATCTTCGGGCACGATATTCGGAATAATCGCCTGCTGGGCGGGCGTGTAGAACGCCTTGGTCGCGCCATGCAGAAACAGCAAGCCGAACACCAACGTCAAATTCAAACTGTCGGCCAGCATGACCAAAGTGAGTGCGGCCAGAATAATCGCTTCACTGACAGTGCAGACAATCAGCATCATTTTCCGCGGCAGGCTGTCAACGGCCCAGCCGGTCAGAAAGAAAAACAAAAAAATCGGCGCAATCTGCATCAACCCGACAAGCGCCAGATCAAACGGGTCGCCAGTATGCTGATATAGGTGCCAGCCGATCGAGATGGTCAGCATCGTATAGGCGAGGCTGACGGTGGCACGGGCCGTCAGAAACCCGAAAAAGGACAGGGGCATGGCAAAAGACGATACCTAAAACGAAATGATGGAAGAGCCGTTGGCCATCAGATAACAAGCCTAGCCCGGTGACAGATTAGGACCTGGTGACAGATTAGGACAAAGTCTGGCGCCTGTCCCCAAAAAAACGCCGCTCCCCAAAACGCGTGCATGAACGCCACAAGGCGGCGCGCGGTTTGCTGTTTCCGCAAGCAAGGCAAAGATACCTATATTTTTAACAACGCCGCCGGCCGCCGTGATGCCGATAGCGGCGACGGTGTTTATGCGGTTCTTAGAAACTATACCGGGCCGTTTGAAAGCAGCGTTTTCCAATCCGACGGTGTCGAGACCGTTATCGTGACCGAAATTGACGTGGTTTGAACCGTGCTCACCGGCTAGCCATGCGTGCGATAACGGACCTCCATCCGATCAACACAATCCTTGATGCATTCTATCAGGCAATTTGTTACAATCAGCCTATCGATAAAGGCGTGCTATCGTCATGGATCCAATCGAGATGGGCAGGTTGTGACGCAAGGCAGGCGACATTGCATCAAGCTAAGGGATAGAAACATGAAAAAAATCATCGGAATGGCGTTGGTGGCTTCGGTCTTGGCAGCGCCGGTGATGGCGGATGATGTCAAGATTGGTGTTCTTTTGGGCTTTACCGGGCCGATTGAATCGCTAACACCAGATATGGCCAGCGGGGCCGAACTGGCGATGAAAGAGGCCAGCGACAGCGGCGCCTTCATGGGCGGGTCAAAGATTACCGCGGTTCGCGGTGACTCAACTTGTGTTGATGCGGCAGCGGCGACTGCCACAGCTGAACGTTTGATCACCTCGGATGGTGTCAAAGCCATCATGGGAGCCGACTGTTCCGGCGTGACAACCGCTGTCTTGCAAAATGTGGCGGTGGCCAAAGGTGTTGTGATGATCTCACCATCAGCCACGTCACCAGCGCTGTCGACGGTTGAAGATAATGGTCTGTTTTTCAGAACCTCGCCGTCAGATGCGCGCCAAGGCCAAGTGCTTGCCGAGATTCTGAAAGAAAAGAATGTCAAAAGCGCGGCGATTTCCTATACCAATAATGATTATGGCAAAGGGCTGGCCGACAGCATCCAAACCAATTTTGCAGCCCTCGGCGGCAAGGTGACAATCTCGGCCGCGCATGAAGACGGCAAGGGGGATTATGGGGCCGAAGTGGCGGCATTGGCGCAAGCGGGCGGTGACGTCTTGATTGTTGCCGGCTATCTTGATCAGGGCGGTAAAGGGGTTATTCAGGCAGCGCTTGATGCCGGTGCCTTTTCGACCTTTGTGCTGCCAGATGGCATGATAGGTGACAGCTTGCCAGCTGCCATTGGTAAGGATCTGAACGGATCATATGGCACGTTGCCGGGCACCGACAGCGCGGGCGCCAATACCTTTAAGGGGCTTGCCGAAAAGGCCGGATTCAAGCCGGGCCCCTATGCGCCGCAATCCTATGATGCGGCGGCGCTGATGATTTTGGCAATGCAGGCCGCGTCATCTACCGACAGCAATGTGTTCAAGGCGAAAATCACCGACGTTGCCAATGCGCCGGGTGAGAAAATCTTTCCGGGTGAATTGGCCAAGGCCTTGAAGATCATCAAATCTGGCGGCGATGTTGATTATGTCGGCGCCACTGATGTCGAATTGATCGGTCCGGGTGAGTCGGCTGGCTCGTTTCAGGAAGTGGTGGTCTCTGACCAGAAAATCACCCCGGTCAAATATCGTTAATTTTACCAGTTACCAAGGCCCGGACCGCTGCTGGTCCGGGCCTTTTTTTCACAAGGTTATTTCATGCTTTCGGTCAAGAATGTCAGTATGCATTTTGGCGGTATCAAGGCCGTTGATAATGTCTCTCTTGATATCGCGTCCGGATCGATCACCGGCCTGATTGGCCCAAACGGCGCGGGTAAAACAACGCTGTTCAATGTCATTGCCGGACTCTATCAGCCGCAAGCGGGACAAATAATGCTGGATGGTGAGGATGTCACCGGTCTGCCGCCGCACCGGCTTTTTGCCAAGGGTCTGTTGCGTACATTTCAATTGGCGCATGAATTTGCATCACTGACGGTCCGTGACAATTTGATGATGGTGCCGCCAGATCAGTCTGGTGAACGGCTTGTCGATGTGTGGCTTCATCCAAAAAAAATTGCCGCCGAAGAGGCCCAAAACCGTCAGCGCGCCGATGATGTGATGGCGTTTTTGAAAATTGATCATCTTGCCAATGAATATGCAGGCAACCTGTCGGGCGGGCAGAAGAAACTTCTCGAACTTGGCCGCACGATGATGACCGATGCCAAGATTGTGTTTCTGGACGAGGTTGGAGCTGGCGTAAACCGTACCCTTCTTGGCCAGATTGGTGATGCGATAGTGCGGCTGAACTGCGAGCATCATTTTACCTTCTGTATGATCGAACATGACATGCAATTTATCTCGCGCCTGTGCGACCCGGTAATGGTGATGGCCGAGGGGCGTGTTCTGACCACCGGCAGCGCTTCCGCGGTGCTGGCGAATGATGCGGTGATCGAGGCCTATCTTGGCAGAGGTCTGAAGACGGCCAGATCTGGTTCACCGCGTACCGTGGTGGAGCCAGCATGATGCCATTTCTGTCTGGTGAGAACATGATTGGCGGTTACGGCGGTGTTGATATTTTGAACGGCTGTACGATCGCGGTTGAGGCTGGTGAAATTGTGGTGGTGGTCGGGCCGAACGGCGCCGGCAAATCAACGGCGATGAAAGCGATTTTCGGCATGCTGCCGTTGCGTCATGGGCGGGTCAGTCTGAACGGCGTTGATATCACTGGGTTGGCACCGCATCAACGTGTGGCGTGCGGCATGGCCTTTGTCCCGCAAACGCATAATGTGTTTACCTCGATGAGTGTTGAAGAAAATTTGGAAATGGGGGCCTTCAGTCTGAATACGCCCTTTGCCGAGACGCTGGAACAGGTTTATGGCTTGTTTCCGGTATTGGCGGAAAAGCGCCACCAGCCAGCTGGCGAATTGTCAGGCGGGCAGCGCCAGCAAGTGGCTGTTGGCCGTGCATTGATGACCGGCCCAAAATTGCTGTTGCTGGATGAGCCAACAGCTGGTGTGTCGCCAATTGTGATGGATGAATTGTTCGACCGGATTATTGGCATCGCGGATCGGGGCATTGCGGTATTGATGGTTGAACAGAATGCCAAACAGGCGCTGTCGATTGCGGATCGTGGCTATGTGCTGGTGCAGGGTGAAAACCGGTTTACCGACACCGGCGCGGCATTGCTGGCCAATGCCGATGTACGGCAGAGTTTTCTGGGAGGCTAGGGTATGGATAGTCTTCTTGACCCGCTGGTTTTGATGGCCAATTTCATTCTGGTGCCGGGTTTGGCCTATGGATGCCAGCTGGCGCTTGGCGCGCTTGGCGTGACGATGATTTATGCGGTGTTGAATTTTTCCAATTTCAGTCACGGCGAAATTATGTCCTTTGGAACGATGGCAACCATTTTGACAACATATGGGTTGCAAGCCGCCGGGGTGTCGCTGGCGCCGTTGCCTACAGCGTTGTTGGCTTTGCCAGTTGGGATTGTGGCCGCAGTCGGGTTGTGTCTGCTGATTGACCGGTTTGTGTTTCGCTTTTATCGGGCGCAAAACGCCACCTCGGTGACATATCTGATTGTGTCTATCGGCGTTATGTTTGTGACCGGCGGGATTATCCGTTTTATCATCGGGCCGAATGACCGCAGCTTTCAAGACGGGGCCCGTTTCATTTTTTCGGCCCGCGATTTCAAAAGCTGGTCAGGCCTTGGCGAAGGGCTGGCGCTGAAGACCTCGCAAGGCATTACCATCCTGACAACGATGATTGCGGTGACAGTGATATTCTGGTTTTTGAACCGAACCCGAACCGGTAAATCGATGCGGGCCTATGCTGACAACCGTGATCTTGCTCTGCTGTCTGGAATTGACCCGGACCGGGTGGTACGGATCACCTGGATTGTCACCGCGGTGTTGGCAACGGTTGCCGGCACCCTTTATGGCTTGGACAAAAGCTATAAGCCGATGGTGTATCTGCATCTTGTGTTACCGATTTTTGCGGCGGCGATTGTTGGCGGTGTTGGCAATCCTGTTGGTGCTGTTGCTGGCGGGTTTATCATCGCTTTTTCCGAATTATTTGTCACCTTTGGTTATAAAAAGGTGGCGGCCTATTTGTTTGGTGCAGGGGTGTTTGGCGACGGGCTTTTGCAGATGCTGTCGACCGATTACAAGCTGGCCGTGTCCTTTATGATTTTGGTGATTGTTCTGTTGGTCAAGCCAACCGGCATGTTTGGTGGTAAGACGATATGACCCCAGACGCAAAACAAGGCGCTAATCCGTCAAAATTTGCATGGTTTGCAGCGCGGCGAACCCCGCTGCTGTTTGCCGGTATGTTGATGTTATTGGCAATAGTCGGCTATGTACAAAGCTGGAATTTGGCCTTTTCACTGCTAAACATGTGCCTTGTCTCGGCGATAATGTCGATCGGGGTAAATATGCAATGGGGTTATGCAGGGCTGTTCAACGCTGGGGTGATGGGTTTTGCCGCGGTTGGCGGGCTTGCCGCGGTATTGGTATCGATGGCGCCGGTACCAGAGGCGCTGGCCGCTGGCGGGGCGGGCATGCTTGGCGGTCTGGCTGTGGCGCTTGTCAGTCTTGCTGCTGGCCTTGTCCTGTGGCGGCGGCTTGCCGGCTATGGGCGGTGGCGCTATCTGGTCGTTGGGCTGGTCGCACTGGTCGGTTATTTCAGCATGCGTGCGCTTGTTGACCCAGCAATTGGCGCCATTGAGGCGGTCGACCCGGCGCGTACCGGCTATTTGGGAGGGCTTGGGCTGCCGGTGTTGTGGTCCTGGCTGGTGGGTGGCATCTTTGCGGCAATTATTGCCTATTTCATTGGTAAATTGTCGTTGGGGTTACGGTCAGACTATCTGGCTATCGCCACACTGGGAATTTCCGAAATCATTGTTTATGTCCTCAAATTCGAGGATTGGCTGACGCGTGGAGTCAAGAATGTCAACGGCCTGCCACGCCCGGTGCCATATGAAGTTGACTTGCAGGCCGCCGATTGGTTCCGGCAGCTGGCGTCAGGGCTTGGCATGCCGCTTGTCGAGGCGTCGGCGCTGTTTGTGAAAATCTGTTATGCCATTCTGTTCATCGCGGTGATTGTGGCACTGCTATGGTTTTCGGAAACCGCCCTGCGCTCGCCATGGGGGCGGATGATGCGGGCTATCCGTGACAATGAAACCGCCGCCGCGGCGATGGGGAAACATGTAACATGGCGGCATCTGCAGGTGTTTGTTCTGGGATCGGCGGTTATCGGAATCGCCGGTGCCATGCTGGTCACGCTTGATGGCCAGTTTACCCCAACCAGTTACCAGCCTTTGCGGTTTACCTTTTTGATCTGGGTGATGGTGATTGTTGGCGGATCAGGCAATAATTGGGGCGCGCTGCTTGGTGGTTTTGTGATTTGGTTTTTCTGGATTGAGGCTGAACCGATTGGCCTGTGGATAATCGAGGCGCTGACATCCCCAATGGAACCTGATCATTGGTTGCGCCTGCATCTTATCAAAAATGCCGCCCATACAAGATTGATTACTATGGGGCTTATTCTGCTGCTAGTCTTGCGTTTTGCCCCGCATGGGCTGATTCCTGAACGCAAACGCTAAACACGCAGACGTCACCTAACCCGCGGTGCGTTGTCGGTTGAGTGCATGATCATCACCTTGGATTGCTTGCCATGCCCTAAGCATGGGGCGTTTTCCTGCACTCTAAATTGATTTACATCAACTGTGGGTCAGTTTTGTTGCCGATTTGTTGGGGAACGCCAAATTCCGCTTGGCAAATTTCTGCAAGACGCCGAACGCCCTGATCAATTATCGCCTTGTCTCCATAACCGAAACAAAGCCTGATATGGCGGCGGGCATCATCGGCGGATGACCATTCAACACCAGGATTGATCGCAACGCCCTTGGTTGCGGCGATTTCAGCCAACCGCGATGTATCGACAGCCGCCGGCAATTTGACCCAGACAAAAATACCGCCCGCCGGCCGCAGATAGTCGGCCGATGTGCCGAAATATCGATCAAGTGCGGCACAGATGAAATCGGCTTTGTCAGCCAGATGCGCGGCCAGTTTCTTAACGTGGGTATCAAAGGCATGGCTGCAAAAATCAGCTAGAATCATCTGTTCTAAAGCCCCCGATCCGGCATCGGTTTTATAGCTTAGCGCCCGCGCAAGAAACTCTGGATTGGCAACAAGGTATCCGACCCGTAATGCCGGGGCGACCGATTTTGAAAATGACCCGCAATAAATCACCCGCCTGTCGGTGTCCAGCGCATGGATAGCGGGTGGGCGCACACCGGCAAATGTCAGATCGGCATAACAGTCATCTTCAAAAATGGGTAAGTCAAACTTTTTTGCCGCGGCCAGCAAACCGCGGCGTCTGTTTTCCGGCATGATGGTGCCGGTTGGGTTTTGAACGGTCGGAATCGTATAAATCAGGCGCGGTGGGGTTCCGGCTTCATCAAGGTCTGCCAGCACTGTCTCAAGTGCATCGATGCGCATACCATGTTCGTCGGTCGGGACGCCGACAAAATTGACGCCAAGACGCTGAAACCGGCTGTATACACCGCCGTAATTCGATTCCTCGATAACCACCGTATCACCGGGCCGCAACAATGTTTGGTTGACAAGATCAAGGGCCTGAAGCGATCCCGATACCAGAAGAATTTCATCGACCGAAGCGGTAATGCCAGCCCGCGCTTTGAGGCTGGTCGATAAAAATCTACGCAACCCAAGAAATCCAAGTGGCCCATCGCCAAGCCCATAGGTTGCCAAACGCGACCCATGTTGATCGAGAATAGCGGCGGCTGATGCCTTTAGAGCGTCAACCGGAATGAAGGTTTCATCATTATGCCCCCCGACAAAATTAAACTGGGGAAAGCCTGTCCAGCGACCAGTTGCAGGCAAGATGTCTTGTGGAAAAACGCGGGTGAAATCAAACATTGTCAGGCGGTCCTTTTATCTTTCATCCGGCCGATATTGTTCGGTTGCGGCTGTGGTTCAGCTATAGCCACCCGATGGCTGTGATGTTGGGGCGGTTTCTGCGCTGTCCTGCATCTTTGCCAATGCCTGTTGGGCGGCCAGATTGAACAGCCTGACATCAGAAGCGATGGTCACAAATTGATAGCCTTGCGCTTTACGCAACAACGCGCCTTCGGGTGAGCCGGTGTGAATCCCGCCAATTTTGCCATGTTCCCTTGCTTTGGCGACAATATAATCAACCGCCTCGGCGACCGGTTTTTCAAGCTGGTCAAAAGTTGGTTGGCATCCCAATGCAATCGACAGATCGGCTGGCCCGACATATATCGCGTCAAGATCCGGAACCTGTAAAATCTCGTCAAGATTGTTCAGCCCTTCGGCGGTTTCGATCATCGCAAACACCACGATCGTGTCATTGGCATTCACCTGATAGTCCGAGCCGCCATATAAAAGGCCCCGGACCGGTCCAAAGCTGCGCCTGCCGCGCGGTGGATAATGGGTCGCGGCGACCAGCTGTTCGGCATCATCAGCCGAATTGACCATCGGGCAGATAACGCCATAGGCCCCAGCGTCAAGAACCTTGCCAAGAATGCCCGGCTCAAGCCAGGGCACGCGGACGAGGGGGACGGTGCTGGTTGACGATATCGCGATCAACATGCCAACCGCCGCTTGGAAATCGACCATGCCATGTTGGATATCGATGGTGAGCGAATCCCACCCTTGATGGGCCATAACCTCACCGGCAAAGGGGTGCGGCATTGTCAGCCACCCGTTGACGGCGGTACCGCCACTGGCCCAGATCTCTCTTAGTTTGTTGGGGCGCATGATTCCATCCTTCGTTGTCAGGCCTTACCGTTTGCCGGCCCGCTTAAAGGTGGCACGAAAAGGGACGCGCAACAACAACCCTGTGCCGCCGTTGGTGGTGGCGGCAATTTTCGGGCATCGTCAACCGGCAGGATGCCGTTCAATTGTGACGATAGGCGTGGCAGGCTTGACCAAAGGCGTTGAACAAGGCGCGGTTTAATCGGTTTTCGTCACGTTCCGGATGGAATTCGGCATGCCATTGGATTCCGATGCCAAAGCTGGGGTGCGCGTTAATGCGGATCGCTTCGATCAGCCCATCGTCGGACCATGCCTCGACATGCAGGTCAGCCCCCAAATCTTTGATGCCCTGACCATGCAGGGAATTGACGGTAAAGTGATCCGCGCCAACCAAGCCGCGCAACATGCTTTTGTCGGTGAATTGAATGGCGTGGCGCGGTTTGAAAATCTCTTCAAGCGTGGCGTCATCATGTTGTGGCATGCGGTGATCATTTTTTCCGGGTTCTTGATGGACGCGGTAATAGAGGCTGCCGCCATAGGCAACATTGATTTCCTGAATCCCACGACAAATGCCAAAAATAGGAATGCCTCTGTCGACACATGCGGGAATAAGGTCAAGCGCAACCCGGTCACGTTCCGGGTCGATAGGTTCATCCGCGGGAAAGGCCGACCCATTAAAGTGATGCGGTTCGATATTGGCCCGCCCACCGGTTAGAACAAGCCCGTGAAGGCTGCCAAGAACAGCGTCAAGGTCGCTGCTATCGATACAGGACGGAACAAGCACAGGCACAGCGTTGGCAAATTGCATCACCGCATTGGCGTAGCGTTTGCCCGTCGAATAGGACAATTGCCGTCCGTTAAAGCCAACGGTTTCGTTGGTTGAAATGCCTATGATTGGTTTGCAAGTCACTTTGACAGGCTCCGTATTACTGATCTTTGATCAGGGTCCGCTTCAAACTGTATCACCACGAAGCGTTGCGTCAAATGTACTGTTTTATGGTGATACCGATCAGGTAATTGGCTGCTAGAGTGTGACGCAAACATGTCAGGTTTCATCTGATGTGGGCACAGTTAGTTTGCCCGTTACTCCATGTTTTTCCAGTGACCCTGCGATGGAACCATCACGGATTTTGCGCGCGATCAACCGATTCAAATAAGCTACGGCTTGCGGCTGGCCCTTCTTCACGCCGATGGATTGTTTAACAGCAGTGAAAGGCACGTCAATCATCCGGTATGATGGGGTGGTGGCCAGTTCTTCCAATAATTTTGGTTTTAGGCTTGCCAACACATCAACATCGCCATTGTTAAACATTTGATGCGCCGCGGCGATTGATGGCGCGCGAATGATCCTGGCCTTGGTGAAATTATCGGACAGCCATAGATCATAAGCGCTTCGTTCGGACACGGCAATCGTTACGCCGGGCCTGTCAATCTCGACATTCGTCTTGGCGGCTATGTTCGGTTTCAGCAGGAAATTTGCGTCAATGACCACATAGGCATTGCTGAAATCGATGACTTGTGCACGTTCCGCTTCAAAAGCTATATTGCCGATATCCCAGAGATCATCAATGGCAGCATCAGCCAACTTGCCAGGCCGTTCAAATGTCACTAGCGCACAGGGTACGCCCAAATCTTCGGCCACCCAGGCAGCCATGTCAGGCGAAATTCCACACGGCGTGCCATCATCCGAACGACTGGACACCAGTAAGAAATTGCTAAGATTGATTCCGGCACGCAAAACACCGGTTGGTGCCAAAATCTGTTGCATATCGGTTTGTTCATTAGCCATGTGCCGCGCGTCCTTTGCCAGTGAGCGTTTCATCGGGGTATGCTAAGATTGGTTAATAAAAGATATGATTGCTAATTTACGATGTTATCATCTTTTGCGTTGCCGACAACGCCAACTTGGAGAAGAGGGTTAGGCGCTGCTGTATTTGATTGGAACGCAACGGAGATGCTGCGCACCTAGAAAAATTGTTCGTTAAGTAAGAGATTTTTTACGCCATGGGCAGGCCATTAACCAACAGTGCTAAAAATATCCCGATCATGCAACGAGCTGTTGGCGAGGTTGATCTGGTTGTGGAATCTGGAAACCTGCGCCGATGTTTTCAATCTGGATCTGCAAAGCTGCTCCTACCAAAAACTTACTCGCCGAGCAGTGAAGCCGTTTTGATCAATACCGCCGGGGGGTTGGCCGAGGGTGACGCTTTTACCTTTCGTTTACAAGTATCAGACCAAACAGATTTAACGGTTACCACGCAAGCTGCTGAGCGAGTATATGGCGCTATTGGTTCGCGCGCTGCTCATCTGAACATCGATATAACTATCACTAACGGCGCTAGCTTGCATTGGCTGCCACAGGAAACAATCCTTTTTGACAACGGGCGGTTAGCGCGCAGTCTGGTGGTCCATATGGACCGATCTTCAAGTTTCCTTGCAAGCGAAATTACGGTTTTTGGTCGCAAGGCAATGAACGAAACCATTCGTAACGGTTTTTTTAATGACCAATGGCGCATTTATCGCCAAGACAAATTGATGCACGCCGAGGCGATTTGGCTTGATGGCCCCATTGCAGAGAAATTAGCAGATAGCGCGGTGGCAGCCGATATGAGCTGTCTAGCAACGATCCTTTGGGTGGCTGAAGGTGTCGAACAGCATGCAAAAAGCACGCGCGCCTATTTCGATACTACACCAGCGGTTCACGCGGCTGTCTCATGCTGGGACGGCAAGCTAGTCATCCGATGCCTTGCTAATGAGGCAAAAGAAATAAAAGCAGCGCTATCAGGGTGCCTTCACCTGTTGCGCGGCTTTGATGTGCCACGTGTTTGGAATGTTTAGGAGTATGCAATGAAGCTAACACCACGTGAAAAAGACAAGCTGTTGATCAGTGTTGCCGCAATGGTAGCACGCGGCCGCTTATCCAGAGGGGTCAAACTTAATTACCCAGAAGCGGTGGCCTTGATAACAGATTATGTGGTTGAGGGTGCGCGCGATGGACGCAGCGTCGCAGATTTGATGGAAGCTGGCGCGCATGTTGTCACCAAGCATGACTGCATGCCTGGTATAGCTGAAATGATTCACGACGTTCAGGTCGAGGCGACATTTCCAGATGGCACAAAATTGGTCACCGTGCACCATCCGATCCGCTAAACCAAGCCAATGAAAGGATAAAATAAATGATTCCGGGCGAAATTATTCCTGCTGAAGGTCTGGTTACTTTGAACGAGGGACGTGACGCACTTACCATCACCGTTGCGAACACTGGCGATCGGCCGGTACAGGTGGGAAGTCACTTTCACTTTGCTGAGACTAACCCAGCGCTTGTATTTGATCGTCAGGTCGCACGTGGCATGCGACTTGATATTGCCGCCGGCACCGCAGTGCGTTTTGAGCCCGGGCAATCGCGTGATGTATCCTTGGTACCAATTGCGGGTGCAAGGCATGTTTTTGGCTTCAATCAACAAGTAATGGGGGCCCTGTAATGGCAACGAAAATTTCCCGTGCCGTCTATGCGGATATGTATGGCCCAACAACGGGTGACAAAGTGCGATTGGCGGATACTGAGCTGTTCATCGAAGTTGAACGCGACCTGACCCATTATGGCGAGGAAGTGAAATTTGGCGGTGGTAAGGTCATCCGGGACGGTATGGGCCAATCGCAAAAGGGGCGGGCTGATGGGGCTGTGGACACTGTCATTACCAACGCGCTCATCGTTGACTCAACCGGCATTTACAAAGCCGATATTGGCCTCAAGGATGGTGTTATTTGTGCAATTGGTAAGGCCGGGAACCCGGACACCCAGCCAAATGTCGATATTATTATTGGCCCGGGGACAGAGGCTATTGCTGCTGAAGGCCATATCCTGACCGCTGGCGGCTTTGACAGCCATATACACTTTATCTGTCCGCAACAAGTTGATGACGCCCTTCATTCAGGCCTAACAACGATGTTGGGTGGCGGCACCGGCCCAGCGCACGGCACGCTCGCAACAACATGTACCCCGGGCAGTTGGCATATTGGCCGAATGCTGCAAGCGGCTGATGGGCTTGCGATGAATTTAGCTTTTGCAGGCAAAGGGAACGCCTCTTTACCAGTAGCGCTTGAAGAGCAAGTGCGTGGCGGTGCCTGTGCACTGAAATTGCACGAAGATTGGGGGACCACGCCCGCTGCCATCGATTGCTGTCTTGGGGTCGCAGATGCGATGGATGTTCAGGTCATGATTCACACCGACACGTTGAATGAAAGTGGCTTTGTCGAACACACTGTCGCCGCGATGAAAGAGCGCGTAATCCACGCATTCCACACTGAGGGGGCTGGTGGTGGGCATGCCCCTGATATTATCAGGATATGTGGTGAACCGTTTGTTATTCCCTCTTCCACCAACCCAACACGCCCCTATACCGTGAACACCTTGGAAGAGCATCTTGATATGCTGATGGTTTGCCACCACCTCGACAAATCAATTCCTGAGGATGTCGCGTTTGCTGAAAGTCGCATCCGCCGTGAGACCATCGCGGCTGAGGATATTCTCCACGATCTGGGCGCTTTTTCGATTATCGCGTCTGATAGTCAGGCGATGGGTCGGGTTGGTGAGGTGATCATCCGCACATGGCAAACCGCACATAAAATGAAGGTTCAGCGGGGTAGATTGCCGCAGGAAACGGGCGACAATGACAATGTGCGGGTTAAAAGATATATTGCCAAATACACGATCAATCCGGCGATTGCACATGGCGTATCCCAGCATATTGGGTCCATTGCGGTTGGAAAACGCGCTGACCTGGTATTATGGAAACCGGCATTTTTTGGTGTAAAGCCAGAAATGGTTCTATTGGGCGGCAGTATTGCCGTTGCCCAAATGGGCGACCCAAATGCCTCGATCCCAACGCCACAACCAGTTTATACCCGCCCGATGTTTGCCAGCTTGGGCCGCTCGGTCGAGCAATCGGCTGTGACCTTTGTTAGTGCCGCTGCGCAAAGCGATAACATTGGTGGACGTCTTGGACTCGCCAAGACCACGTTAGCCGTTAACAACACCCGTACAATATCCAAAGCCGATATGGTTCATAATGATCATTGCCCGGTTATTGAGGTGAATCCAGAAACATATGAAGTGCGCGCTGATGGTGTTTTGTTGACATGTGAGCCAGCGACAGAACTTCCGATGGCGCAACGCTACTTTCTTTTCTAAAGACGAGGTCAGACATGTCGGAAAATCTGAAGGTTGCCAGTAAATTTGCACGCGCCACGTCGATAGAAAGCGGTGGGGGGCTTGTCATAACGCTTGATTATGAAGCCCGGTTTCTGCGCCGGAAACGTTTGCTCAGCGATACAGGAGAGCCGTTTTTGGTCGATCTTGCCGAAACTGTATCTTTGGACCACGGCGACGTTTTTATTTGTGATGATGGTACAGAAATAGCCATCTGTGCGGCGGCCGAACCGGTCATCGAAATCAGACATGAGAACCTGCTAATGATCGCGTGGCATATTGGTAATCGTCATACGCCGTGTGAGGTCATGACAGATCACCTTGTTGTCAGGCAGGACCATGTGTTGTTGGATTTATTATCCAAACTTGGCGCTCAGACAATTCAAAAAAATGCGCCATTCAGGCCATTGGGTGGGGCTTATGGGCACGGGCGGACACACGCCCATTCGCATTGATGTGACATGATGCCAATGATGAAAACGTCTCAAAAATCACAGCATGTGACCTACCAAAATCAGGTTTTGTCGGCATTGTTTTCGCCCTCTATCCCGATTGGGGCGTTTTCGTATTCGCACGGTTTGGAAGCCGCCATTGCAGCAGGCAAGGTTATTGATCCCGACACAGCCGAGAAATGGATTAAAACCTGCCTGATGTCAGGAAGTGGCCGAAATGATGCGATCATCTTTGCGCATGCGTGGTGCGCCGAACCAGACGAATGGGAAAAGCTTAACGATCTTGCGTTTGCGCTTTGCGCGAGCGCTGAACGGGATCAAGAGATGCGTGAGCTTGGCGCTAATTTTCGTGACATCGCCACCCGAGTTTATCAGGTCAGTGTGACCGACGAGCAGTCAATGGCTTATCCTGTTATGGCGGGTATTGCATCGCGGCAACTACATTGCGAATTATTACTAAGCCTTGTTTTCTTCCTACAGTCTTTCGCAAACAACCTAATCTCGGTTGTGGTTCGCGCTGTCCCCTTGGGGCAGTCGCAAGGGCAAACGATTTTATATCGATTGATGCCATGGATTGAACAACTTGCAAACGAGACCGTCAATGCCTCATTGGATCAGATCGGAAGCCACGCCTTTTGGGCCGACCATATGGCGATAAAACACGAAACTATGGAAACAAGGATTTACCGCACATGACCTCGCATAATACCCGTCTTCATGGCCCATTGCGCGTCGGTATTGGTGGCCCTGTTGGGGCAGGCAAAACCAGCCTGACCGAGGCCTTATGCCGCCAGCTTGCAAGTGAGCTATCCATTGCGGTGATCACCAACGATATATATACGCGCGAAGATGCCGATTATTTGATGCGTGTCCAAGCGCTACCGGCAGACCGTATTCGCGGGGTTGAAACTGGTGGGTGCCCGCATACCGCGATCCGTGAAGATGCATCGGTTAATTTGGCTGCTATTGCCGACCTTCGCGCCCAAATTCCTGATTTAGATGTAATATTTATCGAGTCGGGTGGCGATAATTTAGCCGCAACGTTTAGTCCGGAATTAGCCGACCTAACGATTTATGTGATCGACGTCTGCATGGGTGCTGATATTCCCCGCAAGAAGGGCCCAGCCTTGATGAAATCCGACATGTTGATCATCAACAAGATTGAATTAGCGGATTATGTCGGTGTTGATTTAGATTCGATGCGGCAGGATGTTGAGACAAACCGCGCCGGTCGACCATTCATTTTTGGATCTATGCGCCAAGGTGTAGGGGTTAGTGCTTTGGCGGAATTCATCAAAGTTCAAGGCGGCTTGAATATAGCTTAGTAGAGGAGCAAACCATGCGGGTCATTTTATTGTCAATTATTCTTATGTTTTCACCAATAACGGTATTTGGCCATGATAGCCACGATGCGAACCAACTTTGTCACAAAGCAGCCGACGGCAGCGTTCATTGTCATTTATCAGAGGAATGAGGTTGGGTGATGATAAGTGCCAGTAGATGTCTCTCCAGAACCCGTTCTGGTGGGCTGTGTCAACGCGCCGGCAGTCCCAAGAATGGCCGCTGCCACTTGCACGGCGGCAATAGCACAGGACCTAGAACCGAGGAAGGGCGTGCGCGGATAGCTGCTGCACAGTTCAAGCACGGAAGACGTTCAAAAGCATTCGTGGAACGACAGCGCGCACGTAATGCCAGAGGCAGAGCTATCAAGCGTGAGTTAAAGTCCATCGAGGCTGCCGCAATTCACGATGGGTTACTGCCAAAAGGTTGGCAAAAGGCTTTTAATATCAGTCTCTGAGGATCAAAAGCCCAAGGTCCGAGTTTCGGGAATCAATGTCCATTAGCTCGAGATCAAGCACGGGGGTTACTGAAGCAGCGTCCTATTTCAGAATGAGTTTGGTCGACGCGTCACGAGTGCTTGTCGCCTTCCAATTCGCTGGGACGAAGACGCCAAAAAATTATTAGTGCGATAGTTGTTAACGCTGCAATCGTCATGAACGCTATTCCCCAACTGTTTCCAGACATTCCGCCAGCGAGATCTAATGTCCAGCCAATTAAAAGCGGCCCAATAAAGCCGCCGGTATAACCCATCATGGAATGCACCGCCAAAGTTTGTCCGCGCCGTGATGGATCGGCAGTTCCAGCAGATCCGGCAGTTAATGAAGAGGAGTCTAACCATATTACAATGCCATAAATCACTAACAAAATCGTCGCTAGCGTATAAGACATGCTTCCAATAAACCCGATGCCAGCAGCAATTGCTATCGACGCTAACATAGCTGCCATAATCAGTTTGCGTCTGCCAAATCGTATGGCAATTTCATTTCCTGAAACGCTTGCAACGGTACCGATAAGGCCAAGAGTAGTTACGACGATTGCGGGAGACAGAAACTGATTATCGTCTCCTGTTGCGATCGCCACATAACTGAGGAATGCTACCGCCCAGCCGCGGATTGCACTCATCTCGAGCGTATGAATGGCATAAGCGATTGAATAAGCCATAGCTGAGCGGTTCTTCAAAATTGGTCGAAAGTCGTACAGCTTCCTCGCATTTCCCGAGTTTGTTATCGGTTTGCTTCTGAATGGCACAATCAGGATGACAACAATCAAAGCAACCAAGGCGGATGCGGAAGCTATGATAAAAGCTATCTGCCAACCGGCAAACGAGGCAATCAGGTCCCCTGTAGCAAAAGAAAAAGCACCAGCTGCTCCAATGCTGGCAGCATGTCCAGCCGTTGCACGGGATAGGGTTCGGGCATCAACGTGGTCTGCCAAAAGTTTGAGCCCGGTCATGTAAGTGCCAGCCCATCCAACGCCGGTTAAAGTGCGAGCACAAATAGCCGACCAAAATCCATCGGCGTAGAGGCCAAAACCAAGGTGCCCAGCGACGACCGCGCTAACGCCAAATAAATACACAGATTTGGGATCTAAACGGTCTGTGAGTGTCACCAAAATTGGCACCGAAACCAAATAGGCTCCATAAAAAACTGCTGTTACCCAACCCGCTTCACTATTCGAAAGTTTCCAAAGTTGCATCAAGTCTGGCAATAATGCAGGCCAAAAAAACGCTCCAATTTGGACCAACACCTGAGCGAAGCACATGATAATGACGAGACCAATTTTGTCTCGGTCAGTTGAATTATGATTCATAGCTGAAATAAGTTTATCCGTATGATGGTTGGTCAAGCATTTTCTATAAATTATCGAACAATCAAAAACGTCTGTTGGCAAGCGTAGGAAAAACACTGAGGCTGTATTTACATATAATCGGATATCAAATCAGGGTTACTGCAGCGCTTTCCTATTTCAGAATGACTTTGGCCGAAGGGATGGGGCTGGACATCGGCCCGGCGCCCTCGAAACTCGGACCTTGGTTTTTAGATCGTTAGTTTTGATGGTGGATGTTTTTGTTTGGCTTAGCTGCTAACCCAGCCTCTGGGTGGTGGATCAAACAAAATTGACGTAAGACCCCATGGTGACCGATGGGGTTTCTCCATTTTAATTAGGCGTTAAACAGACACATTTCAAAAAATGGCCTGTCCAAGTGATCTCTAAAATTATTACTTGCTCCTGCTCATTGCAGTGGTGTTGAGTAATGATCATGGTCTAATTTACTCAGGCACGAGTCTAGAAGGCCGTGGAGTTTTGAAAGAAGTAGCCTTAACGATTGTTACAGAACAGGCTGAGTTTTAAGGGGAGTTTGACTATGTTGAAGAAAATTAAGAGCATTTTAATTGGGAGTGCGCTCGCGCTCGCGGGGTTCGCCACAGCAAGTGCTCAAGCACAAAACGCAGTGCTCGCGCCGCTTAACCCTCCCCAAAATGTTAAAGTCGCGTATGTCCCAATCATGAAATTCGCTACGATGTATGTAGCTAAAAAACGGGGATTATTTGACAAATACGGCCTGAATGTTGACTTGGAACGAGTAAAATCAGGAACTGAAGCGATTGCATTTCTAACTAAAGGTTCTGTTGACGTTGGTGGGATAGCTATCGTGACATCACTTTGGTCTGGCTGGAACAAGGGGCTGGACATAAGGATTATTGCCCCAGGCGCTCTGGAACCAATGAAAAACAGCCCAACTAAACTTCTCGTTCGCAAATCACTGGCCGACAACGGCACCGTAAAATCTGTGGCCGACTTGAAAGGACGCCGAGTTGCTGTCGCAGGTGGCCCAGGCTCAGGCGGGGAATACCTTTTGGCCAAGGGGCTGGGACGTGGTGGCCTAACCATAAGGGATGTGGAACGGATGAGCGTAGCAAATCCAGACATGCCTAAAGCTTTTGAAAACGGTTCTGTTGATGCATCAATTACTGGATCACCCTATGCAGACCAGATCATCGCCGCGGGGCACGCACAAGTATTGGAGTCAGACCTAACACCGGGCCTGATGACTGTAGCCTTTGTCGGTTCAGGCAAATTGGTAAACGAACGCCCCGAGGTAGCTGAACGTTTTGTTCTTGCGCTCACCGAGGCGGCAGCGTTAATGCAAGGCACTGATTATCTTTCCGCTGAGAATATTGCTGGTTATATGGCATTCACCAATTCAACCGAAGCGGCCCTTCGCAAAGGTCGTCCTGTGATTTACGACCCAGAAATGAAAATACCAGTCGCTGGACTAGCTGACATTGAGAAAACCCATCGTGAAAATGGCCGAACTGAGTACAGCAACCCATTGGATCTATCGAACGTGATTGATGAGCGTTTCACTAACGCGGCGCGTAAAGCGCTCGGAAAATAAATCTCTGGCAGGGACGCCGATAGGCGTCCCTGACCTAAATAGCTCTCATTAGATTAGATTAGGTTAACTTGACGTGGCTCAGCCAAAAAAGCCAAAAATCCTCGCACAAAATGTAACAAAAGTTTATCAAACGGCCCTAGGCCCGATAACCGCGGTGGATAATTTTACGCTGGAAGTTCAAGATGGTGAATTCCTTGCCATTGTTGGCCCGTCAGGTTGTGGAAAATCGACTTTTTTGCGGATGCTGGCTGGACTTGAAGAAGTATCAGGCGGGCAATTGACTATCTTGCCAGGAACCGAACCCGGAAAGCCGTTAAACTCAGTGGTCTTTCAGGAATACGCGATTTTTCCCTGGAAAACAGTAATCCAGAATGTTGCATTTGGTCTTCAAATGCGTGGCATTCCAGAAAAATCTCGTTTGGATATGTCCCACTTTTGGCTTGATCGTGTTGGGCTCACAAAATTCGCAAACCATTACCCCCACCAAATTTCCGGTGGTATGAAGCAACGCGTCAGCATTGCGCGCGCACTGGCTAATGACCCTGAAGTGTTATTGATGGATGAACCACTTGGGGCACTAGACGCGCAAACGCGCGTCATTCTCCAAGAAGAGTTGCTCCGCATTTGGGACGAAACACAAAAGACGGTCGTCTACATAACGCACTCATTGGAAGAGGCCGTGCTTCTGGGAGACCGTGTGGTTTTAATGAGTGCCCAGCCAGGCAGAATTCTGGATATTTATAAAATAGACCTAGATCGTCCCCGTAGTATTGACACACTAAATCTTCCGGCATTCTCGGAATATCGGTCTGTGATATGGGATCGTTTGAGCACTGAGGTAACTCGTGCCATGGAGTTACAGCAATGATCATGCCGCGCTCTGATCGCCATACTATCTATCTTTGCCTGCTTTCTATGTGGTTTCTACACTTGGTTTTGGTGATGACTGGTCTATGGCTTGATTATGCTTGGCCGGCTATTGCTCTAACCTTCGGAATTTTGGTTGTGATCTGTGAGCGCATTGGGCGCCATATTCCCATTGGAGCACGCAAGATTTACGAGCGTTCATTGGCGTTGGGATTTCCGGTAGTTTTGCTTTTACTCTGGGAAATAGCCGGAGCAGTTGAGCTTATTTCACCGATCTGGTTCCCGCCACCATCAGCTATTGCCAAGGCACTTTGGGACGTTTCTGTTAACTACGACCGGTTCTCCGAAACTAGCCTACTTGGACGACCTTGGTTGATCCCTCAAGTTTACAATGAGGGAGGGTTTGTCGCTGTTGCCAAACTGCTGTCGGAAAGTCATCTATTGGCGACTGTTGGACGCGTTTTTGCCGGCTTTCTGCTTGGCGCCTTTCCCGGCATACTGTTGGGTGTGATTATGGGAATGAACCAAACGGTACGGTTGATGTTAGATACCATCTTGGCCGCCATTTACGTACTTCCCAAAATTGCAATCTTTCCAGTTGTCATGCTGATGTTTGCAGATCCGTTTGGCGAGGGACCTAAAATTGTTGTTGTTGCGCTATCGGTCTTTATTCTCATGACCATCAACACCATGGCTGGCGTTAAGAATATTGATCCAGTCTACCTAATGGCAGGCCGCAACTACGGTGCCAGCCCGTTTCAAATGCTGCGTCACGTAATTATACCAGGCGCAATGCCAGTGATCTTTGCCGGTTTGCGAATTGCACTCGGGACCGCGATGATCGTCATCATCTCTGTCGAGTTTCTGCGAGCAAAACAGGGGGTTGGCTACATGACTTTTTATTATTGGGAAGTGCTGGTGCCAGAAAAGATGTACGCGGGACTCGTTGTGGTGATGATATTAGGGGTGATCTTTACTGGCCTGCTGCTTTGGCTGCAAAAATGGTTGATGCCATGGAAAAGATAAAAACCATCAGTGGACGAGAACGAGTAGAAACCGATGATTTGGCACATTCGGCAGGCCCCTCTTCGTGGAATCACCTAAGCGCTGCAGGTTTGCAAACACTGGTTGTACGATCAACGGACCACATCGCAGTCAAGGCTGCTCACTCTTTCCTCGGACCTTCGTTGTTTGCCGAGATTGAGGCATGACCGAACATTACGAAGTTATCGTTGTTGGCGGCGGTAGCGCCGGTGTGTCTGCCGCGGTTGGTGCGGCGCAAACCGGTGCTCGCGTTTTATTGATAGAAGGACAAGGATACCTTGGAGGTGCCGCGACCCTGTCCCAAGTCCTTGCTTGGTGCGGTTTCTTCGCACAGCGTCCAGCCACGGTGCCTCAACCAGTTGTATCAGGTGTTGGCAGACTAGCTTTGGACCAGCTTTCGAAGCTTGGGATGGATGTAGCTCCCTATTACTCGGGAACCGGAAACTGGAATATCCGCTTAAACCCTGAAGCCACTAAGATTGCGCTTGACCGGACCATTGAAGAGAGTGGAGCCGAATTGACATTACATACACAAGTTATCGGCGCCGATGTGACACAAGGCAGAATCAAAGCACTGCGGCTTTATGACCCGCGTGGCTTACGTGATGTGTCTGCAGACACCTTTGTAGATGCGTCAGGTGATGCGGCTTTGGCGTTCCTTGCCGGCGCCGAGCCATGCAATCTACACAACACCTCTCACATCCAGCCTGCTTCTTACCCGGTTCGCATCGGCGGTGTTTCATCAAAAACAGTGCTTGATCAAACTACACGTGCCAACGCACTCAAAAACATCAAAACGCGTGTCGGCGTTGCCGAGATTCGTGCGAATGGCGGATTCATGACAAATTTACCCGGCAGTAACGATTTGTGGTGGTTGTCAATAGACGTAGAAACGCAGGGGCTTGACGGTGATGATCTAGCAAAAGCTGAACGCGATGGGCGTGCAGCGGCTTGGCATGCTGTGGCCGCGTTACGCGCTGAGGTTGAAGGTTGTGATAACGCTTATGTGATAGCTACCGGACCGAAGATTGGCATTAGAGAAACCCGTCACGTAGCTGCACGATCTCCCCTAAAAGAGGCCGCGTTGACGCAAGCCTTACGGCCTGATGATACAGTCGCGTTGGGTGCGTGGCCCATGGAAATCCATCATGGTCCGGGCCACGTTGAATATCGGAAGATTGGTGGAAATGGCATATACGGAATCGGACTTGGTGCATTGCTTCCCAAAGGGTTGGACAACCTCTGGCTCGGAGGCAGAACACTAGGCGCAGAGCCCGGCGCTTATGCATCTGCAAGGGTCATGGGTACCGCATTTGCAACAGGTCATGCCGCTGGTATAGCCGCCGCGTTGGGCGCAACAGAATCGGGCCCAGTATCTCGAGAGTTACTGCGCCAAGGCGCAATATTATGAAGGTCTTTAGCGGCAATTATTAAACACATAGCTAATTCCCTTTGTCGGTTTGTCAGCCCAGCCGGTCTTCCGACCTTACCAGATGGCTTGTCTTCATTTTCCATAAGTGTTTTTTCCACCATTTTCTGTTTCTGTTTTTCCAAAATGACCCCGCGAACGGCTTTATGAGTATAAAAAGTGTTACAACGTTACAAAGTGTTACAGCTACAACCCTTGGTGAGCAACAGTTGTAACGCTGTAACGTTTGTAACGCCATTTTTCAAAATTTTTTTTCATTTTTTTTTTCGTGGGAAAACCCTATTAGACAAAATATTTATCAAAAAATGTTTGACTGTCATTGCCGCTGCTTGGCGCATAGCTGCTCGATTAACGCCTCGATCTGATCTGAGCGCCAGACAGTAACCTTCTCACTGATCTTGATCGGCTGTGGGTATTTGCCTTCAGCCACACCTTTCCACCACGCCGTTTTGGATATGGGGATGATGGGCTTGATGGGCGGGTTGGCTTTCTCATCGCCGATGATGTGTTTTAAGCGAGGAAGACTAACTGAGACCTTTTCTGACATTGGATGTATCCTGTCTGAGTTGCACTACGGTTGTCTCGCTCCGTG
>JAYOFA010000012.1:29383-46565 GCA_038116935.1 Puniceispirillum sp. (SeqCode) | reverse complement strand
AATGGCGTCAAAGAAGAAGCCGTTTATCGGCGCGGCCTTGCGGGCAAGACCACAGCTGCAACAGGCCGACCGGCCACAGCTTGTGGGTATTTTTCCGCAAGACCGCGGGAAAAGATTCAAAAGCGGGGCGCTGTTATTCCCCGCTGGTGAAACGACCAAATTTGCCGGCGAATTTGCGGGCGAATTTGGGGTGGGGTGGATTACCGCTGTGACATATTCGCCTGCTTTGGGGCATTGGATCGGGCTTGGCTATATTGCAGGCGGATGCACGGCATGGGACGGCCGCCGGGTGGTGGCATCGGATCCGGTGCGCGGTCCCGATGTTGCGGTTGAAATTGTCTCGTCCCATATGTTTGACCCTGAGGGAGCGCGCATGCATGACTAACTGGTCTTCAGCCATAGACCGCGATCGCCAGCCGGGCCGCTATGGGGCCTATAGTGACGATGGTGACGGGGGCATCATATTGGCGGAAATCCAAGCTGCCACGCAAATGCAATTTGCCGCCTGGCCTGACACGCTGGACCACATGGGTGCGGTGGCTATGGCCACAGCCGGGGTGGCAGCAGTGCCGGCGGCAGGCCGTGTCAGCCGGGCTGGTGATGTCAGACTGTTGCGGGTTGAGCCATTAAAATGGTGGCTTGTCAGCCCGGCACCTGTGGCCACGCCGCTGTCGGTCGAATCTGGGGTCGGGGCCGTCCTGGATATTTCGCACGCACGCTGCTGGATCACGGTGACCGGGCCCCGCGCCGCGACATTGTTGGGCCATTGCCTGCCGCTTGATTTGCGGCTGGCAGCCTTTGCCGATGATGCGGTTGTATCAAGTGCAATTCATCATGTCGGGGTAACCCTGTGGCGCGCCGATGACGGGTTTAACCTACTGGTCCCGCGTAGCTATGCCGCCTCACTCTGGCAGTTGCTTTTTCGGCTGGCACAGCAATATGGTGTTGACGTTCGCTAGGCAAACATCCCGGCGACACCGGATAAAATGCCGCTATGGTGCCATATAGATATTATGCGGCGGGCCGCCGCACGGATCGGACGCAAGTTTGATTGATGAATCGATACGATTTTGCCACTATAGAGGCCAATTTAGGGTAACGGCATGTCTAGTTCCGTGCTTCACAATAATTGTGATGATGGCTATGGTCGGCGCTTTGGCATGATATAACAGCCTCTTTGATATAAAGCGGAGGGGCCTGTCACAGGCATTAGGGAGATAACAATGAAAAAGAGTTTTAGCAGTGCTGTCGTCGCGATGGCGATGATGGTAGCGCCGGCTTTGGCCGACAATGTCAAAATTGGCTATATGACAACCTTGTCAGGTGGGGCGGGTATCATTGGCAAGCAGATGCAGAACGCCGTTAATCTCGCGCTTGAACATCAGGGCGGCAAGCTTGGCGGCATGGATGCCGAGGTGGTGTTTGTTGATGATCAGCGCAAGCCCGATGTTGCCAAGCAATTGGCCAACCGGCTGCTGAAAAGTGACAAGGTCGATATTGTCGCCGGGGTCATCTGGTCAAACCTGCTGATGGCGATTCACAAGCCGGTAACACGGGCCGACAAATTGCTGATCAGCTCGAACGCCGGCCCATCGCCGATTGCCGGTGAAAATTGTCATCAAAACTTCTTTTCCCTGTCATGGCAAAATGACCAGACTCCCGAGGCTATGGGCAAACATATGCAGGATGCGGGTGTCAAATCGGTTTATCTGATCGCGCCGAACTATCAGGCTGGCAAGGATATGCTGGCTGGCTTCAAACGCCATTACAAAGGCACGATTGCCGCCGAGGTCTATACCAAGCTTGGGCAAAGTGATTTTCAGGCCGAACTGTCAGCCTTGCGGGCGGTAGCGCCCGAGACAACGATGATTTTCCAGCCTGGCGGCATGGGGATCAATTTTGTCAAGCAGTGGAAACAGGCGGGCATGGATCAGGTCAGCAAACTCTATCAGGTCTTTAGTGTTGACGGGGTGTCGCTGCCAGCATTGAAAGACAGTGCGCTTGGCATACTTGGCACACAGACATGGTCACCCGATCTTGATAATCCGATGAACAAGAGATTTGTTGCCGACTACAAGGCAAAACATGGCGGCTATCCAAGTTTCTATGCGGCACAGGCCTATGACACGATCATGGCCATCGACTATGCGATTGCCAAAGCGGGCAGTAAGGACACCGCCAAGATGCGTGCCGCACTTGCCGCGGGCGGCATTCCGACAACGCGTGGCGCGTTGAAAATGAACAGCAATCATTTTCCGATTCAGAACATTTACTTGCGCGAAGCGGTCAAGGATGCGGACGGGGTCGTCACCACCAAAGTGATTTCAACGGTCTTTACCGATCATGCTGATTCTTACGCCAGCGCCTGTAAATTTTAGCCAGTGACACTAAGGTGCCGGCGGTCAAAAGATCGCCGGACGCCTGATGCTGGCCAGCAGATAACCGGCCGGCGTGACAAGAATGTCCGGGGCATTTTTCATGACAATGACACTGATTCTTGAACAGACTTTCAACGGCCTGCAGGCCGGGGTGACGCTGTTTCTGGTGGCAGCTGGCTTGACGCTGATTTTGGGAATCATGGATTTTGTGTTTCTGGCGCATGGCGCTCAGGTGATGATTGGGGCCTATGCGGCGGCGGCGATTACCGGCGCGACGGGCAATTTCTATCTTGGTCTTTTGCTGGCTATTCCGGTGACATTTGCCAGCGGGTATCTTCTTGAGTTTCTGATTATCCGGCATCTTTACCAGCGCGACCATATGGAACAGGTGCTGGCAACCTTTGGGCTGATCCTGTTCTTCAACGAAGTGATCCGTATTGGTTTTGGGCCGGCGGCCCTTTATTCAGACTTGCCGCCGTCTTTGTCAGGCTTTGTCGAAATTCTGCCAGACACGCCCTATCCGGCCTATCGCCTTGCGGTGATTCTGGCCGGTCTTGTGCTGGCGCTGGCCATTCATCTATTTGTGTCGCGAACCCGCGTTGGGGCGATGGTGCGGGCCGGGGCCAGCAACCCCATGATGACCGCCGCCCTAGGAATCAATATCAAGATTTTGTTCCGGCTGATTTTTGCCACCGGGGCCTGTTTTGCCGGTGTGGCTGGCATGCTGTTGGGGCCGTTAACATCCGTCCAGCCCGGCATGGGTGAGCCTTTGCTGATCCTGTCTTTGGTGGTGATCATCATCGGCGGCATCGGATCGGTGCGCGGGGCCTTTATTGCCGCTATCATTGTCGGGCTTGTCGATACATTGGGGCGGGTGTTTCTGCCGGCTTTGTTGCGCCTTGTGATTGATCAGGCTGCGGCTGACGGGGCGGGGCCGGCGTTGGCATCGATGCTTGTCTATATATTGATGGCGCTGGTGTTGATGTTTCGGCCGACCGGCCTGTTTCCGGCAAAAGGATCGTAAGACATGCTTGGCTATCTTGCCGATTTAATGCGCCTTGGCCGTGATGGGATTCGCGACAACCGGCTTTTATGGCTGTTGATTGTGGGCTTTGCGCTGTTCCCCATTTTTACGCATTTTGCCGATCTGCCCTTTTGGAATGACGTGGCGATGCGGATCATGTTGCTTGGCATGGCGGCGATGGGGCTGAATTTGGTGCTTGGTTATGGGGGCATGGTCTCATTTGGTCATGCCGCTTTTATTGGCATTGGCGCCTATTGTGTTGGTATCAGTCAGTTTTACGGCATTACCAACGGCTGGGCGCATCTTCTTTTCAGCCTTGTCGCCTGTGGGGCGGCGGGCTTGGTGATCGGCTATCTGGCACTGCGGACAAGCGGCATTTACTTTATCATGATCACTTTGGCTTTTGCCCAGATGTTGTTCTTTTTGTTTGTCTCGCTTGAAACCTATGGCGGTGATGATGGGATGAGCATTGACCGGGCCGCATTTGGGGTTGTCGATTTATATGACCCGTTGCGGCTGTATTTCCTGATCTGGATATGTCTGGCGCTGGTTGGTTTGGCGTTAATGTTCATTGTGCGCTCTCGCTTTGGGGTGACTTTGCGGGCGATCAAGAGCAATGAATCGCGGGTTGAGGCGATGGGGCTTGTGCCGCTCCGCTTCAAAATCACCGGCTATGTGATTTCGGCGGTGATATGCGGTCTTGCCGGTGCTTTATTTGCCAGCTGGCAAGAATATGTATCGCCCGATATCATGCATTGGACCCGGTCGGGTGAATTGATGATCATTATCATCCTCGGTGGGCTGGCGACGCTTGCCGGCCCGCTTCTTGGGGCGATTGTCTTTCTGCTTCTTGAAGAGATGCTGCCGTGGCTTCTTGGCGTGGTGGCACCGGCCTATGCCGAAAATTGGATGATCCTGTTTGGGCCAATTCTGATCATGGTGGTGATGTTTGGGCGTGGCGGGCTTGTTGGGTTGTTGGACCGATGGTGGGCAGCCGATAAGGCAGGACGGTCAGTGCGATGACCCCAAACCCGGTTCTTGAGATCACCCATCTGGACAAGTCTTTTGGCGCATTGACGGCGACAAAAAATGTGTCTTTTCGCGTTTTGCCGGGGGAAATTCACGCCTTGATCGGGCCGAATGGCGCCGGGAAAACCACGCTTGTGCAGCAGATTTACGGTGCCTTGGCACCTGATCGCGGCCATATTCACCTGATGGGACGTGATATCACCGCCCTGTCGATACCAGAACGGGTGCGTGCCGGCATTGGCCGATCATTCCAGATCAGCAATGTGCTGATGGATTTCACCATTCTGGAAAATGCAATCATCGCCGAGCAAGCGCGCCGCGGTGACAGTTTCCGCTTTTTATATCCGGCGTTCAGTGATGCCAGCCTGATCGCGGGTGCTTACCATATCCTAGAGCGGGTCGGGCTTGCTGATCAGGCCGACCGTCCGGTGCAGGATCTGGCGCATGGTGATCGTCGGATGCTGGAATTGGCGCTGGCGCTGGCAACCGCGCCAAGCGTTTTATTGCTGGACGAGCCAATGGCCGGAACCGGCCCCCAAGACAGCCGCCGCATGGCCGATATCATCGACCGGTTACGCGGTCAGGTCGCCATTCTGCTGATCGAGCATGATATGGATGTTGTGTTTCGTCTTGCCGACCGGATCAGCGTGCTTGTCGAAGGGACCATCATCGCGACTGGCACGGCTGAGGAAATCAGCAGCAATGATGCGGTCAAAGCCGCTTATCTTGGCGGTGAGGGCTAAGCATGCTGGAACTTGACAATATTGAAACCGGCTATGGGGCGGGGCAGGTGTTATTCGGCGTATCGCTATCGGTTCACGCCGGCGAATGCGTGTCACTGATGGGCCGAAATGGCATGGGCAAAACCACCACGGTGCGCGCGATCATGGGGCAATTGGCCTTGCAAGCGGGACGCATTTCGCGATTTGGTGATGACCGTGACGGCCGCCCGACCTATGAAATTGCCCGCGCCGGTATCGGCCTTGTGCCGGAAGGGCGGCAGATTTTCAGCAATCTGACGGTGGCTGAAAATCTCAACACATTTTACCGGCCGCCGGGTGATGGACGAACGCCGGGCTGGACCTATCAAACGGTGCTTGACCTATTCCCGCGGCTGGCTGCACGCCAGCATCATGCTGGCAACCATCTGTCGGGCGGCGAGCAACAAATGTTGGCGATCGGGCGGGCGCTGATGACCAACCCGCTGTTGCTGATTTTGGACGAGGCCACCGAAGGGCTGGCCCCGATCATCCGCAGCCAGATATGGGCTTGTCTTGCCGCGATAAAACAACAGGGGCAGTCGATCCTGATTATCGACAAAAATGTCACAGCGATAGCCACGCTGGCTGACCGCCATTACATTTTGGAAAAGGGGCAGATTGCGTGGCAGGGTGACAGCGCGTCATTGCTGGCTGACGCGGGTTTGAAATCGCGTTATCTTGGGGTCTAGACGGCTGTGCCGGCACCGGTATCGTCAGGCCCCCCGTTTTGACACATAATCTCAACATGATGCCCATAACCACATCCGGATATAGGCAAGAACCCAGATATAGGGAAGAAGAAGATAACCGAGGATCTTATGGACGCTTTTATTTGTGATGCCATCCGCACCCCCATTGGCCGTTTTGGTGGCGGTCTTGCCACGATGCGGCCAGACGATATGGCGGCCACGGTCATCCGCGGCTTGCTGGCGCGGCACCCGTCGCTGGACCCGGTGGCGATCGAGGATGTGATTTTTGGCTGTGCCAATCAGGCTGGTGAAGACAACCGTAATGTGGCGCGAATGGCGCTGTTGCTGGCCGGGTTGCCGGTCGAGGTGCCTGGCAGCACGATCAACCGTTTATGTGCGTCGGGGCTGGATGCGGTGGCCTTGGCCGGCCGCGCGATCCGGACCGGTGATATGCAGCTGGTGATTGCCGGCGGTGTCGAGAGTATGAGCCGCGCGCCGTTTGTGATGCCAAAATCTGAAACCGCCTTTGGTCGCAAGGCCGAGATTTATGACACGACCATCGGTTGGCGGTTTGTGAACCCGGCGATGAAGGCGGCCTATGGGGTCGATTCAATGCCGGAAACAGCTGATAATGTGGCCGCCGATTACGGGATTAGCCGTGCCGATCAAGATGCGTTTGCGCTGCGCTCGCAACAGCGCTGGGCGGCCGCCGACAAAGCTGGTGTGTTTGCCGATGAAATCCTGCCGGTGCAGGTGCCGCAACGCCGCGGCGACCCGATCAGCATCGACCGGGATGAGCATCCACGCCCCGACACAACAATCGAACAGCTGGCCAAACTTGGTGGTGTTAATGGGCCTGGATCGACCGTCACTGCAGGCAATGCCTCCGGGGTCAATGACGGGGCCGCCGCGCTGCTGTTGGCGGGGCGCGCCGCGTGTGATCACTATGGGCTGACCCCGATGGC
Organism: Puniceispirillum sp. (SeqCode); assembly: GCA_038116935.1. Lineage (GTDB taxonomy): Bacteria > Pseudomonadota > Alphaproteobacteria > Puniceispirillales > Puniceispirillaceae > UBA3439. Next base: position 39,719 of record JAYOFA010000012.1, on the reverse strand, counting down.
ACGAATTGTGGCCAGCGCCACAGCGGGCGTGCCGCCGCGCATCATGGGTATCGGGCCGGTGCCAGCCAGCCGCAAGGCCTTGGCGATGGCCGGTCTTGGCATTGATGATATGGATGTGATTGAAATCAACGAAGCCTTTGCCGCGCAAGGGGTCGCTTGCTTGCGTGAATTGGGGGTTGCCGATGATGCACCGCATGTGAACCCGAATGGCGGGGCGATTGCTATTGGTCATCCGCTTGGCATGTCGGGGGCGCGGTTGGTATTGACCGCCGCCTATGAATTGCACCGCCGTGGCGGGCGCTATGCGCTATGTACCATGTGTATCGGTGTGGGTCAGGGCATGGCCTTGATTATCGAGGCCTGTTGACAAGCAGCACGGTTGTTTGATGATACCGGCAAGCAGACTTTCAGCAACAAGACAATAAGAACGAGGGTAACAATGACGGTCGAACACGCCTTGCAGCATCGCAAATCCTGCCGCGCTTTTCTGGATCGGCCAGTTGATAGCAGATTGCTGCGGACCATTATCGAACAGGCATCCCGCGCCCCATCGAACGGTAATTTGCAACCGTGGCAGATATTTGTTTTGACTGGCGGTGCGCTGGCCAACCTGAAGACCACCACCCGTGAGGCGATTGCCCAAAACCAGCCCATGTCGACGCCTGAATATGCGGTCTATCCAAAACCGCTCAAAACCGAATTTGATGCGCGGCGCTTTGCGATTGGCGAGGATATTTACCGGGTTCTTGGGATCGCACGTGAAGACAAGGCCGGGCGGCGCGCGCAATTTGCCAAAAATGCGCTGCTGTTTAATGCGCCGGTTGGTGTGTTTGCCTATATTGACCGGTCGCTAAGCTATGGCCAGTGGATGGATCTTGGCATGTTTTTGCAAAGCCTGATGCTGTTATGTGAAGACCATGGTCTTGCCAGCTGTGCCCAAGGCTATTGGACGTTCTTTCATGACAATGTGCGCGCCGCAACCGGCGCATCGGACGATTTGATGCTGGCCTGTGGCCTCGCTATCGGCTTTGAAGATACTGATGCCCCGATCAATAGGGTGCATTCGGCGCGGGCAACGCTTGATGAGTTTGCCACCTTTATTGATTAAACGATTTATCGGCTGGCTGTCGATCGGCGCGATGATTGACATTTTCTATGCGGCGGGTCCTAATCGCTGGCGCTGGGAAGGGGAGGCACGCTGATGCACGCGCATTTGGGGATTTTTTCGATGAGTGATGCGCGCCGTCTCGCGCAAAAACGTCTGCCACGGATGATCTTTAACTATGTTGACGGCGCGGCTAGCGATGAAAAAGCGGCGCAGCTGAATGCGGGCCGGCTTAGCGATTTGCGGTTGATGCCGCGGGTGTTGCGTGATGTTGGGGCGCGCCGACTTACCGGACAGATTCTGGGCATGGATGTCGGCCTGCCCTTTGGCATTGCCCCGATGGGGATGTGCAACCTGTCCTGGCCTGGTGGGGACCAGGCGCTGGCCCGGCTGGCCGCAACCCGCCAGATACCATTATGTGTGTCAACCGCCGCCTCAACGCCGCTTGAAACGATGATCGAAATGGCTGACGGTTATGCGTGGTTCCAGCTTTATGCCGGCCAGTCGGACGCGTTTGTCAATGAACTTATCGACCGCGCCGAGGCGGCTGGCTACAAGCATTTTATTCTGACTGTCGATGTGCCGGTATTATCGATGCGCAACCGCGAGCGAAGCACCGGTTTTGGCCATCCGCCGCGCATGGATTTGGCGTCGGTGATGGATTTTGCCAGCCATCCGCGCTGGGTTTTATCGACCCTTATGGCTGGGGTGCCAAAGCCGATGAATTTTCATACATCGGTGCATGTCTCGGCCTTTGACCGGACCGCCAACCGGGCGGGGGCCGACTGGGATTTTTTGGCGCGCCTACGGGCGCGCTGGCCGCATAAGTTGATCATTAAGGGGGTGCAATCGCCCGATGATGCGCGGCGTATGGCCACGATGGGCGTCGATGCGATTTACGTTTCCAATCATGGGGGACGGCAATTGAATGCGGCGCCGGCGGTCATCGATTCATTACCCCAAATCCGCGCCGCGGTTGGCGATGATATGGTGCTGGTCTTTGACGGGGGAGTCCGGCGCGGCGAAGACGTCATCAAGGCGCGTGCCGCCGGGGCTGATTTTGTCATGGCAGGCCGTCCGTTTCTGTATGGATTAGGCGCGGCCGGTGAAAAAGGCATTCACCGTATTACCGATATTCTTGCCGAAGAAGCCGACATCACCTTGGGGTTGATCGGCGAAACCGACCTCACGGCACTGGGGGCCAATAACCTTGCGGTGTGACCAGGCGCAAAGCCGGGCGGCAGGCAATGATTGCCAAGCGAATGACGGCTGTGCGATAACAGATCAATCACATGGTATGTTACATGCTGCACCTGCATAGCCCACATCTTGACCAACGGAGACTCGATCATGTCCTATCCTGAACTGAAAATGTTGATTGACGGCGAATGGACCGTTGGCACATCCGGTAAAAGCGAGCCGGTCATTTGTCCTGCCGATGGCAGCGAAATTGGTCAGGTCCCGCATGCCAGTCCTGCCGATCTGGACCGCGCGCTTGACAGCAGTCTTGCCGGGTTCAACCAATGGCGCGTGATGACCCCGATCAGCCGTCAGGCGATTTTGGAAAAGGCGGCGCGGATTCTCGAAGACCGGTTCGAGACCAACAGTGCCAACCTAACCCGTGAAATGGGCAAGCCATTGGCCGAGTCGCGTATTGAGATGCAGGTGGCGATCGATTTGTTGCGCTGGTATGGCGAGGAAGGCAAGCGGGTCTATGGCCGGATCATCCCGTCGCGCTTTCCCAATATGCAGCATGAGGCGCGCAAGGTGCCGGTTGGTCCGACACTGGCCTTTGTGGCGTGGAACTTTCCGGCGACCAATGTAATGCGCAAGGTTGCTGGCGCACTGGCAGCCGGTTGCTCGATCACGATCAAGCCCAGCGAGGAAACCCCAGCCACGGCGATCGCCATTGGGCAAGCGCTGATGGAAGCTGGCTTGCCAGCCGGTGTTCTCAATATCGTGTTTGGCGTGCCGGCCGAGGTATCCGAACATCTTCTTGGGTCATCGATCCCGCGCAAGCTCAGCTTTACCGGCAGTGTGCCGGTTGGCATCCATCTTCAGAAATTGGCCGCAAACAATTTGATCCGCTGCACGATGGAACTAGGCGGGCATTCGCCGGTTATGGTGTTTAAGGACGCCGACATTGACGCCGCCGCACAATTTTGCGCGGCTGGCAAATTCCGTAATGCCGGGCAAGTTTGCGTATCGCCAACCCGTTTCTTTGTCGAGGAGCCGGTGCATGACGCTTTTCTGGCCGCCTTCAAAAAACATATCGAGGCGGTCAATATCGGCAATGGGCTTGATGATGGCGTGACAATGGGGCCATTGGTCGCCGAACGCCGGATTGATATTATGGATGGGTTTGTCAGCGATGCGGTGTCCAAGGGTGCCGAGCTGTTGGTTGGCGGGTCACGGATTCAAAGCCCGGGGTCATTCTATCAGCCGACCTTGCTTGGTAATGTTCCGGAGACGGCGCGCATTATGGTTGAAGAACCATTCGGTCCGGTTGCGCCAACAACCAGTTTTGCATCGCTTGATGAGGTGATTGTCCGTGCCAATAGCCTGCCATTTGGTCTGGCGGCCTATGCCTTTACCAGCAATCCGGCAACGGCCCGGACGCTGAAATCAGAAATTGAAACCGGTATGTTGGCGGTCAATTCGCTGCATATCCATTCGGTTGAGACGCCGTTCGGCGGGCTGAAATTCAGCGGCTATGGCTATGAAGGTGGCATCGAAGGGCTAGAGGCTTTTCTTGCTACCAAATATTCAAGCGAGATTTACAGCTAGTCAGCTGCATCGGGGGGTGGTTGTTTGACTATTTTTGACCGGTTTGCGGCGGTTGGCCCGTCGCCAGTCAGCGATGTGTTGGATGAGGCCGGCTTTCACAGCCAGACACTGGATCCGGGGCTGATTCCGATGGGTTGTGCCACGCCCTTTTGTGGGCCCGCGGTTTGTGTGCGCGGCGAACGGCGGGTGGCGACACGCACCACGGCGACAGCGGGTAGCTATCTGCCTATGTATGGTTTACCGGCCATGGTGACGCCGGGGGCGGTGTTGATTTTTGCAGTTGGCGGTTTTCGCGGTGGCGCGGTATTGGGCGGTTTGATTGCCGGCGATCTTGTCGAAGCGCAGGCGGCCGGTTTTGTTACCGACGGGTTTATCCGAGACCGCGATGAGGTGGCTGCCGGCGAATTACCGATTGTTGCGGCAGGCGCAATTCCGTCAAATGGCGCACGGCGGATCCAGATCACCGGCCGCGATGTGCCGGTCAGTCTGCCTGGGCCCGAGGGCAGCCACGTCGTTATCAACCCCGGTGACATTATTGTTGGCGATGGTGACGGCGTTGTCGTGGTGCCGGCCGCGGTGGCAGATGCGGTGATTGAAATGGCCGAGGAAATTGTCCGCAAAGAGCACATCTTGCTGGCCAATTTGAACAATTTGTCGATGGATGAGCGCGCCGAGGCCCGAGCCGAGCGGATGGCGCATGTCCGCTGGTTGCGGGAACAGGGATAAAGCGGATGAAGCTAGACGGACGTATTTTGATTTTGGGTACCGCACCCGATGCGGTGACGCGGCAGCTTGCCGGCGAAGATCTTTCTTTGGCCGAGGCCGGTGCGTTACGAAATGACGTCTCGACAGACGAGATCACACCGCTTCCCTGTATGCTGGTATTTGACGAAAGGCTGGGGCAATTTGCGCATACCGGCACCATCATAGATGGCAGCAAAGTGTTTGGTGAAGGGGTGTTGGCTAACAGTGATTTTACGGTCATCGTTGGCGGCAAACGTTATGGCAAGGGATCATCGCGCGAACATTCACCGGTCGCCGAACTGGCGGCGGGGATCAAGCTGGTGATCGCCGAGAGCTTTGAGCGTATCTATCGTCAGAACTGCGACAATATCGGTTTGTTGACGTCAACCGATATGGGGCTTGTTAACCGATTGCGTGCTGGCGAAGATATCAGCATTGACGAGATTGTGGCAGGTCGTGACCCGCTGGCCCAAGCGGTTGTGCGCGCTGGCGGCCTGTTGTCATACGGACAAAAGTTTTTGCAAAAAGCCCGTCCGGAACCGGTCAAAAATGATGGACCACAAACCCTGTCACAAAAAATTGTGTCCCGATTTGCGCTGGCGATTGATGGGCTTGACTGGGATCAAACGCCGGGCACCGGCGGGTTTGTGCAGGCCGATTTCCGGTTTATCCATGAATATTATTCAGGCATGGCCGCGCATATGCTGCACCAGCGTTTCGGGCGACGGTTAAAATTTTTTGAACCTGAAAAGATTTTGTTTTTTGAGGATCACAATTCTTATGCCCATCGCTCGCCAACGCATGTAAAGCTTGGCCTGCTGCCACAGGTGCGCGATCTTAGCGCGGCGCACCGCCAATTTGCCAAAGATTATGGGCTGAAAGACCATGGCTATCTTGTTGGGGAAGAGGGGTCTGAGGGCATATCGCATGCGATGATGGCCGAACGCTACGCCTTGCCGGGACGGGTGGTTGTTGGTACCGACAGCCATACACCGCATTCGGGCGCAATTGGCTGTTTTGCCTATGGCGTTGGCACCACGGATATGGCCAATGCCTTTTTAACCGGCGCGATCCGGCTGACCATGGCTGAAGAATTGCTGATCCGGCTAGACGGCGCATGTAATGCCGGCATCACCGCCAAGGATATTGTGTTGACCTTGCTGGCTACCGACAAGATTCGTAATGGGGGCGGCCTTGGCCGTATCTTTGAATTTACCGGTCCGGTGATCGATGCGATGTCGATCGATGAACGGGCGACACTTTGTAATATGGTTGCCGAGCTTGGCGGGCTAACCGGTATTTGTGCGCCGGATACCGAAACCGTGCGTTTCTTGAAAGAACGCCGCGGGATCGATTTTCAGATAGAGCCGTGGATGTGCGCGGACCCGGATGCGGTCTATGCCGAAACGATCACCCTTGATTGCAGCACAATCACCCCAATGCTGGCCCGCCCCGGTGATCCGGGTAATGGGGTGGCGCTGGCGGATCTTGCACAGACAGTGGTGCCGAATATTGCCTATGGCGGATCATGCACCGCCGGCAAACGCGCTGATTTTGACCATTATTATCGGGTCGCCAAATGGGCGATGGATCATGGTTTAACGGTCGCCTCGGGGGTCAAATTATATCTACAATGCGGCACAGTGCAGGTGCGGGACTATTGCCGCGAGCAGGGCTATTTGGAAGTGTTTGATGCGATTGGGGCTGAATTGCTGGGGCCGTCCTGCGGGGCATGCGGCCATTGCGGGCCGGGTGTGTCCAGCCATGAAGACGAAATAACAATCTCGGCAATCAACCGGAATTTCCCGGGCCGTGGTGGCCCTGGCCAGGTGTGGCTTGCCAGCCCGCCAACGGTGTTGGCCAGCGCGATTGCCGGCAAGATCACGTCATTTGAAGATTTGATGCGTGACCATCAGGCGGCGTGATTGCGCCCAATCAAGCCCCTATATGAACCGGTTGTGGCTAGCCTTGCCGGTTAGGTACAAGGTCTGCCGGCACCTCGACAAACAATTCGCCCAATAATAAAAATGACAGCGTCTTGCCGTGAAGGTCTTGATTGAGCGAGCTGTTCACCCCGCCTTCAAGCGCATCGTCAATGACCAGGTTCATCGCTGGTAAATTGGGCAAGATGTAGCGCGTGCAGGCTGTTGCGCCCTTATGTCTGAAAAGGTCATGTACGCGGTCCTCGGTCACTTGTTCGACAAGATAGGCAAACAGGTCCGGATGATAGGGCGCAACCACGATATTTGACCGATTGCCTTTGTCACCGGCCCGCGCATGGGCGACCTCGTGCAAGCGTACCCGCATTGTTGCGCTCATGGTTTGATCTCCTCGACCGAACAACGCGCTTCGACCGGGCCACGCGGCACCAGAACCGAGGCAGTCTCAACCTGTCCGGTGATGTTGCAACGATAGCCGCCGCCGCCAGCCGGACCGGAACAAAACAGGCTTAATACCTCGTCATTGACATATTGCGCGCATGCTTTGTCGGCAGTGCGGATTGCGGTGCGAAGACGGTATTCCCCATCAAGCGGCCGGTTTTCGCCGCGCCGCCTTATGCCGTCATGATTGTCAAACACCGACCCGCTGGCCGTAATGTCAAACCGGATGGGATCACTGATACCGTGGCGTTGGCACCGGGTCCGGACAATATCGGCCGCGAGTTCAGCGCGGGCCAGCGCGTTCGGTCCGGCATAGATCAAGTCCGCCTCACCAAGCCAGCCACCATCTGCCGACACTGTGACTTTCAATGTTGCCGGTGGTGGTTTGCCGCATGCCCCCATAACCCGGATCCGGTTAGGGCCGTCATCGGCGATCGTGACGTTGGTCATGTCAAGGGTAACATCCGGGGTCAGATAGGCGGCCGGGTCATGCACCTCATACAGCATCTGTTCGATCACCGTGGCGCGCGTGACCATACCGCCGGTATTGTCGGCCTTGGTAATGACCACCCCGCCAGTGGCGTCAATTTCGCCAATCGGAAAGCCAAGATTGTCCATGCCAGGCACGTCCTTGAACCCGGGGTCGCAAAAATAACCGCCCGTCACCTGACCACCGCATTCAAGAAGATGCCCGGCAAGGGTGCCGGCTGCCAGCAGGTCAAGATTATCCTCGGTCCAGCCAAATTCATGGATCAACGGTCCAAGAACAAGCGCTGCATCGGTGGTGCGCCCAACCAAAACCACATCAACATCAAGCGCCAATGCTGCCGCGACCGACCGGGCGCCGATATAGGCATTGGCGGCAAATATTTTGCTGCCGTCAATCTCGACACCCTCGATGGTTGGCAAGGCGGCGATCTCTTCGGCGCGCATGAAGGTCATCAGATCGTCGCCATGCACGACCGCCACGCGCATATCGGCAATGCCTAATTCGGCCGCCATCTCTAGCACCCGCCGCGCCCCGCCAACGGGGTTGGCATTTCCCAGATTTGAGACGATGCGGATATTATGCGCCTTGCAGTCAGCTAGTATTTTGGGAAGATAGGCGTCAAGATAGGGCGAATAGCCCTTGTCTGGATTACGCATTTTGATGCGCTGGGCGATAGCAAGGGTGCGCTCGCCCATCACCTCGTAAATCAGATAGCGCGGGCCGTCCCGCTGTTGCAATGTGGCAACGACCGGCACCGCGGCATCCAACCGGTCGCCGGCAAATCCGGCCCCACTGCCGATATAAACGGTTTTCTTACTCATGCTGACCGAAACGCATCACTGGCGCGGTTGGCCCCATCGATCACGAACGCATGTTCAGAGGCGATAAAGAACATGGTGACCCCGATAGCTTTTAGCGCGGCAGCAGCCGAGGCGTTACTGGCAAAAGTGACCATGCATTTGCCGTGTTTTTTGGCGGCGGCTGCCACCGTTTCCATCGCCTTCATCACTTTTGGATGTGCGATATCGGTAACACCATAACAAACCGCCAGATCGGCGGGGCCGACAAAGACCGCATCGATCCCATCAACAGCAGCTATCGCATCGATCGCCTCGACTCCCTCGGGCTCTTCAATCTGGGCGATGACCACGGTTTCGTCTTTATCCATTTTCAGCACGTCGGCCATTGGCTTGGTGGCATAGCCAGCCCACCGGGTCGATCCGGCAAAGCCGCGTCCCCCATGCCCGAAATGTGCGGCCTTGGCGATGGCGCGCGCCTTTTCAACCGAGTTCACATGCGGCACAATCACCGCATTGGCACCGGCATCCAGCATCATCAGCAGCTGGGCATCACTGCCTTCGGGCACGCGGACAAGCACCGGGAATTCAAGGGCGCGGGCGATGGCGATGCAGGAATCGATGGCGGCGCGGTCAAACGGCGAATGTTCAGCATCAAGGGCGACAAAATCCATTTTGCTGCGTGCCAAAATTTCGACCAGCTGAAACGCCGGTGTTTTCAAAAATGTGCCGGTCATTAACGCCCCAGACAGCATCGTTGTTTTCAGGTTTGTACCGCTCATCGTTGTGTTACTCCGGTTGTGATATTGTCGTTGTCGGCCTTTACCACCTATTGGCCAGCATGGTCTTGCAAGGCTTTCAGATTGAATGTGCAGTCATCGGTCAAGGTGCCGGCAAAAACATTCAGCACATTCTGGGCCGACATTTCCGACATCGCGATCACCGACGAAGTGGCACCGGCCCCGTTATGCGGTGTCATCACAACATCATGGCGCAGGATCAACGGATGGTTGGGTTCGGGCGGTTCGACCGGCATTACATCGACACCGGCAGCACGGATATGGCCGGATTCGAGCGCGGCAATCAACGCGTCATTATCGACCACGCCGCCGCGCGCGCAATTGATCACGATGCCGCCTTTGTTCATCGCTGCCAGTTCGGCGGTCGATATAATATGCCGGGTGCTGTCATCGAGGGGCACATGTAGCGTCAGAAAATCTGCGCCGGCCAATTCAGGGCGGAAATCGGTGACCCCGCGGCAGCCCAGCTGACCGGCCAGCGCGTCATCAAGCGCAATATCAGCCACCACAACATCCATACCCATCGCTTTTAGAAGCGGGGCTACCCGGCGGCCAACGCGGCCAAAACCCAAAACCACGACCTTTGCGCCATGAAGATCACACGCCCGAAAGCTGTTGCGCTCGGCCCAGCGGCCGGCCTTGACCAACGCATCTTGCTGGACCAGATCACGCGCACAGGTCAGCATCAGCCCTAATGTATGTTCGGCCACTGACAGGGCGTTCGCACCGGCGGCAATGGCCATCGGAATGCCGCGCGCACTCAAATGCGCGACATCAACATTGTCACAGCCGACCCCGTGGCGCGACACCACCTGTAGCCGTGACGCCGCTTCTAAAATATTGGTGGTGAGAATGGCTGATCGCACAACAATCCCGTCGACATCCTTGACAGCATTGCGCAAGGTGTCGGGTTCGATATCGTCAACACGGACAATTTCGACATCGGGGGCGGCGTCCAAAATGGCCATGCCGCGCGGGTGTAGTTCCTCGGTAACAAGAACACGTTTCATGATTATAACTCCAATGAATAGAACAATCTGATGGGGGCAACAGCCGATAAGCCCACCTGCTTGATAGAGCCAAGGCAGGGCACCGGGCGGTCGCAGTTGCCTAACTTATTTGCGATAGTTGCCATATCAGGGGACATGGTCATCATTTGGGACATGGTCATCGGTTAGGACATGGTCATCACTTGGGTACCGGCGCAAAAAAATCGGGGAAGTTACGCATGT